>CBFHRK010000016.1:18411-34738 GCA_965658225.1 Flavobacteriales bacterium | reverse complement strand
GCAACAGGTGCGATTACGCTCATCACGTACAACAGTGGCGGCAGCGTTCAGTTACTTGGCGATGACCAACACCTCGGGAACTTGCTCGTTTTTCTAAATGCCAGTAGTTACGGAATTTACCTCGTAATTGTGAAACCTTTGATGCAGCGGTATCAGCCGCTCACGGTAATTAAGTGGGTCTTCACGTTCGGGCTTCTTTTCGTCACACCCTTCGGGTGGACGGACTTCCACGCGATTTCTTGGGCTACCATGCCGACCGCCATATTGTGGAGTACCGCGTTTGTGGTTTTAGGAACTACCTTCTTGGCCTATTTACTGAATACCTTCGCCCTCAAATCGGTGAACCCCTCGGTAGTGAGCATTTACATCTATTTGCAACCATTGCTCGCTACTCTTTTCGCCCTTGCGGTCGGAAGCGATCGACTAACTCCTGTAATGATGGGTTCAGGAGCGTTGATCTTTACGGGAGTATATTTGGTATCGCGCCGCTAGGCGCTCATACACCTGCCGATTTAGTACCTTTGCACCGACCAAAACCCAGTATATGGTAATCTCAATGACCGGCTTCGGAAAAGCCACCGGCCAATACGGCTCCAAAAAAATAACGATTGAAATTCGATCGCTGAACAGTAAATCGCTCGATCTGAATACGCGATTACCACAGATTTTCAGGGAAAAAGAATCGGATATCCGAAATCGAGCTGCGGCGAGCCTAAAGCGCGGAAAGGTAGATTTGAGTATCTACCTCGAATCGGAAGGGGGAGAGAGTGCAAATCAACTCAATTCAGAATTGATTCGCTCGTACCACAAACAGTTAAAGGAGCTCAGCATAGAGCTCGGAGATGGTGCCGACTTACTTCCTTCTATTCTTCGATTTCCGGAAATACTTCAAAGTCAGCGCGAAGAAATGAGCAAAGAACTCGGCGCCGCGCTTTTAGATGTTGTAGATGAAGGACTCCTTAAAATAAATGAGCACCGCCTCGCTGAAGGGCAAGCCATGGAAAAGGATTTACGAGCCAACGTAGCCTCCATTTCGGACAATCTAAAGGCTATTGAACCCCTAGAAGAGGAACGGCTCGATGGCGTGAAAGACCGCCTCATGAAGCAACTCGAGGAACTGAAAGACAAGCTCGATTCGAATCGATTCGAACAAGAATTAATTTATTATCTCGAGAAGTTTGATATCAACGAAGAAAAAGTGCGCTTGAGAAAACACTGTAGCTACTTCTTAAATATCTTGGATGAGGAAGAAAGTCAAGGAAAAAAATTGGGTTTTATTGCTCAGGAAATGGGAAGGGAAATAAATACCATCGGCTCAAAAGCTAATCATGCCGATATTCAAAAGCACGTGGTTCAAATGAAAGATGATTTGGAGAGAATCAAAGAGCAAGTCTTAAACGTTCTGTAATGAAAGGAAAGGCTCTTATTTTTTCGGCGCCTTCTGGATCGGGCAAAACCACTTTGGTGCGCGCCCTCTTGGAGAAAATGCCTGAACAACTAGCCTTTTCTATTTCCGCTACGAGCAGGTTGCCCCGAGGCAAAGAAAAAGACGGTGTCGATTACTACTTTTTATCGGGCGAAGAGTTTCAGAAAAAGATTGCTGAGGATGCATTGCTGGAATGGGAAGAGGTTTATGCAGGTACATATTATGGAACTTTAAAGAGTGAAGTGGATCGATTGCACGCACTTGGGAAAACGGTTTTGTTCGATATCGACGTTGTTGGCGGAGTTAATTTGAAAAAATACTTCGGGGATCGAGCTTGTTCGTTTTTTATTCAGGCCCCTAGTAAGGCGGTCCTAGCGGCCCGATTAAGAGGTCGAGGCACCGAGAACGACGAGCAAATTGCCAGGCGTTTAGCTAGGGCCGACTACGAAATGGGTTTTAAGGAAAAATTCGATTTTGTAATCGTCAATGATGATCTAACGATCGCTTTAAACGAAATTGATAATCAAGTTCGTGCATTCCTGAGTTCATGAAAAAAGTAGGATTGTATTTCGGAAGTTTTAACCCAATCCACATTGGACACGTGGTCATTGCCCAGTACATGGCTACTTTTTCTGATTTAGATGAAGTTTGGATGGTAGTTTCACCACATAATCCATTTAAAAAGAAAGCGAACCTGCTCGATGAACGAGCACGTTTTCACTTGGCCCAACTCGGCGTTGAAAAGTATGAAAACATCCGGGTCAGCGATGTGGAATTCGGGCTTCCGCAACCGAGTTACACTGCCGACACCTTAGCGCATTTGCGCGAAAAGCATAGCGATCATGCCTTTTGCCTCATTATGGGGAGTGATAATTTGGTTCACTTCCCGAAATGGAAGAACGCCGATTTCTTGATGGCAGAATTCCCGGTATACGTGTACCCACGGCCTGATTTCCCTATTGAAAGCCACGTCAATGACAGCATGGAAGTGCACGAGATAAATGCTCCGCTCATGGAGCTTTCGAGTAGTTTTATACGAAAGGCAATAAAAGAAGGGCACGACGTATCAGCCATGGTTCCGGATAGAGCCTGGGAAGAAATCGATCTAATGAATTACTATAAGTAATTAAGCTTCTTCGAGAATTCCGCTTAAGATGGATTCGAAAATTCTTCGTCCGTCTGTATTCCCCAAATTCATATCGGCAGCTCTTTCCGGGTGCGGCATCATTCCGAAAACATTCTTTTCAGCGTTACAAACGCCTGCGATGTTTTCCATCGATCCGTTAGGATTGCTAGCAGGAGATATTGATCCGTCGGCTTCGCAGTAACGGAACATAACTTGATCATTTTCATTGAGCTCTTTCAAAAGCTCTGGGCTTGCGTAGTAATTCCCTTCACCGTGGGCGATTGGAATCTCTAGAACATCCGAAGCCTTTAATTCAGCCGATGGAAGCGCCGTTCCGCTTTGAGGCTTTATGAATACATTCTTACAAATAAACTTGTGATTCGGATTGTGCATTAAGGTACCCGGAAGCAAATCCGCTTCACACAAAACCTGGAATCCGTTGCACACGCCCATTACGAATCCGCCTTTTGAAGCGAAGTCAATCACTTCATTCATGATGGGAGAAAAGCGAGCAATAGCTCCCGAGCGAAGGTAATCGCCATAACTAAAACCGCCGGGTAACATAATAAATTCAGCACCTTGTAAATCGTGGTCTTTATGCCATAACTCTACCACTTCATGACCAAGGCTTTTCAAAACATAGATCATGTCTTGATCACAATTGGAACCTGGGAAAATCACAACGCCGAACTTCATAATCAAATAGAATTAAATAAAAATGCCGAGAACGAATTCCCGGCAAAGATACTATATTTTCAAGGTTGGTTAAGTCCCAATGACACCTCCAAGGGTGGTGATATTTTTTGGGTTGATAACCATTACCGGAATCTTCTCTTTGTTGGTAATTAAGTGCTGTTCGAAAGAACTTCCGAAGAGTGCTCCAACCGCGTCTTCATGATTAATTATAGAAATTAAATCCGCCCTAACATAGTTGGCGAACTTCACTACTTCCTCTTCGAAAGAATTGGAATCGTCTAGTGTTTTACTTTCGAAATCTACTCCTTCATCACGGAGGAAATTCTCAGCATACTGCATGTTTCTTTTTTGCTGATTTTTCAAAAACTCATCCGAATGATCTGGAGAAACGATGTACACCTTACTCTCGAAAAATTTAGCTATCTCAACGGCGGATTTAAGTTTTTGCTTCTCTTCTTTTGACAAGTCAATTGGAAGAACAATCACATCGTATCCGCCTTCATTAATCCCTTTATCTTGAACCACTATAAAAGGCGTAGAACTATCTTTTATAACGCGGAGCGCATTACTTCCAGTCAAAAACTGCCAGCCTTTCATTCCGTGCGTGCCCATTAAAATGAGCTTGGCGTCTAACCCTGAGGCTACATTGCCAATGTCATCAAAAATGCTACCCGTTTGCATCATATACTCTACTTCAACACCTGATTCGTCAGAAGCCTTACTCGCAAGTGCATTGAGTTTCGCTTCTGCAGCGTCGCGTTCTTGATCCGATTTTAGTATGTGCAAAAGCACAACTTTGCCGTCCATTGGACGAGCGATATACAAGGCGTGATTTAAAGCAGTGTCTGCAACTACTGAAAAATCAGTTGGAACAACAAGAGTGTTTTTTTTCATGACAAGTAGATTGTTGGGTCAAATATAGAACTAGTCTTTATAGCCTGCAACAATCTCTTTGACCTCTTTAAGATGCGCTTGCTTGACATTTTCTCGGTTCGACTTTGAATAATCTGTATGGTATTCATGGGAGGTGAGAAACCTTATTTGGAGCTCATTCCAATCGCGCTCACTTGAGACAATTCCGCGCGATTTAAACTCTTCAAACAAGCGGTTCCCTGTCTCAACAAAATCGGGTCTTCCTAAATAATCGAGATCGGCATCACAAAGAATTTGCTGCAGTTGCGTTACCGGCTTTTGTGGCACTTGCGTTGCCATGATTAAATTACAGATCGTTTCAATCTGCTCTGGGCTATAATCGAACTCAGGTAATAATTCACGAGCTATTTTACAGCTTGCTTCTTCGTGACCTTGGTAGGTATATATGAATCCACTATCGTGCAACAATGCAGCTGTTGACAATACCTTTACCTCTTCCTTCTCGAGTTCGTATTCCTTTGCCAGAGTTAATGAAACTTTGAGCACATCCCTCGTATGTTCTATGCTATGATAGCGGAGATCTCCAGGAAGATTTTCCTCAAGAAACCTCAATATTTTTTTCTTCGCCATTTCGTATTCCGCCATAAATCCAAATACAAGGGTAAAAATGTAACATTTAGGAAACAGTTACATATACAATTGTTGCAAATTCTTATATCATTGTGAACTCCGTGTTACAAAGTACATGCTCATTTCACCTTTATTCTTAACGTGTAATGAGCCTCTTGTTTCAAATTTTAAAAATTTATTTTCTTTTACAAGCTGGTAGGTTGTCTCCGATATATTCACTCCTCCTTTCATTGAGTTTTGTTCCATTCGGGCCGCTGTATTAACAGTATCGCTCCAAATATCATATTGGAACTTTTTTGTCCCAACTACACCAGCCACGACAGAACCACTCGACAAACCAAAGCGGCCTTCAAAATAAGGGAGCCCTTTTGCTTCTCTATCGCGCCGAAGGCGCTCTAAAAATTCGACCATATCTAAAGCCACGGACACCATCACTTGTGCATGTTCGTTGTTGGACTCCGGAAGACCGCTAACACACATGTAAGCATCGCCAATTGTCTTGATTTTCTCAACGGGATATTGATCAATAATTTCATCAAAACCTCGAAAGCACTGATCGATCAAATCGACCAATTTTTGAGGTTCAAGTTTTTCCGCAATTTTAGTGAAATCTACAAAATCAGAAAAAAGTACGGTACAATTTGGATACAAATGAGCCAGAGCTTTTCCTTCCGATTTTAGTTCATCCGCCGTTTGTTTAGGGAGAATATTGAGCAATAACTTCTCCGACTTTTCCTGTTCTTCTTGAATTTCACGGGTACGCTCGCGCACACGGTTTTCGAGCAGTACGTTCTGCTCCGACAATACCGTGAGTCTTTTCGCCTTCTCTAAGTTAAATCGATCCGCGAAACTCAAGCTGAATAAAAAAATCTGGGCTGTGATTCCGGTAAAGAAAAAATTGAAATTCGTTTCAATTACTCCAAAAAAATCGAGCCCGAACAAACACAAGCAGATAAATAAAACGACAAAACTCAACATGACGTAGCGCAAATGTTTTACGCCTTTCAAATAAATGCGCGTTGCAGCGAGTGCGGCACAGAAGAATAAAACTAAGGAAATGAGAACATTGAAATTACGCGTTGTTTCTTCATATCGAGGTTGAAAAAACCAAAGCACAAAGTTCAATACAAACACGGCCAACAGCCCTAGAATAATCTGGCGAATTTGAGGCGCTTCCTTTTTCAAGTTCATGTAGGTTGTAGTGAACGAGCCGAAGCTTACTACAAGCACCAAGGTCAAAAATCGATTTAAAACGGCTGCCCATTCGAATTTCCCTTCTACCGATTGGAATAGAACATCCGTCTGAAACAGCTGATACAGCAGAATGATGGCAGCAAAAACGTAGACCAGAAAAAACACATTCGAACTTTCCCCTGTAACCACTAGAAAGAAAATATTATAGAGGAAAAACGCCATGAGTATACCGACAAAAGCATAATACGCACTTTGTTGCCCGGCAATTAGATCGAGCATTTCGAATGATTGAGTACTGTACTTGACCGTCAGTACGGATTGGTTTTCTGAAGTATTAAAGACGACTTTAAAAAGCAAAAATTGGGCTGAACTAGCCAGTCCTTTCAGTTGAATTACGGGAACATCGGTTTGAAATGAACCCGATCTCCGCGCTTTTAATCGCTCCGTAGTTGGCCCTCGATATTCTGCGATATTTCCTTTATCATTTCTGAGATACAAATAGGCTTCAGAACCATTAAAGGTGATGTATGGATTAATATCTTCCCTCGCCTCGTACTTTAAAAAGATCCAATAAGTTCCATCGAGAGACTCGTCCCATTCGAATTCAGAATAGGGAACGAACGAACGCCGCTCACGGATCCATACGTCTCGTGCCTCCAAATTTCCCGACGTATCCTTCCAAACGGTCAAATACTGTTTCAAGGAAAGATCTGCTTTTGGGTCCTCCAAATTGGGAACCGACAAAACAGGCTGAGCCACTGCAGTAGCCGCAAATAAAAGCAAGAAAATGGAAAGAAATTTCCTCATTTCGGAAGGTCCCGCGATTTAATTCCCGAGGGTGATTCACCAAAAAATTCGCTGAAGCATTTACTAAAATAGGCCGGACTACTAAAGCCGTGTTTGTAGGCTATTTCGGTTATGCTATCATCGCTTTCGAGAATCATTTTGCGCGCCTTTTCCAATTTGTAATTCCGAACATAAATACTGGTACTGGTATTCGTTAGCGCTTTCAATTTCCGATGGACTTGCGTTCTACTCATGAAGAGTTCCTTGCTCAGCGTTTCCACACTAAAAAGTGGATCGTCCATTGACGTATCAACAATCTTCTGAATTCTCAACAAGAAGCTTTCTTCACGCGAAAGCGGTTTGTTTCCGTTGACTTCTTCGAAAACAAATTGAGTTTTAAAATACTCGAAAAGGCGATCTCTGTGAGCGAGCATATTTTTAACCACAAGCAACAACTCTTCACTATTAAACGGCTTCGTGATGTAGGATTCTGCTCCTTCTTGGCGCCCCTGAATTCGATCGATTTCGCTGTCACGAGCGGTCAGAAAAATAACGGGAATATGGCTTGCCACTTCTTCTTTTCGCAGGAGATGAAGCATTTCGAATCCGTCGAGCTTGGGCATATTTACATCGCTCAAAATAAGGTCTGGAACTTGTTCTAACGCTAGTTGAAGCCCTTCTTCGCCATTTTGAGCGGTAATCACTTCGTATTCATTGGTTAGAATCGATTTAATGAACGGCCGCATTTCATTATTATCTTCCACGACTAACACCACCGGGTGTTCTCCCTCTTTTGTTTGGGTATCGACAATGGGATACACATCGGTGCTGTGCCTTTGCGTTTCCGTATTTGATGTAAGTAATTCCGCCTCCGGCGAGATTACAGGCCAATTGGGAGGTAGTTCACTTTCTCGCCGATAGGCGGGAAAACGCACCGTAAACGTAGACCCTTGATACTTGACACTGCTAACTTCAATGGTCCCGTTATTGAGCTCAACCAGTTCTTTAACCAATGCGAGCCCAATGCCCGTGCCTTGATACAAGCGCACATGGGTCGGATCTTCTTGATAGAATCGATCGAATACATGCGGAATCTTGCTCTCTACAATTCCGATTCCGGTATCCGTAATCGTGAATTGAATTTGATTGTCCTCTTCTTTTAATCGGGCAGTAACGGCACCGCCCCCGTCTGTAAATTTTATCGCATTTGAAATGAGGTTGTAGAGCACTTTTTTCCATTTGGCACCGTCATAAAAAACAAGCATCCCGGATGATGGACCTTCCCAAACCAAACGGAGTGCTTTGTCTTCCGCGATGGGCCGAAACGACTCAAATAAGTCGTGGGCAAATCGAGCGAAATCGGCATTAAAGACAGCCATAGTGACTTTCTCATTCTCGATTTTGCTTATATCCAGAAGCTCATCTATAAGTTTTTGCAATTGCAATGCATTGCGCTGAATCATGAGCAATCGCTGCTGTGTTTGTGCGTCGTATTCATTCCGCAATAATTGCTCCACCGGACCCAAAATTAGGGTTAGCGGCGTTCTAAACTCGTGAGTAACGTTCGAAAAGAACTGATCTTTCAGCTTCTCAATATCCTTAGCCTTTTTCTTTTTAGACATAAAACGAAGGTATCAAAAACTTTAGGGCGTGAATACAGAAATCAAAGCAGAGATAAGAATAACCACAATGGCCAAATCCCCCAAACGCGGTTGGCGTATGTAATAAAAGAGATTAGAGAGTAGGAGTCCGACCGGTACAGTCAAAACCACTAAATGAGTCAATTGATTGGCCGGCGCGACTAGAAATCCCAACATACCGAAAATGGCAGCCCAGATCATGAGTAAAAAATTCTTTCGGTTACTAACTCTCTTTTTTCCCAGATTGAGACTTAACTCCACTCCGCTAATAACCATTACGATTAGCACGGAAATCATCAATGGCACCTCGCTGGCAGGCACATAAAGGTCCACATTTCCCACGAGCGCTGAATCCAAGGTATTGACATAAGTGGGGAAACGGGAATCCGGAAGCCAAATCCAAATGGAACCGACAATAATAAGGGGTGCCAATAAGCCCAAACCAATAACTGTAAGATGTCGCCAATCTGCTCTACCGTTAATGATTAAGGTTATGAGGAGCAGAGGAAGAAAGGTAATTAAAGGCCCATAAAAAAGCATCCCGATGGATAAGTACAAACTCGCATTAAAAATAAGCATGAGGCTGCCTTCATCGAAGTACAATTTGAATAATTGACCGAGAGATAAGCAGAGAAACGGAAGTGCAAAATGGGCCGGGCCGCCAGAAACTATTTCAGGTAAACTAAAACTTAAGAACACCACGAAGAAGAGGGTGAGATTATTCCGTGCCTTGAAAAAATCTTGGCGATTAATGGCTCCGTTAAAAATTACGGCGCTGGCCAACAAGCCCAGTGCCGACAGCACTTTTATAACCCAGGGGAAATTCCCGAAGATGTAATTAACGAACAAAAAAAGCGGCATTCCACCTTCGGGCAGAATCTCGGTGGGTCTTAAAAACCACCCGGGCAACCAAAAGACAAGAAAAAGCACCAAAACAATTATGTTTGACGCAGGTCGTTGATTTCTAAATACGTTCAACAACATTGTGCTTTTTTACTTAATTTTGGGCTGATTTAAACAAAACACGATGACTGATTTTTGGTACGCACTCGGAGACTTATTACAAGCGAGCTTTGAAGTATTCCCATTACTAGGTAATTCTGCGAACGCGGTCTTCCTCGGAGTTGTTTCTATTGCTTTTCTTTACTGGATGGGCCAGTTGGTCAAGTTCAAAAGAGCCGGTGAGCAATAAATACTCAACGTAAATCGAACCCGATATCTTTCCGATAATTCATTTGATCAAATTCAATTTGATCAATAGACCGGTACGATTTATTCAAGGCCTCATCCAAATTCGAACCGAGTGAGGTAATTGCCAAGACTCTTCCTCCATTGGTAATCAATCGACTTTCTTCTTTTTTCGTTCCAGCGTGAAAAACGCGGCTTTCGGTAATTTCTTCGACACCCGATATTTCCTTTCCTTTTTCATATGCTTCTGGATACCCTCCACTAACCAGCATAACAGTAACAGCTGTTTCTGTCTTAAATATAGGGTTTTCAGAATGTAGCTGATTCGTTCCAGCAGCGCGAAACAAAGCCACTAAATCAGTGTCGAGTCGCGGCATAACCACTTCCGTTTCTGGATCGCCCATTCGTACATTATATTCAATTACGAAGGGGGCACCATTCACGTTCATTAGTCCTATAAATAGGAATCCACAAAAGGGAATCTCATCGGTTTTAAGTCCGTTTACGGTTGGTGCGACGATACGCTCCTCGACTTTTTTGAGGAAATCCTCGTTTGCGAAGGGCACGGGACTAATAGCACCCATTCCTCCGGTGTTTAGTCCGACATCCCCTTCGCCGATGCGTTTATAATCTTTTGCTGAGGGTAATAGCTTGTAGCTTGTTCCGTCGGTAAGCACAAAAACGGAAAGCTCGATGCCGTGAAGGAACTCTTCAATAACCACTTTGGCGCTGGCAGCACCAAATTTCCCATTGAGCATGGCGGTGAGTTCGCTTTTTGCTTTCTCTCGATCATCGATGATGAGCACTCCTTTTCCGGCCGCTAGGCCGTCGGCTTTAAGTACAAAAGGAGCCTCTAAGGTATCCAGAAAGCTATGCCCCTCGGAAATATTGTCATTGGTGAATGTCCCGTAACGCGCCGTCGGAATTGCGTGGCGCTGCATAAAATCCTTGGCGAACTCTTTGGAACCTTCTAATTGTGCTCCGGCCCTTCCCGGCCCGATAATCCAAACGTCTTTTAAATCGCTCTCGCTTTCGATGGCGTCGCGAATGCCATTTACAAGCGGATCTTCGGGCCCAACTACTACACCGTCAATCGAACGGCTTCTGATGAAAGAGATCACCGATGGGAAATCATTGGGATTTAGATCGACGTTTTCGCCGACCTCCGCGGTACCTCCGTTTCCCGGAGCAATAAATAATTTCTTGAGTAAAGGACTTTGGGCCATTTTCCAGCCAAGCGCGTGTTCGCGCCCACCAGACCCTAGCAGAAGGATATTCATCAAATGAGAAAGTTTTACTGGTCTTAGTTAACGCGTTTTATACTGCAGCCTTTGCTTTGGGTATCATTCGGGTCAATGGGATTTCCGGAAGCATAGTTATTAATGGCGTCTTCTAAATAGGTTGCGGTCACTGCGCGCTCCTTATTGTCAAAACGATCGTCAATGGAACCCTCGTAAATGAGCTTCATGTTCTTATCAAATAAAAAGACGTGCGGCGTTGTTCTGGCGCCAAATGCATCGGCCACTACATGATTTTCATCCACAACATAGGAGGTATTGTAGCCCATTTCTTTAGCGTGCGCTTTCATTTCAGCCATACTATCATCACCGTCGCGTTTTGCCTCATTTGAATTTACAAGCACCATGCCGATGTCATTGGCGGCCGTTAACTCGCCCAATCCGGGATACGTTTCTTCCCACTCGATAACGAACGGACACGTATTACAAGAAAAAATAACGAGTAAACCATTCTTATCGGCGGCTTCTCGAAGATTAATTTGATTTCCGTCGATATTCGTCATTTTTACACTGGCAGAGGGTAGCGAGTCGCCGATGCTTAAATTGGTTCCGGTATCTCCGGCCATGACAAAAGCCATTAGGCTAAATGCTGCAAAAACTAGTGAGAAAAGGGCAATTGATTTTTTCATGTTGAAAGTATTTGTCGTGTTATTACAACGGAATATTTCCGTGCTTCTTTTTAGGTAAGGCGTCTACTTTGTTTTTGAGCATATCAAATGCCCGAATTAGTTTTTGACGCGTTGTTTCAGGTTTAATAACCTCGTCTACGTAGCCTCGTGCTGCCGCGTTGTACGGATGTGCGAACAATTCCGCATATTCAGCTTCTTTTTCGGCATGCTTGGCAGCAGGATCTTCGGCGTTTGCTATTTCTTTTCGGAATATAATTTCAGCGGCTCCTTTGGCTCCCATTACCGCAATTTCTGCTGTAGGCCAAGCAAAATTCATATCCGCTCCAATATGTTTAGAGTTCATAACGTCGTAGGCGCCGCCATAAGCCTTGCGCGTAATTACGGTAACTCGAGGAACCGTTGCCTCACTAAAAGCATAGAGTAATTTAGCACCGTGCAAGATGATTCCATTCCATTCTTGATCCGTTCCAGGTAAAAATCCAGGTACATCTTCAAAAACGAGCAGCGGAATATTGAAACTGTCACAGAACCGGACAAATCGAGCTCCTTTTTGCGAAGCTTCTATATTGAGAACTCCTGCTAAAAATGCGGGTTGATTTGCAACAATTCCAATGCTTTTTCCAGCGAGTCGAGCAAAACCTACAACAATATTCTCCGCGTAATCTTTATGGACTTCCATGAACGAATCAGCGTCGCAAACTCCTTCGATTACTTCTTTAATATCATAAGGCTGGTTCGGATTTTCAGGAATAATCGAGTTGAGCACTTCTCTTGATTCATCCGAAGAATCATAAGGAACAGAAGGCGGCTCTTCTTCGCAATTTTGGGGAATATAACTGAGCAACTGTTTCAATTGCTGAATCACAGCAATTTCGTTAGGTGCTGTAAATTGAGCCACGCCCGACTTAGTTGCATGGGTAGAGGCTCCTCCTAAATCTTCGGAGCTCACTTCTTCGTGTGTCACCGTTTTCACTACGTTGGGTCCGGTCACAAACATGTAGCTTGTACCTTCAACCATATGAATGAAGTCCGTTAAAGCCGGGCTGTACACAGCACCTCCGGCACACGGACCCATTATAGCTGACAATTGCGGAATGACTCCGCTCGCTCGCGTATTTTTAAAGAATATATCGGCATATCCACCAAGAGATACAACGCCCTCTTGAATTCGAGCTCCTCCTGAATCATTAAGGCCGATAATGGGCGCGCCGTTTTGCATCGCCAGATCCATAATTCTACAAATTTTTTGCGCGTGGGCTTCAGCGAGTGAACCACCTAAAACGGTAAAATCTTGAGCAAAAACGTAGGTTAAACGACCATTTACGCGACCGTATCCTGTGACTACTCCATCGCCAAGGAACTTCTGCTTATCCAAACCGAAATTCGTAGATCGATGTGTAACCAGCATTCCAATTTCTTCGAAAGTGCCTTCGTCTAAAAGGAAATGAATTCTTTCTCGTGCAGTAAGCTTTCCTTTTGCGTGTTGCGCGTCGATTCGCTTTTGACCACCACCCAGTTTAGCGAGTGCAATTTTTTCATCTAACTCCGAAATCCTATCTGACATAGTCTGTTATTCTCTTTTCCAAGTTTAAATATGGTTGTAGGCGCGCATGTCAATCCGCCCGCAGGGCGTACTAAGCTACAAAGAAATGAGCTTAACTATCCAGTTTAAGCACCGCTAAAAAGGCCTGTTGCGGAATTTCTACATTTCCGACTTGACGCATCCGTTTCTTTCCTGCTTTCTGTTTCTCGAGGAGTTTACGCTTTCGCGAAATATCACCTCCGTAGCATTTCGCCGTAACATCTTTTCGGAGTGCTTTAACAGTTTCACGGGAGATAATTTTGGATCCAATAGCTGCTTGGATGGCAATATCAAATTGCTGACGAGGAATCAATTCGCGCAACTTCGAACACATTTTTTTTCCAATGTCATAGGCATTGTCGCGGTGAATCAAGGCCGATAAGGCATCTACCTGATCACCATTCAACAGCACATCAACTTTTACCAAATTCGATTCACGATAGCCAATCGGCTGATAATCGAAACTAGCGTAGCCTTTTGATACTGTTTTTAATCGGTCATAAAAATCAAAAACGATTTCCGCCAAGGGTAAATCGAAACTCAATTCAACCCGGTCCGAAGTGAGATAAACCTGATTTTTCAGGATCCCGCGTTTCTCGATGGCCAAAGTCATTATAGAACCAACGAAATCGGATTTTGTAATTATCTGAGCCGTGATATACGGTTCTTCGACCTTGACGGTCTGACTAGGATCCGGTAAATCTGAAGGGTTATTTACCCACATAAAATCTTCTTCAGAACCCCGCGTATAGGACTTGTAAGACACGTTGGGCACCGTTGTAATGACCGTCATTTTGTGCTCGCGTTCTAAACGCTCCTGAATGATCTCCATGTGGAGCATTCCTAAAAATCCGCATCGGAAACCAAATCCTAAGGCGGCTGAACTTTCAGGCTCGAAAGTTAAACTAGCATCGTTGAGTTGGAGCTTTTCCATTGCCCCTCGAAGCTCTTCATATTCATCCGTGTCTACAGGATATACTCCGGCAAATACCATGGGCTTCACATTTTCAAACCCTTCAATTGCCTTATCACAAGGACGGCTTACAGAAGTTATGGTATCCCCTACTTTTACTTCTCGAGCATCCTTTATTCCGGAAATAATATAACCAACATCACCCGTTTCAATGGTTTTCCTGGGTTCTTGTGTAAGCTTTAAGGCGCCGATCTCATCGGCTCCATAGGCTTTTCCTGTATTTACGAATTTCACCTGCTCGCCTTTGTGAATGCGCCCGTTCATTACGCGAAAGTATGCCTCCACACCTCTGAATGGGTTATAAACAGAATCGAAAATCAACGCTTGTAATGGCGCTTCAGGGTCTCCGGTGGGAGCCGGAACTCTTTCAATGATGGCGCTTAATATTTCCTCAATACCAATACCCTCCTTGGCGCTAGCCGGTATAATGTCACTGGCATCGCACCCGATAAGGTCGATAATCTGGTCTGAAATTTCTTCAGGATTGGCACTAGGCAAATCAATTTTGTTCATGACTGGAATAATTTCCAAATCGTGCTCAAGAGCCAAGTACAAATTAGATATAGTTTGGGCTTGTATACCCTGAGCTGCGTCGACGATGAGCAAAGCACCTTCACAAGCGGCGATCGATCGAGAAACCTCATAACTAAAATCAACGTGTCCCGGTGTATCAATTAGATTTAGCACATAGTCCTGACCTTCGTATTTATACGCCATTTGTATTGCGTGACTCTTAATGGTAATCCCGCGCTCGCGCTCGAGATCCATACTGTCGAGAATTTGATTTTTCTTCTCTCGAACGGTGACGCTTTGAGTAGCGTCGAGCAATCGATCAGCTAGGGTACTTTTACCGTGATCTATATGCGCTATGATGCAGAAATTCCGAATGTTCTTCATAAGACCGCGAAATTACGTTTTTTACGTTCTCGATGCACTATAAGTGACAATTGAAACGATGAACCAACCATTGAGCGCGAATAAGCGTTAATTGTACCGCGGTTGATGTTTTTCTTATATTTGTCAACCTTGGCCAAATGTCGCTGAACCTAAAGAAAAGAAACTTATGAAAAGATGGATCCTCGGATTAGTTGGAGCAATTTGCATCGTCGCCACTGCGGCTGTGGCTCCAGAGGGTATTGATAGCACGGAATGGAAACTCTACAAAGAGGATACTGGCGTACAGATTTACATGAAAAAACAAACCTGTGACGACGAGGCGAACGGCCTTTTCCTCGAGTACGTTTTAATCAAACTTGTCAATACAAATAACGAACCAGTCGATGTTTCTTGGATTGCGCATCGTTGGCTTGACAACAAACCTGCTTTTGACGGAAATTCAGAAGAAGAGAATAGCTTCGTGTTTAATATCCCGGCAAATGGAACGCTTGAAGGCGAATGTGCTCAAGAGGGTTTGTCGGAATACAAAAGGTTTACACGAAAAACCTCTACACCTATCTTGTCTGACCTAGAGTTAGCTGAATTGACCGTTACCTTAAAATAAAACTTGCCGTGAAGAAAATTATACTCCTTTTTGTTTTAGCGTTTGGATTTAGCGCCTCTTATGGTCAAGGATTGAACATTACCATTATTGATCCGGGTCAAGACACCACCATTTGCGAGGGTGATACTGTAAACCTTGAATGTACATCGGCCTTTCTTTTTAATGATTTTAACAACGGTACTATTGGTATTGGGTGGAGCTCCACTCAAGCGAACCCGGTATTTACAAACCCTTGTGGACCCGGGCCGGTTGGAACTCACCTATGGGTTGGAACGACACCATCACCAAGCAGAACCCTCGTTACGAACACCTACGACCTAACGGCGGGAGGTGCTTGTTATATTGAATTTTGGATGCGATATGGTCTCGTGCCTGGAGCAGGTCCTTGCGAGGATCCAGATGCCTCTACCGAAGGGGTTCACCTTCAGTATTCGACCAATAACGGTTTAACCTGGACCGATTTCCCCGGACCTGATTTGGCTCCTGTTGGGAACTTAAGTACAACGGGACCTTTCACAACTCAAGTACCCGGAACCGGTGGATACTGGGCTCCATTTAGTTCATTAGCTCAACAGCAGCAAAGTACGCTGTATCACTGGAACCTCTATAATTGTCCGATACCTGCAGCTGCAGTATCAACAACGACCTCTTTTCGTTGGGCACAGTTGACTACGAGTAGCACCGGTTTTGATGCTTGGGGTATTGATGAAGTAATTATTGGTTGTACGCCTCCAAACTTACTTTGGAGTACGGGTAACACGACTACAACGGATACGGTTGCTCCT
>CBFHRK010000016.1:11373-18313 GCA_965658225.1 Flavobacteriales bacterium | reverse complement strand
TACAGATACAACCGTTTATTGGGTTCAAGCAACGGATGTAAACGGCGTTCAAGTCTGGGATACTGTCACTGTAAACGTATTGCCTAGACCTCTTCTAGGTCCTGACATCACTGTTCCTTGTGGTGATTCTACCTTTATTATCACAGTGAACAAGCCCATTGACTGTAACTCGATTAGTCCTGACGGATCCGATTTCCGTATGTCTTTTCCAAACGGAGACCCGCTGCCCATTATCGCGGCGCAGGGAGTCAATTGTCAGAATGGCGTCACTCAACAAATACTCCTGACCGGTTTATTCGACTTAACCCCGAATGGAACGTTCACCGTGTGGTCTAAAGTGGGGAACGACTTTAATTCCCTCACCTCTGAATGTGGTTCACTTGGTGAATTTGACACCGTTTTGGTCAATATTTTCAATTGCTATGAAGTAGACGTGGACTTGAAAAATGTGACCGTAGTGAATGATGACCATCCAATGGTTGAGTGGGGTATTTCTACAGACACGTTGTGGACCGATTTAGCTGGTTTGTTTACGGAATATCAAATCTTTAGGTCTTTAAATCCGGGCGGCCCTTACGGTCCGGTTGGAAGTGAAACGAATTTCTATGCCACTTCGTGGGAAGATTTGAGCCTTAATCAAGTAGATGTCAACTCAAACGCCTACAATTACTTTGTGAGAATGGTATACGATGCTGGTTTATCTGCCACTTCGGATTCAATCGCTACTATATTATTAGATTGTGGTAATAATCCTGTCGATACGCTACAACTTGATGTTCAATGGTCCGACTATTGGGGTTGGGACAACCCTACCTACTACGTGCAATACCAAGGAGGAAACGGGGTATGGGTTAATGCAGATACAACAACGGATGCGACGAGTACTTTCTTGAAACCTTATGACGCTGACAACTATGTTGTTCGTGTTATCAGTGAGTTTACCGATACGGGATCTGTAGTATACCGCACCGAATCCAATTATTGTGAATTCATAGTTTATCAACGCGAACCGCGTTTGAAAATGCCGAATGTATTTACTCCAGGAGGAACTTTCCCCTACTACAATGCTGTTACAGCGAATGACTCTACCACGAATTTAGTTGAATTCAACGGTCAAATATTTAACCGTTGGGGTAAGCAAATTTACGAATGGTCCGATTGGGAAACCCCAAGTGCAGGTTGGAGCGGTGAAGGTCACCCAGAAGGAACGTACTACTATGTAGTCCGAGCTGTAGGGGAAGAAGGTGAAGAATTAGAAGTAAAAGGTCACCTCACCTTAATTCGAAACGAATAAAATCAATTAAACGATTTGTTGAATAAAAAAACGTCCCGAAAATATCGGGACGTTTTTTTTTAGCTTTTCATTAGTCGAGCCACGTATTTGCCGACAATGTCAAATTCCAGATTCACCCGAGAGCCCACTTCTAAAGTATGGAAGTTCGTATGCTCGTAGGTATACGGAATAATGGAGACTGAGAATCCGTTAATGTTGCTTTCAACTACTGTTAAGGATACTCCATTAATGGTGATACTTCCCTTCTCTACAGTTACATTGTTCTCGTTGGCTTCATACTCGAAATGGTAGTTCCAAGATCCTCCACGTTCTTCAATGCGCACACAAACGCCTGTTGTATCTACATGCCCCTGTACAATATGGCCGTCAAACCTGCCCGAAGCCGACATACAGCGTTCTAGATTAACCCTTGTACCAGGTTTCCAATCGGACAAATTCGACCTTTTAAGCGTTTCTTCAATCGCCGTAACGGTATATTGGTTTTCATTGATATCAACAACCGTTAAACACACGCCATTGTGAGCGACACTTTGGTCAATTTTCAATTCGTTTGTGAATTGCGCTTGAAGATCAATATGCACATTGGTGCCATCCGGCCGCAGGCCGATAACAGTGCCTAACTCCTCTATAATACCCGTAAACATAAGCTCAAATTAATTTCGGAACAATTGAATGAATCCGGTAAGCTCTCGCTGCTCGAGCCCGGATAAACGCACTTCATTCACTTTGCAGACATAGTAATAAACGCCTTCAGGAACAGGCTGGCCACTCCTATAGTTCGTGCCGTCCCAATTTATATTGATATCGTTTGTTTCGTATACAATGGCTCCCCAGCGATTATAAATAGTCATTTCGACACTTTCGACGTACTTGTTGCTAATCGGAATCACCAATTCATTATTGCCATCTCCGTTCGGAGTGAAAACATTCGGCAGTTCGTATTCTGGGCAATTATCGACGCAAACCACATTGCTAAACTCACTCACATTTAAGAAGCTATCAACCGCTACCACAGCATAGCAACCGGCCACAGAGGAAAGATTTTCATGCGTGTACGAAGAATCTGCAGGGTCACCAATGGTAACCAACAACTCAAACTCTTCTCCTTCGACGGGAGTGTAATATACTTGGTACTCAATAGCATCTATGCCGCATAAATCATCTGGGAATCCCCAGATCAATTGATTGAAGTTTTGATCGCAGCTCTTTTCCACTCTTAAAATAGGTGGACATGGCGGAGTTGTATCATTTGGCGCTTCGCAGTTTTCCTGCGACAGGTTTAACAATGGACTCGGAATAGACGAACCCGAATAGGCCCCAACTGTTTCTACATAATAACAATACACCTTGTTGTTTTCCAGTCTGCTATCCAAATAATTATTCGAAAAGCTCACCCCCACAGAATCAAAAGTAGCCGCCCCCGGATCTTGCCTATAGATTATAAACTCCTCATTAATCCAAGGCACATTGATGGTCCAATTAACGATGATCGCTTGATCCGTTGGAACCAGATTAATAAACACGCTTGAGGCTGGATCTGATTCCGAGATTAGGGTTGTGGAAGTCCCATCGTCTTGCAAAAAATCGATACGATAGCGATAGGCGATATTTTGCGTATTTAATCCCGTATCCACAAAATCAGTATCGTTTATTCCAGAAAGGGTCGATAACTCTGTATAGGTGGTTCCATTGGTGCCTTCGGCACGATAGACTTTATAGGCGTACGGACCGGGATATTGAACAGAATCAATTTCAAGAGGCTTTACCCAACGAACATCGATACTGCCGGCAGATCCATCTGTACTCAATACACTGACGTTCGTTATAATAGGTTGATCTCGCGGTAATTCAGCACAAACTTCCGCAGAGGCATAACTTTCCGCTCCATCTGGAAAGCGCGCGACAATCATATAACAATAAGAGTTCCCTTTAGGGAGGCCGAGTCCATTGTTATCATCTAAATACGAATTTGAATTCAACCCATTAAGTGATGCAATTTTGCTATATCCGGTATAGCCAGGAACACCCGTTTCACATTCATCCGGAACAAACCCATAAAATTGATTTTTGCGGTAAACGTCGTATCCAACCACTTCGGTGCACACACTAATGTCCCACGAAAGGTCAATAGTATTGGAAACTGGTGTGGCAATAACATTTTCCGGCGCAGGTCCCACCACCAAGATGTACATCGTTTCAATATCGACCAGCTGTGGAAAAACCCCGCTGTCTTCAGCCCGAAAAACAACTTGATACGGTTGAAGCTGAACATGGGTACAAGTAGTTTGCCAACTAAACGTGCCGGTCACCGTTCCTTGCCCTTGAATATCTTGCGGAAAAAAGGCGGAGTCGGGAAGCTCAAACGGGCCACCAAAAGCACTCAAGCTTACTACATTTGCGTCCGGATCAGTAGCGGTGACAGGAAAAGAAACCACATCACCAGCTTCCACACACACATCGTCGAGGGGATCAATTTCGGGCGGATTATTATTGCAGCCGGCAATATCAATTTGCATATCCCGAACCATTCTACCCACCACTGTCCAATTTCCATTTCCATCTTTACGATGTTCTGTAATTTGAATGGCAATATTGTATTCACCGGCGGTCACGGGCGAATCCCACAGGAAGTCTCCTGTCACGGCATCAATTGCAATACTTGAACTCGCAGAGGGAAGTGTCCAAAGCGGAATAGGTTGACCATTTTGTCCTGCACAAGGAATGAGTGAGTAGCTCAAACTATCACCATCTTGATCAAATGCAGTAGGGTTATGCACAAAGGGCACGTTTACACAGCCGTTATCGATGGGTGGGTATAATAAGTCGGGAGCGTTGTTAAATCCTAAATTCGGGTTAATAACAAGCGTTGTACTTATGGCGAAGGGTATCTGAACAGAATTTGGAATGTTTTGCACATTCGCGTTTCGATTCGGATCTTCCATGGTTACCGTATAAGTGCCAGGTGCTGGATATGTATACTCACCGATGTAGATATTCCTTTGAATATCGTTCCCGATAGGTTGTCCATTTCCACCGCCGTTACTTCTCGACAAAACACTGGAATTCCCATCGCCCCAAAAAACGGTCAATTCTGGGCGGTCCGCAGGGGCGCTATCTTTCGTGTACGTGACTAAGGTAAACCGGAATGAAAGTCCATTGATATGCTCATAGGTAATCTCCCCGGCACGATTATGTGTACCGAACACTGAGGTCATCGACCACAAGAACACGATTACAATGGAGAGAAACTTTTTCATATCGGTTTGGAGTCCTTAATTAAAACCCCAATTTCAATTCATTTATTTCAATAATCAATTACTTGCTGAATCATTTGCTCTGGGAGTTCGCGGTAACCGTACTCCTGATTTCTCAATTGCGGTTCAAATCCAGCTTCTCTAATCGCCTTTTGAATCCCTTCAGCGGTAAATCTATGAGGTGCTCCGGCAGCAGATACTACGTTTTCTTCAATCATTATCGACCCGAAATCGTTCGCACCTGCATGCAAACAGAGCTGCGCAACTTGTTCGCCGACCGTTAACCATGAGGCCTGAATATTCTGAACATTTGGCAACATGATTCTACTAATTGCGATCGTTCGAACATACTCATCGTCTGTTACCGAATTTTTAACCCCTCTAATTTTTCTCAAAAGTGTTCCATCATCTTGAAACGGCCAAGGAATAAAAGCCAAAAAACCATTTGCATGATCCGGTTTTTCACTTTGAACTTCTCGCAACCAAACCAGGTGTTCAAAGCGCTCCTCCATAGTTTCAATATGACCAAACATCATGGTCGCCGAAGTGGTAATATCCAATTGGTGCGCAGCGCGCATTACATCGAGCCATTCCTGTCCTCCGCATTTTCCTCTTGAAATGAGTCGACGAACGCGGTCGTTTAATATTTCTGCACCCGCTCCCGGCAAACTGTCGAGTCCGGCCGCCTTTAAGGTCTCTAATACATACGTATGTGAAGCCCCTTCTAGTTTGGCGATGTGTGCAATTTCTGGTGGACCCAAAGCGTGCAACTTGAGGTTTGGGAACATTCCCTTTAGATCACGAAATAACTTCGAATAGTATTCCAGTCCCAAATCCGGATGATGACCGCCTTGTAAAAGAAGTTGTTCTCCGCCGTAGGCAAAGGTTTCCTCAATTTTCCGACGATAGGTATCGAGATCCGTAATGTACTGTTCTGGATGGCCTGGCGGCCGGAAGAAATTGCAGAACTTACAGTTTGCAATACATACATTGGTGGTATTCGTGTTTCGATCGATGATCCAAGTAACTTTGTTACTCGGTACCGACTCTTTTCTGAGCTCGTTGGCAACGAACATCAATTCTGGAGTAGAAACTTTTTCAAATAGAAACTGTCCCTCCTCTGCAGATAAAAAATCCCGCTTGAGCGCGCGGGCAAGTAGCTGGTCTGTATTCATTGAATTTACATACTTTAGCGTCCATAAAACTACAAAACAATGAGGACTTTTGTTCGCAGGAAATCCACGCTAGACGCGGGAGAAGACGCTATTCTTCTATTCGACAATACCAGCCAGTTAGAGTTTTATCTGCCCGAACAAAAAGATCGCGACCACGTAGCTTCGGCTATCAGTGATTCTGGGAAAAAATACCTCACCTTAGACCGCAGTGAAAACTACCTTTTCCCCGCCCAGATTACGGAGCACAAAAATCACTCAAAAACTTTAGAATTTTGGCGTTACCTCGGTGATGACTTGCAAGAAGAGCTCAATAGACAAAAAGTTAAATCGATCACGGTTATTGATTTAACGGAAGATCAAACGGCCGGACTTTACATTATTGAAGGTATTGTATTGGGGAATTACCAATTTTTAAAATACTTCACTGAGCCGGAGAAAAAACAACGATCGCTGCGCGATTTCCATTTGATTTCTCGCTGCTCCGACGATTCACTTCTTCATTTAAATGCTGTTCTTGACGGGACATTGCGCGCTCGAGATTTGAGTAACGAGCCTTTATCGACCCTTACAGCTCCGCGATACGCAGAAATAATGAAAGAATGGGGCGTCGAATTAGGTATAAAGGTAACCGTTCTCGAAAAAAAGCAAATTGAATCCTTGAAAATGGGCGGACTCCTTGCTGTAAATCGAGGGAGTATTGACCCGCCTACATTCACCATAATGGAATGGGCACCAAAAGAAGCCGTGAATACCAAACCCATTGTACTTGTTGGAAAAGGGGTTGTGTATGATACGGGCGGACTCAGCCTGAAGCCGACGGCCAATAGTATGGATTTCATGAAAGTCGATATGGCCGGTTCAGCCGCCGTAGTGGGAGCCATGGTTGCCATTGCTGAATCTAATGTTCCCGTTCATGTTATCGGTCTTGTGCCAGCAACAGACAACCGTCCGGGACAAAATGCCTACGCGCCTGGCGATGTAATTACTATGTATGACGGAACTACGGTTGAAGTTTTAAACACGGATGCAGAAGGCCGTTTAATAATGGCAGATGCCCTTGCTTATGCAAAGAAATTCGACCCCGAATTGGTGATTGACTTAGCCACCTTAACCGGGTCGGCAGCAGCGGCCATAGGAAAGTACGGCATCGTAGCCATGGGAAATGCTGATGAAGAAGTATGGAACGAACTAAACGCCTCCGCCGATGAAGTTCATGA
>CBFHRK010000016.1:6065-11274 GCA_965658225.1 Flavobacteriales bacterium | reverse complement strand
GTACGGCATCGTAGCCATGGGAAATGCTGATGAAGAAGTATGGAACGAACTAAACGCCTCCGCCGATGAAGTTCATGAGCGCTTGGCGCGACTCCCTTTTTGGAGTGAATACCGCGATTTGCTCGATAGCGACATTGCCGATCTAAAAAACATTGGCGGTCCAGAGGGAGGTGCAATTACAGCTGGAAAGTTTTTGGAACATTTCACGGATTACCCCTATGTGCATTTTGATATTGCCGGTCCTTCTTGGCTGAAGAAAAAAGACCATTACCGAACAAAAAATGCAACGGGTGTAGGAGTGCGGATCTTGTTTAATTACTTCATGCAAAGAGCGCGAAAAGGTGAATAAATCGAACCAAAGTAAAAAGGTCAGAATAGGTATTTCTGTGGGCGACCTCAATGGCGTCGGAATGGAAATTATTCTGAAGGTATTGAATGACAAAAGGATCAATGAGTTATTCACTCCGATTATTTTCGGTTCCTCTTCGGTGCTCTCTTATTACAGGAAAGCGTTGGATTTAAGAGATGTTCCGATTCGCATTGCGCACTCTTGGGACGAAATAAAAAACGATCAGGCGAATTTGTTCAACTGTATCGACGGAGAACCAAAAATTGAGGTGGGCAAATCCACCCGTGAGGGTGGGGAGTACGCGTTAAAAAGCCTGATGAAGGCTACGGATGCATTGGAGAACGGGCAAATCCAAGCGCTAGTAACGGCGCCTATCGACAAACACAACATTCAATCGGATGAATTTAAATTTCCGGGGCATACTGAATTTCTAGAAGAAAAATTTGGCAAAAAAGGGAGTCTGATGATTCTTTGCAAAGAGGGCTTCCGCGTGGCTCTGGTTACCGGACACGTTCCAATTGGCAAGGTAGAGTCGATGATTACAAGTAAGGCAATCGAGCAAAAGTTGCGATTGTTTGAAGAGAGCCTGCGGCTCGATTTCGGGATATCGAGACCGAAAATTGCCGTGCTCGGATTAAATCCACATGCAGGCGATAACGGCGTTATTGGCGATGCAGAAGAAAAAATCATTGCTCCAACCGTAGAGCGATTCTTTAACGAAGGAATGCTTGTTTTCGGGCCGTATCCGGCCGATGGATTCTTTGGAGCAAAAAAACATACCCAATTCGACGGCGTACTAGCCATGTACCACGATCAAGGGTTAGTTCCGTTTAAAGCACTCAGTTTTGGAGGTGGAATCAATTTCACGGCGGGTATTTCTATTGTTCGAACTTCTCCGGATCACGGTACCGCCTATGACATAGCTGGAAAAGGGATTGCTGATGAAGGATCGTTCCGAGAAGCTCTTTACTTAGCAAAAGACATCTATCAGCAGCGGTCGCAGCAGAAAGAATGGGCTAAAAATCCGCTAATCAAGCAAGAAGAGTCGAAATAACTTCTATTTTTCTATTCTTTTCATATCTTTGCAGGCCCATTGAAATCAGGAAGATATGGACGTTTTAAAAGAGTATCGAATTCCATTTGCGGGATTGGGACTGGGAAAGCACCAATTTGATTTCAAAGTTAGGGACGCGTTCTTTGAGTCATTTGACATATTAGACTACCGTTTGTTCGACGTTCAAGTGGAAATGGAAATGAAAAAATCGGAGCGAATGCTTGAGCTTTTGTTCCATTTTAAAGGGTCTGTAGAATTGCGTTGCGATTTAACAGATGAGCCATTTAACCATGACATCGATGAAGAAGCTGAATGGATTGTAAAGTTCGGTCCGGCTTTCAACGATGACGACGAAGAGGTATTAGTTTTGCCGTATGAAGCATATGAAGTGGATGTAAGTCCATTCATTCGCGACATCATTCTTCTATCGATTCCGATGAAGCGAGTCCACCCCGGAATTGAGGATGGAACTTTAGAATCGGAAATTCTAGACAAGCTCGAGGAGTTGAGTCCAGGAGAAAGAAGAGCAGACGATGAAACCGAAACGGATCCGATATGGGATAAACTCAAGGAGATTAAAAAAGATTAAAGTTCGAACGTAAATTATAGATCATGGCACATCCTAAGCGAAAAATATCGAAGACCCGCCGCGACAAGCGACGTACGCATTACACAGCGACGGCTCCAACGATTGCTACCTGCCCAACCACTGGCGAACCTCACTTGTACCACCGTGCGTACTGGAGTGAAGGAAAGCTTTATTACCGTGGTAAAGTGGTAATGGAGAAAGAGGTTTTGTAAACCCACTTGGGCTTACAAAAACGTATTCAAAGTAGGTTTAACCTTTTCGGGTTAGATCTACTTTCTTTTTTGGTAGTACCTTTACATCAAACCTTGAACCTATTTTGATTGTATGAGTAAGATTACAGCAGCCATTACCGCGGTAGGAGGATATCTTCCTGATTACGTTTTAACGAATGCCGAACTGGAGAAAATGGTCGATACAACCGACGACTGGATTACCAGTAGAACGGGTATCAAAGAAAGACACATATTAAAAGGCGAAGGGCTCGGATCTAGTTTCATGGCCATAAAAGCGGCCGAAGAAGTCATTCGTAAAAGCGGCGTCGACCCAAAAGAAATCGATATGGTTTTGGTCAGTACGGCCACTCCTGACATGCCCGTGGCCGCAACTGCAACCTACACAGCGACACAGATTGGCGCGGTGAATGCCTTCGGTTTCGATTTAATGGCGGCTTGTTCGGGCTTTTTATACGGTCTAGCGACCGGAGCTAAATTCATTCAATCGGGTCAGTATAAAAAAGTACTGGTAATCGGAAGCGATAAAATGTCTTCCATCATCGACTATACCGATCGAACTACCTGTGTCATTTTTGGTGACGGAGCGGGTGCCGTACTTCTAGAGCCAAATTCGGAGGGATTGGGATTGCAGGATGAAATTCTTCACTCAGATGGAAATGGACGACAATTCTTGCAAATCAAAGCCGGTGGGTCTATGTATCCGCCAAATGCCGATACGGTAGCGGCAAATGAACACTTCGTTCATCAAGAAGGTCAGCAGGTATTTAAGTTCGCAGTGACAAATATGGCCGATGTTTCCGCGCAAATAATGGAACGGAATAACTTGACCGCCGATGATGTCGCTTACTTGGTTCCGCATCAAGCGAACAAGCGCATTATTGATGCAACCGCACGTCGAATGGGTGTTGGAAATGAGAAAGTAATGCTCAACATTCACCGGTATGGAAACACTACAAATGGCACCTTACCCCTATGCCTTTGGGATTACGAGAAAAAACTAAAAAAGGGTGACAACCTCATTTTCGCCGCATTTGGTGGGGGTTTTACCTGGGGATCACTCTATTTAAAATGGGCGTACGATTCTTGATTTAATTCTTAGATTTGTTCCCTTAAGCTAAACCTGAGCAATATGGATCTTAAAGAAATTCAGCATCTAATTCGTTTCGTTGCCAAATCTGGAGCCTCTGAGGTAGAGCTCGAGATGGATGGCATCAAAATATCCATTAAAACTTCCGGAGAAGGAGATGGTCGTGAGACTACTGTAATACAACAAGTACCGGTAGCTGCGGCACAACCCGTAGCCGCTCCCCAACAAGTTGCTCCAGCGCCTGCTGAATCTGCACCCGCAGCTACAGCGCCTGCGGAAGATGCGAACCTCATTACCGTAAAGTCACCTATGATCGGGACTTTCTACAGACGACCCTCTCCAGACAAAGATTTATTTGTCAATGTAGGAGATGAAATTAAAGAGGGAACGGTCGTTTGCGTAATCGAAGCAATGAAATTATTCAATGAAATTGAATCGGAGATTTCTGGTAAAATTGTGAAAGTTCTCGTTGAAGATTCTAGTCCGGTCGAATATGACCAACCACTATTCTTAGTAGACCCCTCCTAATCTTTCGGTACTAACCGATAAAAAATTGCACCTATGGGCGAAATGTTCAAAAAAGTGCTTGTGGCCAATCGTGGCGAAATAGCTTTACGAGTCATTCGAACTTGTAAAGAGATGAATATAAAAACGGTTGCGGTTTATTCTCAAGCAGACAAGGAAAGCTTACACGTTCGCTTTGCGGACGAAGCAGTATGTATTGGACCTGCCAGTAGCGCAGAATCCTACTTATCTATCCCCAGTATTATTGCGGCTGCAGAAATCACCAATGCCGATGCTATTCATCCGGGTTATGGCTTCTTAAGTGAAAATGCCAAATTCTCTAAAATATGTGCCGAACACGGAATCAAGTTCATTGGTGCTAGTCCGGAACAGATAAATGGAATGGGCGATAAAGCCTCTGCTAAAGACACGATGAAAAAGGCAGGAGTTCCGACAATTCCCGGTTCTGACGGCCTTTTAGAAAGCCTGGAAGATGCCATAGAAACCGCACGCAAAATCAAGTACCCCGTAATGATCAAAGCCACTGCCGGTGGTGGTGGGCGCGGTATGCGTATGGTGAATGCAGAAGATGAACTCGAAAAAGCGTGGAACTCTGCTCGTCAAGAAGCTAGTGCAGCTTTCGGCAACGACGGTATGTACATGGAGAAGTTCATTGAAGAACCACGTCATATCGAAATACAAATTGTAGGAGACAACAGAGGGAAAGCTTGTCACTTATCGGAACGGGACTGTTCCATCCAGCGTCGTCACCAAAAGCTCGTCGAGGAAACCCCTTCTCCCTTCATGACTTCCTCACTCCGAAAAAAAATGGGTAGAGCGGCTATTAAAGCTGCCGAAGCCGTAAAATATGAAGGCGCAGGAACTGTAGAATTCCTTGTTGATAAACACGGCGATTTCTATTTCATGGAGATGAATACCCGGATCCAAGTGGAGCACCCGATTACAGAAGAAGTGATCATGCACGACCTGATTTGGGAACAAATTAAAGTTGCTGCTGGGATTCGGATTTCTGGGAAAAACTATGAACCCGAATTGTGCGCTATTGAGTGTCGTATCAATGCAGAAGATCCATACAACGACTTCCGTCCAAGTCCGGGTAAAATAACCAACTTCCACGCACCTGGTGGTCATGGCGTTCGTATTGACACGCATGTGTACGCAGGATACACGATTCCTCCTTATTACGACTCAATGATCGCCAAACTAATTACTGTCGCTCAAACTCGCGAAGAGGCCTTGGCTAAAATGCGAAGAGCGCTTGACGAGTTTGTGATCGAAGGAATCAAAACAACCATTCCTTTTCACCAGGCTTTATTCCGAAATGAAGATTTCTTGGCAGGTAACTATACTACCAAGTTTTTAGAAGACAACG
>CBFHRK010000016.1:4667-5967 GCA_965658225.1 Flavobacteriales bacterium | reverse complement strand
ATTCCTTTTCACCAGGCTTTATTCCGAAATGAAGATTTCTTGGCAGGTAACTATACTACCAAGTTTTTAGAAGACAATGACCTTCTCGGAATTAAGAAGTAAGAAAGAAAAAGTCCCGCGAATGCGGGACTTTCTTTTATAACTCATTTAAGATCTTTTCACCCATTAATTCGAGTGCCGATTTTCGGATCGCTTCGGCATCATAATTACATTCGGCATAGAGCTCATCTTGCGTTCCGTGCTCAATAAATTCGTCCGGTATACCCAATCGAGTTACTTTCGACGAATAGCCCTGATCAACCATCCACTCAAGAACGGCAGACCCCATTCCTCCCATGATACATCCGTCTTCCACGGTAATTACTCGCTCAAAATTTTCAAATACTTCCGTCAAAAGCTGATGATCCAAAGGCTTTACAAACCGCATGTCATAGAGGGCTGCATCAACACCATCCGCGGCGAGTAATTCAATGGCATCCAAGGCGTAATTTCCGATGTGTCCGATGGTAAGTATTGCTAAGTCCTTTCCAGATTTAACTTTCCTTCCGGTTCCGACTTCAATTTTTTCAAAGGGCGTTTTCCATTCCGGCATAACCCCTGTTCCTCTCGGATACCTAATTACATAAGAGCCCGCATCTTCCAAGGTCGCTGAATACATCAAGTTTCGCAACTCCGATTCATTCATTGGAGCACTTACAATAAGGTTGGGAATGCAACGCATGTAGGCAATATCAAATGCACCGTGGTGTGTGGGTCCATCGGCACCGGCAATACCCGCTCTATCTAAACAAAAAACCACATTCAATTTTTGCAGTGCTACATCATGCACTACTTGGTCATAGGCTCTTTGCATAAACGAGCTGTAGATATTACAAAATGGGATCATCCCTTGAGTCGCTAATCCGGCACTAAAGGTAACGGCATGCTGCTCAGCAATCCCCACATCATAAGCCCGATCAGGCATCGCCTCCATCATAAATTTTAATGAGCAACCCGAAGGCATTGCGGGAGTGACCCCCATAATTTTTTCGTTTTGCTCAGCTAATTCAATAATGGTGTGCCCAAAAACATCTTGATATTTCGGTGCTTGTGGTCCTTTCTTAACCGATTTAACGATTTCTCCTGTTTCTTTATTAAATAGTCCCGGTGCATGCCATTTGGTGGGACTGCCTGCCTCGGCAGGACCATAACCCTTCCCTTTTACGGTTATAGCATGCAAAATTTTCGGGCCAGGAATATCTTTTAAATCTTCCATTACTTGAACGAGGTGGTCAACATCATGGCCATCGACCGGACCAAA
>CBFHRK010000016.1:0-4568 GCA_965658225.1 Flavobacteriales bacterium | reverse complement strand
ATAGCGGAAGTTCAAGCTCTCAAATAAATTACTTTGCTTTAACAAAGCTGACTTCACAGCATTCTCTACCTTCTGAACGATGCGCTGCGCATTGGGCCCAAACTTGCTCACTTTTCCCAACAACTCCCATACCTCATCCTTTACCTTATTATAGGTGTGTGAGGTAGCAATGTCTGTTAAATACTCTTTTAAAGCCCCAACGTTTGGATCAATTGACATGCAATTATCGTTCAAGACCACCAATAAATTCGTGTCTTCAGCACCGGCATGATTCAACCCTTCGTAGGCCAATCCGGCAGTCATGGCGCCATCACCTATAACCGCTATGTGTTGTCGATTATCACCTTTTTCCCGACTTGCTACTGCCATTCCCAAGGCGGCTGAAATCGATGTACTACTATGCCCAACACCAAAAGTATCATACTCGCTCTCCGACCTCTTCGGGAAGCCACTTATTCCCTTATAAATACGGTTGGTATGAAAAACCTCTCTTCGACCCGTAAGAATTTTATGACCGTATGCCTGATGGCCTACATCCCAAACCAATTGATCTACTGGCGTATTAAAAACATAGTGCAGGGCCACGGTTAACTCAACAACCCCTAAACTGGCACCGAAATGACCGCCTTTTACAGAGACCAAGTCAACAATAAAGTCGCGCAATTCGGTAGATACTTGTTTGAGTTGCTTCGGATCTAAACGTCTTAAATCTTCGGGCTTGTTAATTTGAGCCAATAAGGCTCCGGGCTTGAACTCCATAATCGGGCAGATTTATCTGAAAGCTAGGGCAATTTGACAAAGATAACAAACCTTAGGGTCGCGAGTTCACGCTTTAACTGTTAACTATTACATAAAAAGAAGAGTCCCCGTCTCTAAAATGAAACGAGGACTCGATCTATCTACCCAAACCTAAACCTATATTTTATTATCAATCCTACTCGGATAGAAACGGTACAATACTCTGTTTTGCAAATAGAACATTACAGGAACAATGACCAATGTTAAGAATGTAGCAAAAGTCAAGCCAAAAATGATTGTCCACGACATTGGACCCCAGAAAATCACATTATCACCTCCGAAATAGATCTGAGGATCGTATTCTGAGAAGAGTGTATAAAAGTTTATGTTCATTCCGGTTGCCAAAGGCAGTAGGCCAAGTACCGTAGTAATTGCAGTGAGCAATACAGGGCGCAAGCGCAATTGCCCACCTTCGATGATTGCTTCAAAAAGCACCTCCTTAGGCAAATATCGATCCTTTTCGATACCCAATTCTTCTTTTTTCCGAGCTATAATTAGCTTGGTATAATCAATTAATACGATCGCATTATTCACCACAATTCCCGCAAGAGAAATAATACCGATCATGGTCATCATAATTACAAAGTTCATTCGGAATGTCACAATTCCCAGGAATACCCCGATCAAACTAAGTACTACGGCACTAAGAATAATAAAGGGCTGGGCCGCACTATTGAACTGACTTACGAGAATCAGGAAAATCAAGAATACCGCAATCATTAGCGCTTTACTTAAAAACGCGAATTGCTCTGCCTGCTCTTCTTGCTCTCCTGTGAAACTGACCGTATTTTCCTTAGAGACCTGAAAAGACTCCATTCTCGATTGAATAGACTCGTTGATCGCCGTAGCGTTAAATCCTTCCAACACATTCGAAGAAATCGTGATTACGCGCTTTAAGTCTTTTCGCTTTACTGCAGAGAACGTCGATGTTTTTTCAGCATGAGCTACCGCAGAAATCGGTACTTGCTGGATTTTCCCGGAGGCTTGATCCCTAAAGGTAATACGCTGATTCATTAGGGCTTCCACGTCGTATCGGTATCGATCATCGAACCGAACAACGATATCGTAATCGTCTTCTCCTTCTTTATAAGTAGAAATCTCTTTCCCAAACAAAGACGTCCGTAGTGCGTCTCCAATCATGTACGTAGATACATTGTAGCGACGTGCTTTTTCACGGTCAATGATAATAGGCATTTCCGGTTTCCCTGACTCAACATCGAGCTTGAGCTCTTCAATACCTGGAATGTTTGCCTCGTTAATGAAGTTACGCACTCTGTTGGCCTCGTCGAGTAATTGATAATAGTCGTCGCCAGCCACCTCGATATTAATCGGAGCACCCGCGGGCGGACCTTGATTATCTTTGTCGACAGTTAACTGAACGCCGGGATATCGAGTCACGCTGTTCCGAATTTTCTCGAGCACTTCACTTGATTGAACTCCACGACGATCTGCAAATTCAACGAACTGAACCGTGATTTTTGCTTTGTTTGGTGTTTGTGCCATGGCTGGACCCGCATTTGGATCGCTTGTTCCTTCACCGACCTGAGCAATGACGGATTCAACGAGCCAATTGCTTGTTATTTCCTCCCCGTCAACGACAACCGTTTCATTAAAATCCTTGATTGTTTCAAGAACTTGGGCCTCAATCTTCTTCGTTAATTCATTCGTTACATTGATATCCGTTCCAATGGGTTTTTCAATGTAAATCACTGCCTGGTTTGGCTGGTTTTCGGGGAAGAACTCAATAGGGGGTGGAAACGTAGCTGTCAAGAAAATCGAGAAGAATAGTAAGAATACCGTGCCGAAAAAGAACACGTATGCGCGTCGGCCCGCTAGGGCGTAGCGCAAGGTCTTACTGTAACCAACCTCTAAACGAGGGATGAATTTCGTTTGGAACCAGCGCGTAGCCGGAGATAAAAAGTAGTGATTCACGAAGCCAATGAGACCGCTAACTACCAATATGTTTCCAAAAGAGATCATTCCGAAGAGAATGAAAAGAAGTCCTAAACCAATGAGAATTAGACCAATAAGTCGAAGTCGCTTTACATTTACTGCAGCTTCTTCAACCTTCATGTACACACTGGTTAGCACCGGGTTAATTACGAGCGCCACAAAAAGTGAAGAGCCAAGAACGATCATAAGCGTAATGGGCAGGTACTTCATGAATTCCCCAAATAAGCCCGGCCAAAGCGCCAGCGGTAAAAACGCGGCGAGCGTGGTTGCCGTTGAGGCAATAATAGGAACTGCTACTTCTCCTACTCCGGCCTTAGCGGCCTGAAAGGGAGAATAGCCTTCTTCCATAAGTCGATAAATATTTTCGACCACTACAATTCCGTTATCAACCAGCATACCCAGCGCGAGTACCAAGGAGAATAACACCATAGTATTTAAGGTTACACCGAATGAACCCAAGATTGAAAAACTCATGAGCATGGAAAGCGGAATAGCAATACCTACGAACAGGGCATTTCGGATTCCCAAGAAGAACAATAGCACCAATACAACGAGTATTATTCCGAAAATAATCGAGTTTTCGAGTTCGTTTACCTGGTTTCTTGTTTGGTCGCTCTGATCATTTGTTATGGTCACCAATAAGTTATCTGGGAAGTACTTTTCCTTCGCCTGAGCAATAATGTCATTGATTTTGCTCGAAGCAATAAGCAAGTTTTCACCGGATCTCTTCATTACATCAATCATGACTACCGTTTCGGTGTATTCACGAGCAAAGCTTATGGGGTCTTCACCTTCAAATACGACGGTAGCTATATCGCGCAAGTACACGATATCCAGTTTTTCTTGCTTTACAATTACGTTGCGAATGTCTTCAATAGACTCAAATTCACCTACAACACGCACATTGCGGCGATACTCATCCACTAATAAATCTCCACCCGAAATGGTTACATTTTCCGATTGAATAGCATTGGCCACATCGCCAAAGTTGATATTCAAAGACTCCATTTTGTAGAGATCGACATTGATTTTGACTTCTTTGTCGGCTACTCCACGGATTTCCACTTTTGAGATCTCCGGTAAAGCCTCAATTTCATCTTCTAAATACTCGGCGTAATCGTTAAGTTGATAAATGGTGTAGGGTCCGGAAAGGTTAATGTTCAGAATTGGAATGAGTTCCGAAAAATTCATCTCGAACACATTCGGGTCTGCAGGTAAATCTGTTGGGAAATCGGGGTCACTTTTTGCGATATCCACCTTATCCTTAACCTTTCTAAGCGCCTCTTCAGGGGTTACATCAAAATCGAATTTCACTTGGATAGTGGAATAACCTTGCACGGAAGTCGAGTTGATTTCATCGATTCCGGTAATTCCATTTATCTCCTTCTCGAGTGGACGGGTAAGCAATCGCTCAATATCGATTGGTGAGTTACCCGGGTAGGGTGTCCCCACGTATATTTCTGGAGTAACGATTTCTGGAAATGCCTCTTTCGGCATCGACATATATGACGAGAAACCGGCGATTAAAATGATGAATGTCAAAACGAAAACGGTCATTTTGTTGTCGACCGCCATCGATGACAGACGAAATTCTTTAAAGAATTTCATCAACTTATATTCTTGTTTTTCTTCAGCCATTTTGTCTTGCTTTGGGTTAAGTACCCTAATTATTGTTTCGCTACTACACGTACATCTTGACCTTCTCGAATCGATCGAGCTCCTTGGTCAACAATAAACTCATCGGGCCGAAGGCCCGCAATAATTTCCGTTGAATTCATGTAGGAGCGACCAACCTCAATCGGTTGGATACGCACTTT
>CBFHRK010000015.1:0-34747 GCA_965658225.1 Flavobacteriales bacterium | reverse complement strand
CGAATCGTCCCGTCCTATACACTGTTGATCAGCCATCGTGTTCGGCGGTAATCAATGTAAATGAAGCGTATTTTCGAATCAAACAGGACACATTAGGGTTTGCGAATTTCCTTGAAGAACAGTTCTTGACAGAGAAGCGTACGACTTTGTTGTACTATACGACGAATATATCTTCTGTTTCGTTAAGGGAGAAAATCGGGCCGCTAGGCCCTGAAAAAAAAGAATACGCTACCTGGACCCCGGGAACAGGTTGGTACGTGGAAGGTGAACCCTTTCGAGTTAGACAGAAAGTGCGGGCATATCGGCTTCCATAGAGCCTTCAACCTCCAGTAGATCCAACACTTCACTCAATTTGTTGGTATCGATTGGCTTACGAATAAATACGCGAATACCAGCTTGTTGGGCTCTTGAATGTCCACTAAAGCTGTTGTAGGCGCTCATTGCCATAACAGGCATATTATAGCCCTTTGAGCGAATATTTCGGGTAGTTTGCGTGCCGTCCATATCGGGCATCTCTAAGTCCATCAGCACTAAGTCAAAAGAGTGCTCTTCAACCATTTTAATGGCTTCTTCACCCGATGTGGCAACGAAGGCATTCGCACCCATTTGGGTGAGCATAGTGGAGGTGATCAAACGATTTACATCGTCGTCATCTACTACGAGTACGGTTTTATTTAGGGTTTCTATCATCATAGCGCGTTTTGCTTAGTGTCAAATATACACTTTTTTAAAGGGATGCTAAGAATGGGAGATTACCTTTGGATTACGCAACGGTAATGCGACTGTTATTTGAGCTCGGGAATATTTACGGTTTCTACCTTGATGCTCCGTTCATGAGCAGATTCTACGAAGTCATTGATGATATTGATAACATCAAAATCAATATCACGTGTTTCTTTACCATCGATAACGACGTGACTATTTTCCGGGATTCCTTCGAGGGTTACTTGCATTTTTCCTTTGTTGAGAAAGGAAACGTGTTCCGATAGTTGAATGCGAATGGTTTCGGAATGATCGTCTTCTAGTTCGTTTTTAACAAAAAAGAAAGGGGTGTTGTAATTCGTCCGAAGAATAAAGAAAATAGCCACGGACAAACCAATGAGAATACCAAAAAGTAGGTCGGTAAAAAGAATGGCCAAGATGGTTACTATAAAGGGTAAAAACTGCCTGTGGCCGTTGTAAAATTGTTGGTGATATAAACTGGGTTTATTGAGCTTATATCCCACGACCAGTAAAATTGCAGCCAGGCTGGATAAAGGAATGGTGTTCAACAACTTGGGGATAAACAAGACGCTAAGCGCGAGTAATAGTCCATGAAACACAGCCGAAACCTTACTTTCGGCTCCCGCATCTAAATTAGCAGAGGAGCGCACAATTACTGCGGTCATTGGGAGCCCGCCTAAAACACCGGCCAGCATGTTGCCAACTCCCTGTGCTTTGAGTTCTCTATTATTCGGTGTACGTCTTTTATGAGGATCAATTTTATCCATAGCTTCAACACTTAACAGTGTTTCTAAGCTGGCAATAACAGCGATGACAAAAGCCACTTTCCAAGTGACAAACTTTCCGATAAGTGAGAAATCTGGATAGGTAAAAAAGGCGGTAATCGACTCATCTGATTGCAGCCTTGGGATTTGAACAAGGTGACTTTCGGAAACAAACCACGAATGATTCGACTGAATAAAATACTGGTTTACAAGCACGGCACTTACTACTGCTAGTAGGGCACCTGGTATGAAAGAAAGGGTTGGTATCTTCTTTTTAAGAAGATTGTCCCACAAAAGCATCAGGCTAATAGAAATAATACCAATGAGGAAAGCTCCATATTCAATATGACTACTGGCGTAGAGTAATTCTTCGAAGGTATTTCTTCCATCGGTGCCATGAAAAGACATTTCACCAAAGGCATCCGTATCAATTCCGAAGAAGTGGGGAAGTTGTTTCAGGATTAATATGATTCCAATAGCTGCCAACATGCCGCGAACGACCGAAACAGGAAAAAAGAGTCCGATTATTCCAGCCTTTAGAAACCCGAGAATGATTTGAAAGGCTCCGGCAATTACTACTGCGGCTAAAAAAAATTCAAAGGTCCCAAGCTCCGCGATGGCATCAAAAACAATCACGGTTAATCCGGCCGCCGGACCGCTAACACTGACTTGACTGCCCGACAAACTACCTACGACAATCCCGGCAATAATGCCCGATATGAGTCCGGATAATAGGGGAGCCCCAGAGGCTAAAGCAATACCTAAACAAAGAGGAAGTGCAACGAGGAAGGTTACTAATCCGGCCGGCAGGTCGGAAGACAGGTGTTTAAGAGAATATTTCATAGACTGATTTACTATTCAAAGATAGTATTTGTTCTATCTTAGGTTAATAGTATTACTTTTGCTTTTCACCATTTATTACCTCCAAAAGTGTATCCAAGAATTCAAATAGTAATTGACGAAAAGGTTTATTTGAAGAACCCTGAGAGTTCGGATCTCGGAAAAAGAATTCTTGAAGGATCTATTGAAATGATCGATCAGATTGGTTTTGAGCAGTTTACCTTTAAAAAGCTCGCGGAAAATATAGGCAGTACGGAAGCATCGGTGTATCGATATTTCGAAAATAAACACAAGCTGCTCATTTACCTTGTCACATGGTATTGGAATTGGATTGATTACCAAATTATTTTTGTGACCAACAACATCGTGGATCCGAAAGAGCGCTTAAAGAATGCGCTCACGCTGCTCAGTAAGCCCATTGAATTAGATCAGACATTTACCCATATTAATGAGCGAAGTCTTTACAATATTGTGATTTCAGAATCGTCCAAGGTGTATCTAAACAAAGAGGTTGATTCGGATAATAAAGAGGGACTTTTTTCGAGTTACAAGCGGTTTGTAGATCGAGTGGCACAAATAGTAGTGGAAATAAACCCGCGCTATTCATTTCCACACGCTTTAATTTCAACCGTCGTAGAATCTGTTCAAGATCAAAACTTTTTCGCCGAGCACCTTCCGAGTTTAACGGAAGTGAAGAAGAATGAAACCAATCGATTAACGGATTTTGTAACGGACCTAGTTTTTAAGGCGATTGCGAAATAATTTAATTGGCAATAGGGTTGTTCCAAACTTTTATTTCGTCCGCAGCTGATATCCCTTCTTTCACCTCAATTACGAGTCCATCCGATAAGCCCGTCACTATTTCTCTTTTCTCGTATTCATTCTCTCCAATTTTCACTTCTACAAATGGAGTTCGCCCATCAAATTGAAGTAAGCTTTCTTTAACACTAAGCACTGAGTCGGCCCGAGCCAATACAATGTCTGCATTGGCACTATATCCGGCACGGATAAAGAGCCCCTCGCGCAATTTCATATCTGCCTTGATTTCAAATTGGATGGCGCCATTTTCTGCTACTCCTTTCGGAGAGATGTATTCTAATGAAGCGTCAAATTGCTCGTCTTGAATAGCTCCAATATTCAGAATAAGCTCCATGCCCGTAGATATTTTACCTACTTCAGATTCATCCACTTTTCCTTCGAAAATCATTTCTCCGAGGTTGGCGACAGTGGCGATGCTCGTTCCATCGTTAAAAGTATTCGCTTCAATCACGGAATTCCCTTCTTCAACCGGAACATCGAGTACAGTTCCATCGGCAGTACTTCGAACTAGGGTATTGGCAGTAGCTCCCGATTTTTTCGCAGCACCTTCCTTTATAATCTCTAGGTTGGATTCGGCTGCATCGAGTTCTTCTATGGCGTTTTTATACGCGATGTCGAAATCTTGGAAAGTTGCGTCGGCTATAATTCCTTTATCAAGCAGTTCCTTATTTCTATCGTAGTTGATCTTCGAGTTGTCGAGTGAGATCCGGGCGCGGTTTACCCGATTTTCAGCAGAATTAAGCTGAGCCATATCCGGAATTACCTTGATACGCGCAATGAGGTCGCCTTTTTTAACTTTATCTCCTGCCTCGACATATAATTCATCAATGATTCCCGAAACCTGCGGTTTGATTTCAATCTCTTTGCGAGGCACAATACTACCGGTAGCAACAGTCTTCTTTATGATCGACTGGTACGAAGCTGTTGTTGTGTTGTACGTTAAATCTGGCGCTTCTGATTTCTGGTAAAGGAAATAGAAGGTATAAGCAACGATGCCCAATACAACAAGAACAAGAAGAAAACGAATGACTTTTTTCATAAGAGGTATGTAAGAAACTTTTTAATCCGCCCGAAGGGCGTCAACAGGTCGAATTACAACAGCGCGACGCGCGGGAATTAACCCAGCAAGCGCGCCCGAAACTATTAAAATTATTAGAGATGCAACGGCCACGGTAATCCCAATTTCAGGCTCCCTAAACGATCCGCTATCCATATTGAATTGGGCCAAGGCCTGACCGATGCCTTCCATAAGCCATATCCCTGAGATAAGTCCGGTGATTCCAGCAAGGGTAGTGAGCACAATAGATTCCAGTACGATCTGACTCATAATGGACCAAGGCGTTGCACCCAAAGCTCGACGAACGCCAATTTCTTTCGTGCGTTCTTTCACAATCACTAACATGATATTGCTTACGCCAATAACTCCCGCTATGAGCGTTAGAATTCCAACAAAAAAGGATAAAAATTTAATGCCTAAGAATAAGTTGTTCATTCGAGCAAATTCTATTTCCAAGTTATTGCTGCCAAATGCGCGTTGATCATCAGGATGAACATTATGTCGCTCTTTCAGCAATTTTAGCACCTCCTGTTCCATATTTGCGACGGATACATTAGGCGCTGATTTTAAGGACATCCAGCCTATGCGGTCTCCTTGATTAAAAGCCTGAGCAAAGGTTGTAAAAGGAATAAAAATGGATTGAGTTTGCTCTAAGGCGTCTTCTCCGTCTGCCATGGACATGAACACACCAACTACTGTAAAATACACGCCATTAATTTGAATGGCGGTGCCTATTGGGTCTTCATCATAGCGATATAGCGCTTGAAATACCGCCTCGCCAATAACACATACTTTCCGGTTTTCGTCTAAGTCGAGTTGATTGATGTAGCGCCCTTTACCGATATTAAACGGCTCAATCTGAATATACTCCGGCACATCACCGTATACGCTAAATGCGCCCACTTCGGAACCACGGATAACATTGTTTGACGACCCCCATCCACCTAAACGATTGCGCGGACACACCACCTCAGCCTCGGGAATGTTGTTATAAATCGCCTCAACGTCATCTACTTGAAGGGGGATATAGCGTCCTCTTGGAAGACCTTTGTACGGAATACTTGTTCCTTGGGTCCATAAACTCATGCTGTTGGTTACTCGTCCTCCAAAATCTCGGCTCACCCCATTTTGCAACCCTTTACCCGAGGCGAGCATTACCACCATCATGAAAATACCCCAAAACACCCCAAAAGCAGTAAGGAAGGACCTTAGCTTGTTTTTGGAGAGCGCTTCGAATATTTCTAACCAACGGTCTTTATCAAACATAATTATTCGTCTCTTAATGCTACGATTGGGCGAATACTTGCCGCTTTTCTTGCCGGGAAAAAACCGGCTAATGAACCCGCAAAAATGAGTAGGAGGGTAGCGTATACGGCAATATTTACATCGACTCCTGGATTTTTGAAAAAGGGCGTACCCTCGGGCAGAAAGGTATTAACCAATTCGAGCAAGCCAATGCCTAATAAAAGGCCTATATATCCAGAAACAGCCGTAATAAAGATGGATTCTTGTAGAATCAGCGCAATAATTGAAAAGGGAGTAGCTCCTAAAGCCTTCCTTATTCCAATTTCCTTAGTGCGTTCTTTTACGACGATCATCATAATGTTACTCACACCTACAATTCCCGCTATGATCGTGAAAATTCCAATAACCCAAACGAACGCATCAATGCCCTTCATGACATTTGCGTATTTCGCGAACTCAACATTGTTGTTTCGGATATTGATTCCTCTTTGATCGCGCGGGTCAATCATTAACCGATCTTTCAAATCGCGTTCGATTTTATCGGCTAATTCCACGGCTTCAGACAAACTCAAGTCGCCAGTGGTGACCGTCATTCTTCCAAATTCTTGGCTTCCACCTCTGAAAATAGCTTGAGCTGCCGAAATGGGAATAAATACGGCGCGCTGTTCCCATTCGCTTCCTTTGTCATCTGTAACGCCAATAACTTTAAAAGGCACGCCAGATACATTTATATATTTCCCCACAGCGGGTTCTCTTCCAAATAAGTCTTGTACGACCAATTTCCCCAAAACGGCGGACTTTCGTTTTTCCGAAATATCTAGATCATTCAGAAAACGACCTTCGAGTACGATCGTTTTAGCGAAATCACTATATCCAGGATGAACGCCCCGAATCGTATAGTTTCCTGTTTCCGCTTTATAGGAAATCCCTTGTCCCCAGAAATAATCAAAAGCACTCGATTTGTCGATGCCGGGGTAGGTAGCAATTAAATAGTCGTAGTCTGAATTCTGCATACGAACTCTTCTACCTGCTTTAAAACCTTTGTACTCCATGGTTGCGGTACCCGGCCTAATTTGGATGCTGTTGATGGCTTCATTATCGAACATAGCTTCCACACCATTAAAAATGCCTCTTCCGCTTCCAAGTAGAATGATAAGCATGAAAATACCCCACCCAACACTGAATCCAGTTAAGAATGTCCGCAATTTATTTTTGCGAATTGTGATGAATATCTCCTGCCAGTTATCTAAATCAAACATATTCGGGTTGTTCGATTAGTCCGTCTCGCAAGCGGATTATTCGGTCCGTTAGGGCCGAAATTTCATTTTCATGAGTAACAATAATGACCGTAATGCCCTCTTTGTTAATGTCTTTGAAAATATTCATTACCTCTTCTGAAGTAACCGAATCAAGGGCACCGGTAGGCTCATCAGCTAGTATAATCTTCGGTTTGGATATAAGTGCGCGCGCAATAGCCACTCGTTGCTTTTGCCCACCTGATAGTTCATTCGGTAAATGTTCTGCCCAATCTTTTAGTCCGACCTTCTCCAAATATTCAAGAGCTAATTCATTTCTTTTCTTGCGCGGGACTTTTTGGTAATACAGCGGCAATGCCACGTTCTCCATAGCATTCTTGAACGAGATTAAATTGAACGATTGAAATACAAATCCGATAAACTGATTTCGATAGTAGGCGGATTTACTTTCAGACAAGCCTTTCATAAGGACGTTGTTTAGGTAATAGCTGCCGGTGTCGTGTTCATCGAGAAGCCCAAGGATGTTTAGCAAGGTCGATTTACCTGAGCCAGAAGAACCCATGATCGAAACAAATTCGCCTTCGTTTATTGTTAAATCAATACCCTTTAAAACGTGCAACGAGTTGCTTCCCATTTGATAGGATTTGTTCAATTCGGATATTTTGATCATTTCATTCATGTGGGCAAATGTATTTCAATCTTTACTCATATCGTAACGCATGTACAGGATTCGATATGCTCGCTCTAAGAGTTTGAGCGCTAACCGTTATAACGCAATAAATAGGGCTTTAGTTGATGCCGTTAAGAATATCCACCACCAAAGAGCAAGGGAGCGGAATCGGTCTCAGTTTGAGTCGCCAAATTATGCGGCAACATAACGGAAGTATTCAAGTGAAAAGTGAGCAAGGACAAGGCACTACTTTTCGGCTCAAATTCTGATTCACCAAGGCATACGGGCTTTCGATCCCTGGCTTAAATCGCCGAACAAGCCCTTTTCAAATGCGTAGTGACCCACAATGCCAATCATGGCCGCATTATCTGTACAGTATTGAAAAGAGGGAATATAAATGTCCCAGCCTAATCGGCTGGATCGATCCTGGAGCGCTTTTCTCAACCCAGAATTGGCAGAAACACCTCCCGCAATGGCAACCTTGTTAATGCCCGTTTGAGATACGGCTTTTTCAATTTTGTCCATCAAAATATCGATGATCGATTTCTGGATGCTCGCGCAGATATCATTTAAATGTCGCGTTCGGAATCCGGGTTCTTTCTTTTCTGCATCCCGCAAGAAATACAGAATACTGGTTTTTAGTCCCGAAAAACTGAAATCCAATCCACCCACCTTCGGCTTCGAAAAAGTGAATTTGGTTGCGTCCCCATCCTGTGCATACCGATCGATTAACGGTCCGCCCGGATAGGGCAACTCCAATATCTTCGCAGCTTTATCAAATGCTTCGCCCGCAGCGTCATCGATGGTTTCGCCCAATATTTCAAATTCCATCGGTTCCGTCACTCGAATGATTTGAGTGTGCCCTCCAGAAACGGTTAAACATAAGAAGGGTCCGTCGGGCGTTTTCATAGCGTCATCTTGAATAAAATGAGCCATGACGTGTGCTTGCATGTGATGCACGGGAATAAGAGGGCAATTAGCGGCTAGTGAAAGTGACTTTGAAAACGAACTTCCCACCAATAAAGAACCCATTAATCCCGGACCTTGTGTATAAGCAATGGCATCGACGTTCATTATTCCGATATTTGCCTCCTTCAGCGCAGCATCAACCACTGGTACAATGTTTGCCTGATGAGCACGAGAAGCCAATTCAGGAACAACGCCGCCATATTTTTGGTGGATATCCTGGTTGGCGACGATATTCGATTGAACGATTCGATCGACTAATACGGCGGCAGAAGTGTCGTCACATGACGATTCTATGGCTAAAATGGTAAGGTCCTTAGACATAATGCAAAAGTACAATATGCCTTGCTAACTCGTTGGCGAAAAATACTTATTCGATCGGCGCTTTTTTTGGCGCTGCTTTTCATCTTTGGTGGACTAATAACCTATACGCCATGGGTTCAAACCCGTTTAGCTTTACTCGCAACGAATCAATTAGAAAAAAAACTGGGTGTACCAGTGAAAATAGATCGGGTACATTTCCGATTCTTCAATAGTGCCGATATCAAAGGCATTTATATCGAAGATTACCACGGCGACACACTGCTTTACACAAAGCGGATACAAGCCCAAATTCGTCACCTATTTTTCCGAAGTTCCAACTTCAGCTTTAAAAAACTTCAAATCGATGATCCGGTTATAAAGCTCATTCGTTACGAAAATGAAGATTTCTTCGACTACGAACTTATGGTCGATCGGTTCGACGCAGACACTTCGAATGTTGAAAACGTAGATATCAAATTGGCTCTGGATCAATTCGATTTAGTAAATGCCAATCTTCTTTTCTTTGATTCGCACGATTCGCTGGGGATAGGTCGTATTCATCTACGCGATTTTCAGCTGGGTTGGTCCGAAATGTTTTTCGATGGAAAACTGGTTCAGCTAACCTTAGATCACGGATCGGGGCACGAACCGCGCGGGTTCCAACTAAAGGCATTAGAAGGAGCTCTCGCCCATGCTCCCGGAGCGTTTGCCTTTGACGATTTCCGAATAGAAACCAATCGGAATGAATTCGCTATTGACGGTCGAATTGAATACGATTCGCTTCCGGAAGTCGACTGGGTACATCATTTAGTCTTTGATGTCGACGTTCAACAAATCCGATTTAATCCGACCGAATTCAGGCCTTATTTCCCGAAGATGTTTCCGAGCGCCCTCTCGGGCGGACAATTCAGCGGAGTTTTTCAAGGCACTTTCAGCGACTTCGAAGCGCGAGACCTGAATCTTTCGTGGTTGAACAGCACCGTTTTCAAAGGCGACCTTGTATTAGTGGGACTTCCAGAAACGGACCAACTATTCGTTCATGCGCAAATTGATCGACTCGAAACTTCCGTTTCTGATTTAAACCGAATAAGCAGGCTCGTACCCGAATTTGAAGTTTCCGAGGAGTTGGCCAGTGTTCAATACCTCAAAGGGAAAGGATCGTTCAAAGGACGTTTGAACGATTTCAAAACAGACGTTCAATTGAAAACAGCTTTGGGAACGGCAAGCGCGAAGGTAACGGCCCAATATCCGGCCGATAGGCCGTTAGAGATGAAGTATAAAGGGAATTTGGCGGTGAGCAATTGGGAACTAGGGAAAACCCTGAACGAACCCGACTTGGGAAATGCGACGTTCAACATTGAAATTGACGGCTCCGGATTATCGAAAGAGCTTTTCGACACGAATGTTAAGGGAATACTGAAATCAATTTCGTACCGAGGCTACACTTATCGAAACGCAAACGTTTCGGGCCATTTATCGGAGCGACTTTTCGAAGGGGATTTTGAAGTGCACGACCCTAAATTAGATCTTGTTTTTGACGGGTCGGTAGATCTGCAAAAAGAACGTCCGTCTCTGTATTTCGATCTAGATGTTCTAACCGCCGATTTATATAGGTTAGGATTAATCGAAGATTCCGTTGCCTTTTTGAGCACAAATATAGATGCGCGATTTAGCGGTCTCGGACTCGATGATACCGAAGGTTCGCTTCAAGTATTTCAAACCTTATACGAAACAGAACAGAGCGTCTATTATATCAGCGACGTCGATATTACATCGAGCCGTGAGGCTCGCAATAGAAAGATTAGTGTACAAAGCGATTTACTGCAAGGGAGTATCGAAGGCGATTTCACCATTGCTCAACTAATAGGATCATTGAAAGCGCATTTCCGACAATATTATGAGGGCATTGAGCCAGAAGAAATTAGCACGGCACAAAATCTTACCTACGACTTTACCCTGTACAATACACTTCCGATCACCGAATTATTATTGCCAAATATTGCCATTGAAACAGGTACGCGCTTTTACGGTGCCTTTTCATCAGATAAAAATGAAATTTCTTTTCAATTAGATGCGCCCGGAATAGATTACGACAAGGTTAGAATTCAAAAGATAAACCTTGATGTTCTTGGAAATGGAAAAACCTTTGAATCGACTCTATATACCGATTACATTCAGTTAGACGATGGTTCCCGCGTGGACACTTTCCGCGTAGATAACCATACACGGCGCGATTCAAGTTTATTCGACATGTATTGGGTTTACCAAGATAGCGCAACATTTAGTGGCTCCTTGCACAGCTACTTCACCTTACTCGATAGTACTCAGTGGTCGGCCGGAATTTTGAGTTCGCACGTTGCTTATTTGAACGATTCCATTTTTATTCCGTCCAAGAACAAGGTTACGGGCCGTGGGCGTGAAATTGAAGTTACCCAACTCAAATTCAAACACAAACAAGAAACTATGACGGTGAACGGCTTCTTGTCGGAAGACGCCGGAAAATCATTGGATATCGTTTTCGATGGGTTAAGAGTGGAGTACTTGCATCCGTTTATTAAGGATGAAAATACCCTCCTTCACGGAGGGATTGAAGGTAATGTGAAGTTGTACGATGTGTATGACGAATTTAACGTGGTGGGTAATGTGGCCATCGACAGCCTTTATTTGAATGATAATTTGGTGGGCGATTTTTCAGCCGGAATCAACTGGGACGATGAAATGCAAGCGTTTGCAATTAATGCGGGTGTTCAGCGGGGCTCATTGCAAACACTAGCCGTTTCCGGCGCCTATTTTCCGGGGACAGAACATGATTTAGTTCAATTGAGGATGAATCTGGATAATTTCAGACTAGATGTGGCCACGGAGTACACAACGAACTACATGACCAATTTGCGCGGTGCATTAGATGCAGAAGTAGAACTCAAGATTGAAGGAAGTGATATGTCTTTGCTCGGTTGGGCCGAGTTAAATAAAGTGGGCTTTACGGTTCCTCAAACGAAAGTAGATTACAACGTTGACGGAATTCCTAGAGTCGATTTCAAGAAGAGAAGCATCGAGTTTAAAGATTTTAATTTCCGCGACAACACCTATGGTACCCGGGGAAGCGCGTTCGGATCTATTACTCATAGAGCACTCCGGAATTGGGGGTTTGACCTCTACATTGATGTGGATTCGACCTTAGTGCTTAATACAGAGGCAGGCCAATACTATTATGGAACGGCCTTCGGAACCGGCCGGATGTCTATAACAGGGCCAATAGATCGCATGAAAATTGCGATTAAAGCAGCTGCCGAAAAAGGAACCGAGTTTGCCCTTGAGCTAGGGGGTGCATCTTCTGTGAGCGAGCACAGCTTTATCAGTTTCGTAGAAAAGTCGTCAACCTCATTCGGCTCCAATGACAAAGGTGTTCGAAAAAGCCGGAGTTCGGGTTATGAAATGATTTTTGATGTTGAAATAAAGGAAGGAGTAGAAGCAGAACTCATTTTTGATGAAACGGTTGGTGATATCCTTAAAGGAACGGGTGTCGGACAAATATACCTTCGGATGGCCGAAGATGGTTCAATGACCATGACAGGAGATTATACCGTCTACAGCGGTAGCTATCTGTTCACTCTTCAAAACCTTTTGTCGAAACGATTCGATATTCAACGCGGAGGTACTTTAAAGTGGACGGGTGATCCGTATAATGCCGAAATAGATTTGGTAGCTACCTATCCATTGCGGGCTTCATTAAAACCATTGGGTGTATCGGATAGCTCGAGAAGACGACGCCCCATTGAAGTTGACATGAATTTGAGTAATCAATTGATGAAGCCTAATATTGACTTTGGCGTTCGCGTTCCCAATGCTAATTCAGCGCTACAAGAAGAGGTGGAGCTTGTGATTACACGTGACGACAATGAATTGAATAGGCAGGTGGTTAGCTTATTGGTAATGGGCTCTTTTATTACCCCTGAAGGAACCAACAATAACCCAAATGGGAATTTGGTTAATCAGGGATTAACCGCCAATACCACTGAGATGCTCTCGAATCAATTGTCGCGTTGGATATCGGGAATCAATGAGAATTTCGACGTGGGGGTGAATTATGAAACCGGGAACGATTTGAATTCCGAACAGGTAGAGGTAGCCCTTTCGACGCAATTGTTTAATGATCGTGTTCTGGTTAACAGCAATATCGGTGTTCCTTTAGAATCGACAAGTACTTCGAATATTGTTGGAGATGTAGAAGTAGAATTCAAGGTGAGTGAAGACGGGCGTTTCCGCGTAAAAGCTTTTAATAGGAGTGATCAGAATGATCCGCTATCGCAACAGTATCAATATATACAGGGCTTAGGCCTCGTATATACGGCCGATTTTGAAAACTTCGAGGAGTTTTGGCGTGTCGTTACCGGTCAAAACAAAAGAGATGCAGCGAAAAAAAGAGAGGAGCAAGCAGCCCCTTAAAGCGATAAGTTCTCTGTTACTTCGAGTCCGTAGCCAATAAGCCCGATTCGTTTACTCGGGTGATTGGTGAGTAGTTTCATTTTCCGCACTCCTAAATGTCGGAGGATTTGTGCTCCGACGCCGAAATCTCGTGCATCGCGCCGAGGAGGCGCTTGAATTCCTTCCCTTAATTGTGAAAGCACGTCAAGAATGCCCGTTCCAAGTCCTTCCATATTTAAATACACGATAACGCCAGAACCTTCCGATTCAATTTTTGACATCGCCGCATCTAAATCTGTTAGCGTAGATTGTGTAAGCACCTCTATTAGATCGTTTTTAACTGAGGAAGAGTGCATGCGCACCAATACGGGCGCGTCTTCGATAATAGTTCCTTTAGAAAGGGCTATATGCACTTGACCGTTCGTATTCTGTTCAAATGCGGTCAGTTTAAAGGTTCCGTGCTTCGTATCAATATCGAACGACTCGCGCACTTCAATTAAACTTTCCTTTTCCAAACGGTAGGCGATAAGGTCCTCGATTGAAATAAGCTTAAGATCCCATTTATCCGCAATTTTTCGCAATTCTGGAAGGCGAGCCATAGTTCCGTCTTCATTCATGATCTCAACAATCACTCCAGCAGGTTTGAGTCCGGCCAAACGAGCAAGATCAATAGATGCCTCGGTATGTCCAGTTCTTCGCAGTACACCACCGGTTTTCGCTTTCAATGGAAAAATATGTCCGGGTCTGCCCAAGTCTTCTGCCTTGGTCGATGGATCGACGAGCGCTTGAATGGTTCGGGCCCGATCGGAGGCCGAGATGCCGGTGGTAACACCGTGACCATTTAAATCGACAGAAACGGTAAATGGAGTCTCATGAAGGGCGGTGTTTTTGCCTACCATTAGTTCCAACTCCAATTCTTCGCAGCGCTCTTCTAGAAGCGGAGTGCAAATGAGACCCCGACCGTGAACCGCCATAAAATTGATCATTTCTGGTGTTACCATTTCGGCGGCAGCTACAAAGTCGCCTTCGTTTTCTCGATCTTCGTCGTCAACAACGATGACTACTTTTCCTTGACGGATATCTTCGATAGCTTCTTCTACAGGATCCAATAAATGCGACATAATGCTCTTTTTGCGGTGCAAAAGTAACCAAAAGAAGGGGATGAAAGTTTATCCGATCAAGCTTTCAAATTGAGTCTTCAAAATTTGATCAAGCGAATCCTCACTAAAGTATTCCAAAACGTACGTTTTTCCTTGAGTTTTTCGGCTTTGGCCCTCTTCGGGCCGATGCATCATCGAAGCTAAAATTTGACGCCATTCGTTGGGATCATCCGATATAAAGATACCGGACTCCTCAACACTCGGCATACCTTCAACGGCTTTCGATGTGGCCAGAACAAGAATGCCTTCAGCCAATGCCTCCAAAATTTTGATACGCAATCCGGAACCGCTGAATAGAGGTACCACCATGATTCCATATTGCGACCGAAATGCAGGTGCATCCGAAATTTCATCGTGAACGATTACGCCCGTCGATTTCCATTGTTTGAATTCGGGGGTCATTCGCCTCCCGGCGAGATGAAACCGCGCGTCCTTTATCGATTGATTTACCCTTGGCCAAACCTCGTTCAAGAACCACCGCATACCTTCCTGATTGGGAATCCAATCCATTGCTCCTAAATGGAAACAAGTGTTTTTTTGATCCGCTGGGTTGGTCGCGCGGTGCGCCGCTACACTCATTGGGAAATCAACAAGGCGTGTATTTGAATGCGATCGGATGAAGTCTGTGTCAGAAGTGCTAATAGAAAAAATAGCATCTACACCATTCCACATTTCAAGTTCTTCTTTGCGCAAGCGGCGCGACAAAAGCCGCAAGTATGCGGATTTTGGAAATGCACTTGAAAAGGCCAGCTCGCGCCAAATACCGTGTTCCACATTGTGCGATCTCAATACAACAGGAATACCCGCTACCTTGAGAAGGTCTAAATAGGGTTGCCAAAAAATGCTCTCGACCCAAATAACATCGTAGCCGTTTTGGAGCTGCTTTTCAAGCGCATTTGCCACTGAGGGAGCGTAAAAACGCTCCATGATGTAGCTCTGACCCGAAAACAAGTTTTTAAATGCCTCGAAAATTGAGGTTTGGAGATCAATAGGTGCAGAAATTGCCTCTAGGTTTTGCTTCTGCGGAAAAGCTTTTAAGTCAAAAGGATGCTTGAAGGTGTCGAGTGTAAATAGCGTTACTTGATAACCCAACCGAAGGAATGATTCGGTCGCACACTGCATGGCAATACAGCCACCATCAATAGCCGGGTAAGGAGGCTTATGCGTTAGCTGCAGAATCTTCATTCCCTTTTTTTCTTTTAAAAAGCCTTTTGAAAAAGGTTTCTATGGGCTGCCAGTATCGGTCGAAATTGAACAATGCAGAATCGCGGTTCGATTTATAAGTCAACCAAACTCCAAAAGGAGTAAGTACTATGCTCGAAATCCACATCGCTGCGAATGGAGTAAGCACAAAATCCTTCCCCAATTTATGGGTAGTAGTGCTCAGAATATGGTAAAATAAAAAAATGATGATTGCTATGACTACGGGGAGGCCCATACCACCTTTCCGGATAATAGCGCCAAGCGGAGCCCCCACCAAGAATAGAATAATGACGGCAAAACTCAGGGTGAATTTTTTGTGCTCTTCTAACTTGTGCTTAATGATCCATTGTTCCTTGTTTCTAAACTCACGGATGTAGGAGTAGACATAGGCCTTCGAGTTACGGGCAGAAGTGGTTGCGGTATGGAGTATGCGAAGCTGTTCGGCTCGACTAAAATTCTCCATTAAAATGGGATGGGGAAGGGAGTCAATAATTTCGGGAGAAGAGGCTAGTTTTCGCTGTTGAGATACCGATACAGCTTCTTTTGTGGCTACGGGCTCGGTGTTATATCGCGCCGTTAGGCGTGCATCAAAATCACTTTTATCGTTATCAAACCTACCTTGCAAACTGTCGATAGAATAACGCAATTGCTCTAAGTTGAGCATTTTATAATTATTCTTAAAAAGTCCTTCATCGGTTCGCTTCATACGAAAGGCAGATAAGTCGAAGCGAATGATTTCCTTGCTAAAATGACTGCGCAAAAGTGGGTAATTCTTTCGCTTTTGCTTGTTTTCAGGCTCCATTTCTTCGAAGCTAAAGCCGTTGTACAATTCTAAAACCATGTAATTCGACTCTTCGTCGATAATCATTTCGCCGTGTTCCGCGCTTATTACCTTTATATTGCCTTTGTTGGCTGAGTGATCATAGATCATCACATCTTTAAGCAGGTTCCCATCATCGCCGCCTTTTTCGGCCACTTTAATTGAATACCCTTCGATACCGTTATAAAAAATCCCTGCGCGAAGGTTAAATGCCGGCTTCGAACGGGTTATATCCCAAAGTAGGGCTCCACTTTTTAAATTGGAGTAGGGGATTACGTAGTTACTAAACAAGAAGGCACCGATTGCCAATGCCACCATTCCCATGAATAACGGCCGCATTACTCTAATAAGGGATACTCCTGAGCTTTTAAAAGCAGCGAGTTCATAATTCTCGCCCATCCGACCGAAGGTCATTATACTCGCTAAAAGAACAGCGAGCGGAAGTGCCATTGGAACTAACGAAGCCGAAGTATAAAGCAGAAGCTCCAAAATGGTGTACCACTCCAAACCTTTACCCACCAAATCGTCGACATACTTCCACACAAATTGCATGAGCAGTATAAAGAGAACTACAACGAATGAAATCACGAACGGACTCACATACGCTTTAATAGTAAATTTAGAGAGGACCTTCAATATACTGTCGGATTAGAATCCAACGTCAATAACTTCAAAACCAGGATAGTTATTTTCGTTGAAGGTAAATGAGTCTTCTTTTATATCGAGATTTGATCGAAATGTGCTGATTTCGTAGGTAGTTTCCGTACCGTCTTTGCCCAATTCCTTCAGGTAAACGATTTGGTTTTTATCGGGATCAATAGCGAGTTCGATACTGCTATACGGTACTGCACTTGGATCCTCTGGATATAGAAGTATTAATTGAACTTTTTTATTTCTAAAGGTGGTTGCTTCCCCCATTTTATACTTAAATCCGCGCTCGTACATGGTTAATAGTCGATTGGGGGTAAGTCCTTCTTCCTCCATCTCATCTACGGCCATCGTTTCCACAACTTCATCATCGGCCAAGACGCGCCAAATACGACTCCCGTCGCTGATTTGCTCGTTTCCTTCGAGCTTCAAGTGGTATTTATCTCCTGAAATCACGATGTTCCCCGACATAGTGGTCGTTGGAATATTCGCTTTTTTGTTCTCCAGGGATACGGAAAAATCGAGGGCTATATTCGCGTAGCTTTTTGTCGTTTCAGATACTTTGTCAAGCGCGGCCTTCGCGGCCGGATCCGTCTGGCCGAAGGCCATAAACATCGAAAAAACTAGTAGGATTGATGTGCTTATTTTTTTCATTTCTGTTCGTATTCTAAACGGTTGCCCGCATTCATTATTCTTTTTCATCGCGGAGGAGCTGCTCCAAGGAAGCTTCATCCGGAACCAATACTTTCCTGGCCTTACTACCCTCGAATGGGCCAATAATGCCAGCGACTTCTAATTGATCAATAATTCTCCCTGCTCTGTTATATCCCAATTTCAATTTTCTCTGTAGCAAACTAGCAGAGCCTTGTTGGTGAATAACCAAAATACGTGCCGCATCTTCAAAAAGCGAATCTCGTTCTGAAATGTCCATGTCACCAACTCCTCCACCTTCTTCACCTACATACTCGGGTAAAAGGTGTGCTTCAGGGTAAGCTCGTTGATTTCCTATAAAGTCGGTAATCTTCTCCACCTCTGGAGTATCGACAAAAGCACATTGCAAACGAGTTAATTCACTTCCTTGGGCGATGAGCATATCACCTTTCCCAATCAACTGATCGGCACCACCCGCATCTAATATGGTTCGCGAATCAATTTTGCTCGTCACACGAAACGCAATTCTCGTCGGGAAATTCGCTTTTATAATACCCGTAATTACATTTACCGATGGCCTTTGAGTTGCAATGATCAAATGAATTCCAATTGCACGCGCCAACTGAGCCAAACGGGCAATGGGTGTTTCAACTTCTTTTCCGGCGGTCATTATTAAATCTGCAAACTCATCGATTACTAAAACAATGTAGGGTAGGTAACGATGTCCGTTTTCAGGATTTAATTTACGGGCAGTAAACTTCTTGTTGTACTCAACGATGTTTCGGCACATAGCCGTTTTTAGAATCTCGTAGCGATCGTCCATCTCGATACACAGAGAATTGAGCGTATTCACCACCTTTTTAGTATCGGTAATAATAGCTTCTTCTTCTCCGGGAAGTTTCGCGAGATAATGGCGTTCAATTTTATTGAAAAGAGTTAATTCCACTTTCTTGGGATCGACCAATACAAACTTTACTTCCGCCGGATGTTTTCTGTAGAGGAGCGAGGTCAACACGGCATTGAGTCCTACCGACTTTCCTTGCCCGGTGGCTCCCGCCATTAACATGTGGGGCATTTTCGCCAAATCTGTTACAAAAGTTTCGTTTGAAATGGTTTTACCTAATACAATAGGAAGCTCCATTTCTGCCTTCTTGAATTTCTCTGAGGCAATTACGGAGCGCATTGAAACGATGTTTTTCTTGGTGTTTGGCACCTCAATACCAATGGTTCCTTTTCCAGGAATAGGTGCAATAATCCGAATCCCGAGCGCAGATAGGCTCAGGGCGATGTCATCTTCTAAGTTCTTTATCTTCGAAATTCGCACCCCGGCTTCAGGTACAATTTCATAGAGCGTAATCGTTGGGCCAATGGTGGCTTTAATCTTAGAAATCTCAATATTGTAGTTCCGAAGGGTCTCTACAATTCTTGTTTTATTCGCTTCTAATTCATCCTGATCCACGGTGATGTCCGACTTCCCATAATCGTTTAGCAAGTCGACCGGAGGGAATTTAAACTTTGCCAAATCGAGGCGTGGATCATATGCGCCGTATTCCTCAACTTTTTGTCTGGCCTTGTTATCGTCCTCATTTACTTCCTCTTCAATGACCTCTTCTACGGAAAGCTCAATATCGTCGCTAGCACTTTTCAGTTCTTCTTCGATTGCTGGCGCCGTAGGTTCAGGATCTAATTCCACCTTTTGCACTTCCGGTTCGATGGCCAATTCAATTGCTGGTTCTTCAATAGTCGAGGGCTCCGGGGTTAAGTTGAGTGGCTCTGGAATAGTTTCTGAAGAAGAATTCACTTCTATATTGTCAGAGGATTCTTTATCCTCGTTTTTCTTCTTGGGGTTCGAAAACCAACGCTGAATATGTGCAGGAGTAATATTGAAAAAGCGCACTACGCCTACTAAAACGAATAACACCAGTACCAAGGCCGTACCCACAGTGCCAATACCCTTTTGGAGAAAGAGAAACACATAGTAACCCGCACCGCCTGCCCAAACAGGGTGTTTACCAGAAAACAATAAGCCAGTGAAAGCGACAAACCAGGTCATTATTAATATCCCTCGCCAAATATGCTTTCGAGGTTTCAGTTTCTCTGGTTGAAACAAAACTTTGATTCCTAATATGAGTAAGAAATAAGGGATGAAAAAAGCGCTTACACCGAAATATCGGTACACAAAAAGATGCGCAACGGAAGCGCCCGCTTTTCCGAGTATATTGCGAACTTCGCCCGAATCACTTGCCAAAGACTCCACAAAGGAGCGATCTAGTTCGCTGTGGTCGTAGGGCCAATGGAAAAGGAAACTTGTAAAGGCAATGATTCCAAACAGCGCCAAAAACAACAATACCAAACCGACTACGGTCTGTGTATTCTTGCGTCGGTACCACGCGTTTTCATTTTTCTCTTTCTTCGTGCTGGGTTTTTTCTTAGAGGCCATATATCGAGGTCAGTGCCAAAAATACAAAAGTTAGAGTACCCTTAAGCCACTTCTAATTTCCTTAGCTTTGCGGCAGAAAGAATACTACAATATGAGTCGAATAAAATTGCTCACATCCCTATCTGAACTCGGCGCCGGTACACGCGGCGCAAGCCTGGGATTTGAAGCGCTGAAGGTAGCCGCATTCAACGCCGAAAGCAAATTTTTTACACGCCATTCTATAGAGGCGATCCCTACGCTCAATGAACGCTTATTTGACGAAATAAATACACCGAACGGAAAAAGAATAGTACCTATTGCCGAGATGTACAGTCGTATTTCCGAACATGTATCGCGCGTACTTTTAAGCAACGAGTTTCCCTTGATCATTGGAGCAGACCACAGCGTAGCAGGAGGTACCATTGCGGGTATAAAAAAGGCGTACCCCAATGAACGCCTTGGTGTTGTTTGGATCGATGCCCACGCCGACTTACATTCGCCGTACACAACTCCAAGTGGAAATGTGCACGGAATGCCTTTGGCCACGGCCATCGGCGAGAATAATGAAGATTGTCAAATCAATGAGATAAAAGGTGAAACCTTAGAGGCTTGGACGAAAATGAAAGGGCCCAGTCAGAGGATTCGAACGGAGGATTTAATATTTGTGGCTGTTCGTGATACCGAAGAGCCGGAAGATTATATCATAAAGAAGTATGGCATCAAGAATTTCCGTGTAGGCGAAGTACATAATAAAGGCGGTCGACCCATTGCAAGGGAAATAATGGATCGCCTAAGCGACTGCGATCGCGTCTATGTTAGTTTTGACGTGGATTCCCTAGATGCAACCATCAGTATGGGTACTGGCACCCCCGTTCACAATGGCCTGTGGGAGAGTGAAGCGGCCGATTTACTTGCCGAACTCGCCGCTCATGAGAAGGTATGCTGTGTTGAGTTCGTTGAAATAAACCCGTGTCTCGATACCAAAGGAAATGTGATGGCCGATACGGCCTTGCAGCTATTAGAACAAACCGCCGAGGTTATAGAGAAGAGATTAAAACTATGAACTTAGAACTACTTATAGCTCCACATATCGTTGAGACTATAAATCAATTATACGCACAAAGCGTCTCTTCCGATGCGCTGAATTTCCAAAAAACGCGGAAAGAATTTCCAGGGGACATAACCCTTGTCACTTTCCCATTACTTAGAATCTCAAAAAAGAATCCGGAACAAACCGCCCTAGAAATTGGCGAACTACTAAAGAAGAACGTTGATTTTGTTGCCGATTTTAACGTAGTCAAAGGGTTTTTAAATATAGAATTGGCAGAGAGCATTTGGATTGATTTTTTCAATAGCCATTCTGCAGACCCTAATTTCGGATTGATTCCTGTGTCTGAACAGAGCAAATCAGTCATGGTCGAATACAGTTCACCGAACACAAATAAGCCACTTCACTTAGGCCACATTCGCAATTGCCTACTAGGATATGCCGTGTCGGAGATTAATAAAGCGGCTGGGCGAAGGGTATATAAGGTACAGATCATCAATGATCGAGGTATTCATATTTGCAAAAGCATGTTGGCTTGGCAACGCTTCGGGGATGGAGAAACTCCTGAATCGACCGGCATTAAAGGCGATCACTTAGTGGGTAAATACTACGTGTTATTCGACAAGAAGTACAAAGAAGAGGTCGCCGAGCTCGTTTCTAATGGGGTTTCCGAAGAGCAGGCAAAGAAAGAGGCCCCTTTACTGACTTCCGCTCAGGAAATGCTTTTGAAGTGGGAGCGTGGTGATTCCGAGGTGGTTGCTCTTTGGAAAACGATGAACGATTGGGTGTATAGCGGCTTCAACAAAACGTATGATCGTTTGGGTGTCGACTTTGATCAGAATTACTATGAGAGCGATACCTATAAGCTCGGAAAGGAAATGGTAGAGGAAGGCCTGGCCAAAGGTGTATTCCAAAAACGCGATGATGGTTCTGTTTGGTGCGACCTTTCGAAGGAAGGCTTGGATGAAAAGCTTTTGCTGCGAAGTGATGGGACGGCCGTTTATATGACGCAAGATTTAGGTACGGCCGTTCAGCGATTCAAAGATTACAGTATTGATGAGCTTATTTACACAGTGGGTAACGAGCAAGACTATCATTTCAAAGTCCTTTTTCTAATCCTTGAAAAATTAGGTTATGATTGGGCGAAGGACTTGCATCACCTATCCTACGGTATGGTTGATTTGCCTCACGGCAAGATGAAATCGCGCGAAGGAACCGTTGTAGACGCGGATGATTTGATGGCAGGAATGGATCAATCGGCCCAAGAAATATCTGAAGAACTTGGGAAGTTGGAAGATATGTCTGAAGAAGACAAAACAAGGCTGTATCACGAGATTGGCATGGGGGCCTTGAAGTACTTTATTCTAAAAGTAGATCCAAAGAAGAGAATGATGTTTAACCCGGAAGAGTCGATTGACTTTAACGGGCACACGGGCCCCTTCATTCAATATGCGCATGCTCGTATTCAGAGTCTTGTTCGTCGGGCCGAGGAGGCCCATTTCGAAAAAGTTGAAATTGAAAATCTCACTCCTTCGGAACACGAATTATTGAAGCTATTGGCCGAATATCCGGCTACTATTCAACAAGCCGCCGATGAATTGAGTCCGGCCGTAATAGCCAATTACACCTATGAACTGGTGAAGGCATTTAATAGTTTCTATCAAAAAGAATCGATATTCAATGCCTCGTCCGAGAATCAAATCGGATTTCGTGTACAATTGAGTAAATTTGTGGGGCACGTAATCAAGACGTCAATGCGCACTTTGGGCATTGAAGTTCCTAACCAGATGTAAGAGAAACAGCATGTTTGAGAGTTTAAATGATAAGTTAGATAAAGCATTTCAGGTCCTTAAGGGACATGGCCAGATTACGGAAGTAAATGTTGCCGATACCTTAAAAGAGGTTCGAAGAGCCTTATTGGATGCCGATGTTAATTTCAAGATTGCGAAGGAGTTCACGGTTCGAGTAAAAGAGAAAGCCATTGGGCAAAAGGTGCTTACAAGCCTGAAGCCGAGTCAGTTAATGGTGAAAGTCGTAAAAGACGAACTCACCGAATTGATGGGGGGCGAGCAAGTAGATATTGATTTAACCGGAAAGCCATCCGTAGTGCTAATAGCGGGTTTGCAAGGGTCTGGTAAAACCACATTTAGTGCCAAGTTTGCTAAATATCTCAAGAGTAAAAGAGCGTTACATCCTTTATTGGTGGCGGGTGATGTTTATCGACCTGCGGCCATTGATCAGCTCAAGGTTTTGGGAGAACAAATTGGTGTTTCTGTATTCACGGAAGAGGGTAATAATGACCCCGTCGATTTGGCCCGGAAGGGAATTGAGTTCGCAAAGAATAACGGTAAAAATTTAGTGATTATTGATACTGCTGGTCGTTTGGCCGTGGATCAAGAAATGATGAACGAGATTTCGAACATCAAGCAAGCGGTGAATCCAAATGAAATACTTTTTGTAGTAGATTCTATGACGGGTCAGGATGCTGTCAATACAGCGAAGGCTTTCAATGATTTGCTCGATTTTGATGGAGTTGTCTTGACAAAACTCGACGGTGATACGCGCGGAGGGGCGGCTCTTTCCATTAGAACGGTTGTAAACAAACCCATAAAGTTTGTGGGTACCGGGGAGAAAATGGATGCGTTGGATGTGTTTTATCCAGAGCGTATGGCGGACAGAATCCTAGGAATGGGTGATGTTGTCTCGCTTGTGGAAAGGGCTCAGGAGCAATATGATGAAGAAGAAGCACGTCGTATTCAAAAGAAAATCGCGAAGAATCAATTCGGCTTCGACGATTTTTTAAAGCAAATAGAGCAGATCAAAAAGATGGGGTCAACAAAAGACCTGCTTGGGATGATTCCTGGTATGAGCAAAGCCATGAAGGGAGTGGAGATCGACGACGATGCCTTTAAGCACATCGAAGCCATGATTAAGTCGATGACACCTAAAGAGCGCGTAGAACCAAAGATCATTAATGGTTCGCGAAAGAAAAGAATTGCCACGGGTAGCGGTACTAGTGTTCAAGAGGTTAATCGGCTTTTGAAGCAGTTCAGTGAGATGAGCAAAATGATGAAAATGATGCAGGGTGGAGGAAACCGCAAGATGATGAGCATGATGAATGCCATGCGCGGAAAAGCCCCTGGCATGTAATTCAATGATATGATTCTTATAGATGGCCGCGCAACGGCCAAAAAAATTAAGACTGAAGTAGCAGAAGAAGTTGCTGAATTGAAGGCGAATGGGTCAAAGACGCCTCATTTGGCCGTAATATTGGTCGGAAATGACGGTGCGAGTCATAGTTATGTTAACGGTAAAATTAATGATTGCAAAGAGGTCGGATTTAATTCCACTTTGATCACGTTGGAGGATTCCGTTACGGAGGAACAACTATTACGCGAGGTGCAGTTGTTAAATGAAGACTCGGATGTTGATGGTTTTATTGTTCAATTACCTCTTCCCAAGCATATTAACGGTCAGAAAGTATTAGAAGCTATTGATCCAGATAAAGATGTAGACGGATTTCACCCAACGAACTACGGCAGAATGGCCTTGGGTATGGATGCATTTTTACCGGCTACCCCCATGGGTGTGATGGAGCTTTTGAAAAGATATGAAGTCGAAACCGGGGGTAAACATTGTGTTGTTGTTGGACGTAGTCATATAGTGGGTGCTCCAATGAGTATTTTAATGAGTCAAAATGGAATTCCCGGAAACGCCACGGTAACAATAGCACACAGCAGAACCCAAAACCTGAATGATATTTTGACCACAGCGGATATAATAATTGTGGGCATTGGAAAACCCGGTTTCATTAAATCGTCTATGGTTAAAGAGGGAGTTGTTGTCATTGATGTTGGAACAACGAGGGTTCCATCAAATGAAACCAAGTCGGGTTTCCGATTAAAAGGAGACGTTGATTTTGAAGATGTAAAAAGTAAAGCGAGTGCAATGACTCCAGTGCCTGGAGGTGTTGGTCCAATGACCCGGGCAGCGCTCTTGTTGAATACGCTTAAAGCCGTTAAAAGAATAAAAAACTGAATATGAAACTAGTTGTACCAGTCTTGTTGAGCTTAGTAATTATGTCGTCTTGCGCTTCTCCTGAAGCGGAAAAAACGAATGTAGAAGAGCCGCAAGCGCAAATAGAAGAGAACTGTTTATATCGCTATAACGCCGATTCTACCCAATTTACCTGGACGGGTTATAAGTTCACCGAGCGGGTTGGGGTGAGCGGAACGTTCCAAGAAATCTACACGGAAGGTTTCACAGAACAATCTAATATTATTGATCTTCTTTCTGGAGTCGATTTTAAAATACCCGTTGCTAGTATTGAATCGAATAATTCGGATCGAAATAACAAAATAATATCGTTTTTCTTTGGCTCTATGAATACAGAGACCATTTATGGCCAAATTCAAGGTTTATCTGGAGAAGGGGAAAAGGGCATTGCCAAAGTATTGATCCGCATGAATAGTATGGAGCAAATTGTTCCTATGAATTACACCTTTGAAAATGGGCTATTTGAGATGGAAGCGGAGATCGATATTGAGAACTGGAATGGTTCTACTGGTATTGAAAAGTTAAATGAAGCTTGTTACGATTTACATAAAGGTGCAGATGGCGTTTCACTATTGTGGCCAAACGTGCTTCTGAACGTCAAATCTAGATTTGATCGCGTTTGCCCTTAAGAAAAAATCTTTTTTAGGATTAGAATGGAGGCTCTTCGAAATCGAAGGGCCTTTTTTCCATGTATAAAAACTCGCCTGACACTCTTATTTTGCGGTAGCCAAGCAAGTGGAATATTTGCCTTGGATACAAACGAGCAACGGAGGTATTTACTTTGAGTAAAAGCGAGTCCTCTTCCTTGCTGATTCCGGGTAAAAAGCCAATGAGCTTATATGCTTTCCAAAGCCTTAGTTTTCGGGAGAAGGTCAGCCAAAAGGGTGCAATACGCCTAATTTGAAAGAATCCGTCATTTCCTTTCTTTTGATATAAGGGCATGAATATTCTTCCATCTTCGGGCATTGGGATAGGGCCGTTTTTATCGTCGGCAATTTGTTCTTTTTTGCGAACGACTTGAAAGTTTTTATAACCTTTCCGCATTGAAAAAGCGTCACTGGGCTCAATTCCATGCCGATAGCGAACTTCATAGAAATCGTGTAAATGAGCACCAAGTTCGGCGAGTTTTACAATACTTTCGTCAATCGGTACATTCATTTGTTCACTGATGAGACCCAACCTGTGTGATATCACCCAAGCTAGTGCAGCATGTGCATCGACGGCTTCAGGAGCAGTGTGTTCCCCGGCTTCAAATCCCACCGATAGGTGGCCCAACTCATTGATGTAACTCAAAAGAGGCCCGTCCAATTCTTCCTCGACACCGAGCACTATGGGAACCGGAATGCCTTGTACGAGGTCTCTATTTCTAAGTGTATCTCCAATCATAATGAAGGGAGCACTTTCCGCCGAAGTAGTATGAAGGTCCAAGAAACAAATGGGCCCCGTACGTTCATTAATCGCTTGATGAATGCGGAATTGTAAATCGCAGTACTCGTCGTATTCATCATCTGGCTCACCAATAGTCGGATTAATAGGGCACTGGTGTTTAAAATCCCATAACCACATCCGGTTCAAATCGCGTTTGATAAAACGCGTCTTTTCGGAGAGGGCACGGCGGTTTCCGCGAAGGGCTAACAACCGACCTCGGTCAAGTGAAAGATTGTTTTCTTTGAAATAGTGAGCAATTTGTTCCAATGCAAGAACACCAGAGGGCTCGTTACCATGAATTCCACCAATAATCAATAGCGTTGGCCCTGGATTATCGGACCGCAGGTCCATAATCACCCGATCAACAACTGTTTCCCTTTCTTCCAAAATCTCCATTGCGCTAGTCCTTCAAGAATTCTTGAAGAAAATGATCTGCTACGTTTACAAAATCGTGTTCTGTAACAATTCCAATTAGTTCTTTTTTCTGGCGAACTACGGGGAGGCAGCCGATTTTATTCTTCCTCATCAAAGATATGGCATCCTTGGTCAATGTGTCGGGCGTAACGGTCACAGGGTTCTTAATCATTACATCTTTTACGAGTGCTTCTTGTGTTTCATCCGTTAAACGTGTTGAATAATAACGTATTAGGTTTCCAGAAGTTAGAAGTCCTACCAACTCATTTTTATCGTTCTCAACGAGTATGTGGCGAATTCCGCGCCAATCCATAATGTTCGGGACCATGTCGAGAAGGTCATTTTCATTAACGGTAATAAGATTCACTGACATAATTTGATCGATTCGCCAATAGCGATTGATCCAACTTCCCGCCTCACCAATTTTGGCAAGCGACCATTTATGAACGGGTACGTTTCTTTTTTGTCTTTTGGCAATCCCCGCGGTAATGGCGAGCATCATTTCGTCTTTTGTGCCTTCATTCTTTAATTGATCGTAGGAATTCAAGATCCATTGACTTCCGGAATTCCCAGTAGAAACACGGTCTTTAATGACCTGAAGGTATTTTTTTATGTCTTTTTCGTGAATTTTAGCCTTCCGAAGCCCTTTCTCTGCCATAGGTACAAGCACGTCTAAAATTAAATCATGAGCGCTGTACACTTTGTTATCGAGCCAACGGAACATAGAGCCCATACCCATACGACAGGCCCTATTGAAATTGGCCTTTACGATATCGAAATCGTGTGTTTTGTGCAATTGGCTGTATTCTTCGGGCATGCCGTGCATAAGGCCAAGCCAAAAAGCAGTGTTCGCCATTTCATCTAGAACTGTTGGACCAGAAGGGATGTATCTGTTTTCAATACGCAAGTGCGGTATTCCATTCGTTTCTCCAAAGCAAGCTCGATTCCATTTGTAGATGGTTCCGTTGTGCATTTTCAGCGCGGATAAACTCGGCACCTCTCCGTTTTTCAATTGTTCTAATGAATCGGTATTGATATCTGAGCTAATCAGCACGCGATAGCGGGCCACATCTTCTTTAAAAAGGTCTACAATACTTTCATTAAGCCAAGTATTGCCCAATAATACACGTGGAGCTTCTTCTCGGGCGTATTGATGGTTGCTCCTCGTGTCGGTACTTTGTTGAAAAAGGGCGATTCTTGTTTCTCGCCAGAGTCTTTTCCCAAATAGTAAAGGAGAGTTTGTGCAAGCGCTCAAAAGAGGGCCTGTAATGGCCTGAGCCCAATTGTAGAAGGAGGTGAAGTTACTCGCACCCACTTGGAAGTGTACCTGAAAGCTTGTGTTACAGCTTTCGAACATTAAGGAGTCGTGCTTGGTAATTAATTCATCCGTTCCTTCAATGCGGAACTCGTATGCTTCGCCGCGCATCTTTGATAAACGTTCATTAAGTGCAAAATATCGAGGCAGGGGAGTTAGATTTTCCAAGGTCATATCCGATAGTCGAATGCTCGGCAATATACCCACTAGAATGTAATCTAGTTCGGCCGGATCCAATACGTCTTTCAAGCAAGAAAGACATTTTTTAAGCTGTTCCTCCATGAGTCGGAGGGCCGGCCCTTTAAATTCCTGCGGGTCTAAATTGATTTCAAGATTGAAACGGCTGAGCTCGTGGGTGAACTTATCGTGGTTGAGTTTTTCTAAAATTTCTTGGGCCCTCGGCGCGGGCCGATAGGTTTTATCGATTAAACACAACTCTTGTTCGGCTCCAATTCGGTGTACATTTTCTTCGATCATTCCACGATCGATCATGATCTCTAAAGCTCTGATATCCTTGATCAGATGCTTCATAAACTCTTTCAGTTCTTCGGAACTACTTCCAGAACGGACATTGCTTTCTCCCATTTTTTAATGCTATGAGCAAACAAAATAGGAAAAAAGGAGCTCAATTCTTAAGAATCGAATTCGGAGGTAAAATGAAAAGTAATATCGGGGAATTTATCTTGAGCCATTTGCAGGGCAAAAGCGGTATCTGCCATAAAAACAGGTCGACCTTCTTTATCGGTTGCCATATTTCTGTATTTCTGCTTGGCAAATTCACTGAGGTCTTTTTTTGAGCCAGAAAGCCAGACGGCTTTATGCACATTGATGCTCTCATACCTACATTTGGCGGTATACTCGTGTTCAAGGCGATACTGAATAACCTCAAATTGCAACTGACCAACCGTTCCAATTACCTTTCGATTGTTTTGTGACATCGTAAATAGCTGGGCAACTCCTTCATCCATGAGCTGCTCAATTCCTTTAGCCAATTGTTTGTACCGCATAGGATCGGCATTTTCAATAACCTTAAACATTTCGGGCGAGAAGCTCGGAATTCCTTTGAAATGTAGCTTTTCTCCTTCTGTAAGTGTATCTCCAATCTTAAAATTACCCGTGTCGTGCAATCCAACAATATCCCCCGGGTAAGACACATCTATAATCTCCTTTTTCTCGGCCATGAAGGAAGTGGGGTTCGAAAATTTCAATTGCTTGTCATTGCGCACGTGAAGATAATTCGTGTTTCTTTTGAAATTTCCGCTACACACTTTTACAAAGGCAATTCGATCGCGATGTTTTGGATCCATGTTCGCATGAATTTTGAATACGAATCCGGCAAAGCTTTTTTCATCTGGGGCTACAATACGTTCTTCTGTTTTGGTGGGCTGGGGGGAGGGAGCTACTTGAACAAAGCAGTCGAGCAATTCACGTACTCCAAAATTATTGACGGCGGATCCAAAGAAAACGGGTGAGATTTGCCCTTTTCGATACTCCTCAATTTCAAAGGGTGGGTAAACTCCTTCGAGAAGTTCAACATCTGACCGCAAGGTCGTTGCAAAATGCGAATCCACTAAAGAATCGAGACGATCATCAGAGAGCTCGTCGATAATTATGGAGTCATCCAGCTCTTGTTTTCCGTGTGCGTCGAATAAAACCAATTGCTTTTCAAAAAGACTATAAACTCCTTTGAGTTCTTTCCCCATTCCAATCGGCCAACTCAACGGGGTAACACTGAGTCCGAGCTTTTCTTCAATTTCATCTAATAAATCGAAGGCGTCTTTTCCCATACGGTCGAGCTTGTTGATAAAAACTATGACCGGTGTATTGCGCATTCGGCAAACCTTCACCAATTTTTCGGTTTGCGCTTCAACTCCTTTCGCTACGTCAATTACCACGATAACTGAATCAACAGCTGTTAGAGTTCGGTAGGTGTCTTCGGCAAAATCTTGGTGCCCCGGAGTATCGAGAATATTGATTTTTTTGTCCTTGTATTCGAATCCCATCACGGAAGTAGCAACAGAGATACCTCTTTGTCGCTCAATTTCCATGAAATCGGAGGTCGCTCCTTTCTTGATTTTGTTCGACTTTACCGCTCCGGCAGTTTGAATAGCACCTCCGAAAAGAAGTAGTTTTTCCGTTAAGGTGGTTTTACCTGCATCGGGGTGACTAATAACAGCGAAGGTTCTACGTCTCTTTATTTCATCCAGAAATCCCATGAATACAAGCTTTTGAAGGGCCGCAAAAGTAACCATATTTTTTTCTACAAAACACTTTCATGAGTCGTAAAAAATCGTATATTTGGTCAGCTTGAGAAAGTCGTATGGTGTTTCGACTTTAATCTCAATTCGTTTTGAAACGAAATCGATGTCCTCAAAACTCCGCGAATGAAGGTTACTCGTTGTTGTTTTGTCTATTAGAAATCGATCGCGATAGAAACCACAGCCCCGCTGTGGTTTCGCTTTAAAGACCCTATTCTCTTAAAGCTAGGGCAATCCAATTATCAAATTCTTCTTTAAACTGAACGTAATATTCTCCAGTCCCTGGACCGTAGAAACCCGTATGGATGCCAACTACTTCATGTTTTCGATTTAATACAATGGCGGTAGGAAAACTCAATAAGTGATTGAGCATAGGAAGCTTTTCCGCAGCCGCTTTTTTATTCGCGGGTCCGGCGACTAATAACGTATAAGGAATGAGTAAATCTTGTCGCATTTTGACAATAGCGTTAGAGGCCTTCTCAAATTCTTTATGCCGTTCAAATCCCAAGCCCACAATTTCTAATCCGTTTGAGGCCTCCTTCTCGTACAATTCAGATAAATAAATAGATTCATCCATACAGTTCGGACACCAGGATCCAAAGAGTTGAATAACTACAGCCTTGTTATTAAAACGGTCGTCAATTAAGCGAACCGTGTCGCCATTAAGATCGGGAAACGCAAAATCAACCGTCGCGTACCCTTCTTTAAGAAAAGTAAGCTCATCGGCTTTCATTAATTCAAATTCGCTATCGCGAACGGCGTAAAACGGTTCCGAGTAATGATCGCCGCTGTAAAAAGTTCCCCAAAGACTATCGCCGGCAACCGTTCCTTCAAAAAGAAAAGCATGTGCGCCATCGAGTGTACTCAATTTGAATTGATCGTTTTGTATAATCCCTTCCAAGAAACGATAGTCACCGGTTTCAGTAGCAAAGCTTCCGGCAAGCAATCCACCCTCTTCCTTGAATAAACCAAGCGCATTAGGCTCTTTGTTTCCGAAGTGCGTTCTCCATGTGCCAGCAACTTTTTCCGTTGGCCGATCGTTCTGATTAAAACGATATTGAACACCGTAGTGAGCTTCGAAAGGGATTTTATAATCATCACCACGGCTGCGATCATACCAGTATCCCGACATTGTAGAGTCGCTCGACTGAAATACAAACCCACTTTCAAAAACGGGCCAAACAACCTCAATGCTATCATTGCTTTCGTAGAATGGATTCAATACAATTGCTTCCCGACCATTCTGAATAGTCATTTGTTGCTCTCCTATAGCACCTTCCACAACGAACTGAAACGGCAAAGGGCGCTCTGTAGTGTCGCTCAAAGTTAGTTCTCCGCGCCAATAGCCATTTAATGGTGCTTTTTGAATAAGTGTATTGTCATTTTGGCAAGCTGCAGTAATGATGAGCACCAAACTCGACAAAAATGGCGCGATAGATAATAATGAGCGATTGATCTTCACGTATAGATAGAGTTTATATATGATTGAAAGTTTCAAAACGGCCATGCTTGGCATTTTCTTACTCCGATGTACATTTGCGCTATCAATAATATAACAAAGCCATGGCAGTACAAATTGCAACAGACCAAGATTTTAAAAGTATTATCAACGATAATGAAAATGTAGTCGTAAAGTTCTACGCAGATTGGTGTGGTAACTGTCGACTTTTTAGTCCAAAATTCAAGCGTGTGAGTAACGAGGATGAAATGAGCAATGTGGTTTTCCTCGACGTGAATGCTGAGGAGAATCCAGAAACGCGTAAACTAGCTGGTGTGGATAATTTACCTTATCTCGCTTTTTTCAAAAATGGCAGCCTAGCGGCTGGAAGCGCAAGCAGCAAGGAAGAATACCTCCGTTTAATAATTTCAGAAAACGCATAATCATGAAGATCCCTGCAATTAAAGCCCTTTTAGAATTCGACCTAGAAACACTCGAACGAGCGGAAGCCGCCATTGAAGAGGGGGAGACCCCGGAAATTCCGGTGGGTGGAGTAGACGAAGGAGATCAGCTCACCAATGTATTTGGTGCTATTTGGATCAAGAAGGAAATTGAAAAAGGCACAGAGGAAAAAGATGCCCTCCGTGCCTTTACCTCAAAAGTGAGAAATTCAATTAACTAAGAACTGCAATGGCAGCGTCGTAGTTAGGTTCTTGTCCGATGGATGGAACTTGCTCTGCGTGAACAACATCACCATTTTCATCCACCACTACAATTGCACGAGAGAAAAATCCTTGCATTCCTCCGTCAATCATGGTTACTTGATAAGCTTCTTCAAAAGAATTGTTCTTGAATGCAGAAAGTGTTTCCACATTTTCAATACCCTCGGCTCCACAAAAACGCTTTTGCGCAAAAGGTAAATCAAGCGAAATATTCAATACAGCCGTATTGTCTAAAGACGCTGCAAGTTCATTGAACTTGCGCACAGAAGCGGCGCAAACGCCCGTATCAATAGATGGAAATATATTAAGTACTACACGCTTGCCTGCATAGCTGCTCAATTGCATTTCGCTTAAGTCGTTGCGCACAAGACGCGCATCTGGTGCATCACCACCTACAGCAGGTAAGGATCCAGAGGTGTGAACAGTATTTTCACCGAGTTTTACTTCAGCCATTTTTTTTGTTGCATTAATAAAGGATCCGCCTATATAGCGGATCCTTCGTCTGGTTTTTATAATTAGTGAGCTGCTAGGTAATCTGCCACTCCATCATGGGTGTCTTTCATACCTTCTTTTCCTTCGCTCCAGTTTGCTGGGCAAACTTCACCTTTCTCTTCAAAGAATTGTAAAGCATCAACCATACGCATTGCCTCTTCAACATTACGTCCTAATGGCATATTGTTTACTACTTGATGTTGAACAGTACCTTCTTTATCGATCAAGAATAAACCGCGGTAAGCAACCAATTCTCCTTCCGCTTCAAGCTCATTTTTCTCGTTGTAGAAGTACTCTCCGGCCAAGACGTCAAAATTGCTTGAAATGGTCTTATTTGTATCGGCAACAATCGGATAGGTAATTCCCTGGATTCCACCGTGATCTTTACTCATTTGCAACCAACCCCAATGCGATTGCTCTGTATCGGTTGATACGGCAACAATTTCTACTCCTTTTGCTTTAAAGTCAGCCAAACTCGCCTGAAAAGCGTGGAGTTCGGTCGGACAAACAAAGGTGAAATCCTTCGGATAGAAGAAAAGAATTACGTGGCTTTTACCGATAAACTGATCTAGTGAAAAGTCTTCAACAATTTCCTCACCGTTGATCACTGCAGCAGCAGTAAAGGATGGAGCTTTTTTTCCTACTAAAACACCCATTTTTTATAGATTTTAAGATTATACATGTTTCTGTTTTCAAAATTAGAAAACATCTAGGGCGTCAACGAATATCCCGCGGGAAAGTTTGATAAATAGTCTTTATAAGGTATAAAGAGTTAAAAAAGGATGGATAGCCATCCGGCCGTGAGGCCGAGCAGTACGGCAAAAAGCTTGAGACCGTTGAATCGATGACTTTCGGAAGACTCGTATAAAATGGTGGTGGCAATATGTAAAAACACGCCGAGTACGACCGCGCGAATTTGAGGTAAATACAATCCTAATTCAGGAACCCACTGACTCAAGAGGGCTCCGGCCGGACTCATAAAAGCGAAAACGATCATGATTAAGGCTGTTCTTACCTTCGGGAGTTTGTGGATTCTTAAAAACTGAAATAGTATTAACGCGACGGGAACTTTGTGCACCACGATTCCAAAGAGTAAGCCATTACCATGATCATGATCGTGCCCATTGAGCACGGGCATTCCCTCTAAAAAAGCGTGAAGACAAAGGCTAAATAAGAGTAAGTAGGGTGTGCGGCCTTCATCTTCTTTATGGTAATGTATGTGTCCGTGTTCTGCACCCTGACTAAAATAGTCGAGCACAATTTGGAAAAAGAAACCACCCAGTAACCATGGGCCTAGAGCGTAGCCAAGGGAATCATAGCTTTGAGGGATCAACTCTAAAAAGCAAATACTCAATAAGAATCCACCGCTGAATGCAGTGAAATATTTAATCCCCTTGCCTTGAGCTGGGAATGCAAAAGCCCCTACAACACCAAGAGCAACGGCAAATATGAGAAGTAACAAATTCATTTATTCAGTTTGTGGGCAATTAAAACCAGTCGTTCCGAATATTGAGCATCAAAATCATTTAAATTATAATCCCCGAACGTATTCATAATTTTTAGTCCGGCCGATTCCAACGCCTCATGAAAATCGACCAACGTAAGTG
>CBFHRK010000014.1:0-35617 GCA_965658225.1 Flavobacteriales bacterium | reverse complement strand
CTAGTTGGGGATCATTCCGAGCGTTTCAAAGTGAACGTTGAGCGCTGGAAAAAGATTATGGTTTCCGCAATGAAACAGTCGAACCGAGCGCACTTACCTATACTCAATGATTTAACGAAGGCAAATGACATCTGGCCGAAGGCCAAAGAGCACAATAAATACCTTGCGCATTGTGCTGATGGAGAAAAAACAGAGCTCACTGATATCGACGGTGATAACCTGATTATAGCCATTGGTCCAGAGGGTGATTTTAGTGCCCGGGAAATTGAGAACGGCCTCACGGCCGGATGGACACCCCTCTCACTAGGAGATATGCGCTTAAGAACAGAAACGGCCGGACTCATAACTTGTGCGGCAGTGGCACTGAAAGCCATGAAATTGCGTTAAACTTCCCTAAGTTTGCTTCATGAAAAAGCGTATTCTCTTTTTATTAGTCGCTATCTTGATCTCATTAGGGTCCGTTGGTCAATCGTACCTATTAGCAGTCATGAAATACAGAGGTGGTGGCGATTGGTATGCCAATCCATCCAGTCTCGTCAATCTCATCGCCTATTGCAATGAAAACCTCGGAACTCAAATCGCCCCCGAATACGACATCGTTGAAGTAGGAAGTCCAGAATTATTTAACTATCCTTTTGTGCACATGACAGGTCACGGCAATGTCGTCTTTGACCCGCAAGAGGCTGAGAACCTTCGCGAGTATTTGATAGCGGGCGGATTCTTACACATTGATGACAACTATGGAATGGATGCCTACATTCGACCCGAACTTAAAAAAGTTTTCCCCGAATTAGATTTGGTAGAGCTTCCATTCTCCCACCCTATTTACCACGCCAAATACGATTTCAATAACGGATTACCCAAAGTGCATGAACACGATATGAAGCCGTCGGAAGGACTCGGACTTATTTACGAAGGTAGGTTGGTTCTCTTTTACTCCTACGAAAGTGACCTTGGAGACGGGTGGGAAGATTCTGAAGTGCATCGCGATAGTCCTCAAATTCGACAACAAGCACTGCAAATGGGTGCAAATATGATCCAATTCGTCTTCTTAGGCGAAGAAATGCCCTGAATATGAATAATCGTACTCGCCGAATCATAGGCGCCATTAGCTTTATTCTGTTTTTAGTCTTATTGTGGTTTGTGCGCCTATTGGTAGTATACTTCATAATAAGTGCTGTCCTTGCCTTGATTGGTCGACCATTAATGGATGTATTAGAGAAAGTGAGAATAAAAAAGCGTGCCCTACCGAGCTGGATGCGCGCATTGTTGGTATTAGGTACCTTTGTTTTTCTGATTGTCGGATTGTTTAGCCTACTTACTCCGCTGATTGCACAGGGAGTTCATATCATCTCGAATATTGAATTACACAGCTTGTGGGAAGGCTTAGAGCCTGCTCGGAAAGATTTAATTGCTTTTGTTGAGCGTTACAATCTCAATTCAGAGAGCTTGCGAGATAAGGCGAATTTAGAGGCGCCTTTGAGCACGCTTCTAAAAGTGACCGATGTTTCGGCCGTTATGGACGGAATCATCGGAACTTTCTCTGGGCTTCTTGTAGCTTTATTCTCTATCCTTTTCATCACCTTTTTCTTATTGAAAGACAGTTATATTCTAGCAAGCATGGTGTATTCATTGACTCCGGAGAAAAATATGGATCAAATGAAGCGCGTACTCTCGAATAGCCAGCGATTACTATCGAGATATTTTATTGGGCTCGTTATTCAAATCAGTCTGATTACTTTGTTACTTACCATCGGGCTCTCTGTTTTTGGCGTAAAGTACGCATTGACCATTGCCTTTTTCGCGGCGATTTTCAATTTGATTCCCTATATCGGCCCCATAATTGGGGGAAGTTTTGCTCTTGCAATAAGCTTATTGCTAAATATTGAACTGGGCTTTCAGGCCAGTCCCTTGATATTGGCCTTGCAGGTCATGGGGACTTTCTTAATCGTTCAACTTTGCGATAATATCATATTCCAACCGGTTATATTTAGCAACTCTGTTCTTGCTCACCCTCTTGAAATCTTCCTAATTATATCCGTTGCCGGTACATTAGCAGGAATTCCCGGGATGATATTAGCCATTCCGCTCTATACCCTAATACGTGTTGTTGCTAAAGAGTTCTTGGCCGGATTCAAACTTGTAGAAAACTTGACGACCCGTCTATGAATCGTTTTCTTTTTCTTCTTGCGGGCCTCCTCGGCCCGATAGGGCTTTTTGCTCAAGATGCTCACCCGAATTTAGATGTAACGGAATACCATTTCAATATTCAACTCTCCGACAACACAGATTTCATTGAGGTTGAGGCGAGCGTTTATTTTACAGTAAAGAAGGCGTGTACCGACATCCGTTTCGATTTGGCCGAGCAAGGCGAAAACGGATTGGGCATGATTGTAAAAGAATTGAAAATAGACGGTTCTATCGTACCCTTCACCCATGAAAATGAAGAACTTGTTATGGAATCTATATTGGTTCCTCAAGATACTTTTGAACTCTGGGTTCGTTATTCCGGGATCCCGGCGAACGGACTCATTATCCGGAAGAACAAAAACAATGAACGCACCTTTTTCGGCGATCATTGGCCAAATAGAGCACACCAGTACTTAGTATGTCACGATCATTTATCAGACAAAGCCCTTTTTCGGTGGACGATTAAAGCGCCGGATGGCTATCAAGTTACCCATAGTGATACTTCATCTCTATTACCCATAAAAGTGAGTGTATTTGGCGTTGCTCCATTTACCATTTCAGAGTTACCTTCGGAAAGCATTAAGCAGAACGCCTACTCCTATCCGGATGACTCGGCCGCCGTTTTCAAAGAAGTTTCTTCGACGAACGAAATCATGGATTATTTCGAATCCGTTTGGGGCACATATCCATTTGAACAATTGAACCACGTTCAATCCACCACCCTGTTTGGGGGCATGGAAAATGCGGGTTGCATTTTTTACGACGAACGTGCAATTAGCGACGGCTTGAATAGTGAGGATTTGGTCGCCCACGAAATGGCGCATCAGTGGTTCGGAAATTGCGTAACGGAAAGTGATTGGCCTCATCTCTGGTTAAGCGAAGGCTTCGCCACATATGGAGAACATCTTTTCATGCAGTACAAATATGGAGACTCTCTTTTTTATAGTCGTTTAAGGAATGATGAACAGGCCATTTTAAGAAGAGCCCAAGCGAAACCGAATGCTGTTATTGTCGATTTCGAAACCCCCGACCTTATGAGTCGATTGAACGCGTATAGCTATCAAAAAGGAGGGCGTATTTTACACATGATCCGAACGGATATTGGTTTGGATCGGTTCAACAAATTACTTGCAGCTTATTTTGAACGCTTTAAATACGGGGTGGCCAGTACGGATGATTTTATGAACTTACTTGATGAGTTTTCACATGAACCGTTGAGCAGCAGATATGAGCCTTGGCTCACGAAACCAACCATTCCTAAATTGAAATGGGCTTATCAAATTCAGCCAGATCAAGGAATAGTGACGGTTAGTGTTCAGCAAGTCCAAGACGATTTTATGCCGATGAAGTTACCGGTGCTCCTTGAATTTGAGGACGGTTCATTTGAAGAGCTATACATTGAAATCGACAGAAAGCTTAGCCTTCAGCAGTGGGTTTTTAATCGTGCCGTTAGGCGCGTACAATTAGACCCAAATCGAGATTGGCTTTGGATCGAAGCAACTCCTTAATTTCCGTATTGCAAAAGCTTGGCTATTCGTCCAAGACCTTCCTCGGCCGGCTTGTAATCGAGCTTAATATTCAAAGCTTGCTCATAATCCTTTTTGGCTCGAGTAACATCCCCCAGCATTTCAAAGCAGTAAGCCCGTCCGTAATATGCTTGATAAAAGTCCTCTTTTGCTCTAATAGCATCGGTAAAGTGAACGGCTCCTTGCTCCCATGCACTAATCAAAATATGAATGTACCCCATATTGTAGTGACTATTGAAGTGATTGGGGTCGATTTGAACTGCCGACGAGTACGCTTCCAATGCTCTATTCCACTGCTCTAAGGATTGATAGTAAATTCCGAGATTATAGTACACCCCAGGTTCATTTGGTCGCAGTTGAATGGCTCGATTATAAAAAGCGATGGCCAATGAATCCTTTCGCTGGGCGTAGAGAACTCCTAATTGTTCATACGCGTCGAAATTCTCTGGATTGGCATCAATAGTTGTTTGATAAAACTGAATGGCGCTGGAGGTGTCGCCCAGCTCTTTATAAATACTCGCTTTCAAGAAAAGGGCTTGATCATTCGCTCCTTCAACCATTAGAATTTCATTTAAGTAATCCAACGACTCTTCGTAGTTGCGAACGAAAAAAAGCAGTTTAGCCAATTTAAAGCGACAAGAAACATTCTCCTTATTCAGCTCGGCACAAGTCTTCCAGCTATCTCGCGATTTACGTGTTTGATTGAGCATGAGATAAATATCCCCATAACTCTCCAAAACAAAGGAGTTAACCGAATCGAGTTCCATTGCTTTTTGGGCATCGGACTGTGCTTCTGCCAAGTTGCGGCTTTCTAGTTGCATCAACGCGCGTGCAGCATAGGCCTCGGCATTGTCGGGCTCGTTACCAATTACGGTGTTAATACTATCTAAAGGCGTGGCAAATTGCACCTGTTCCTTTTCCTTTGGGTCCGAAGAACAGGCAGCTACAACGATTGCACCGAAACAAAAAAGAACGAATTTATTTGCCATTAGGCCGGTTTCAAGAATTCACGGATTTTGCCTTCCATTTCTTCTGCAAGTTCCGGGTTGTCAATCAAAAGGTTCTTAACAGCATCGCGACCTTGACCCAATTTCGTTTCACCATAACTGTACCACGAACCACTTTTTTGAAGGACATTGTGCTCAACTCCGAGATCCACAATTTCACCCACTTTAGAAATCCCTTGACCGTACATAATATCGAACTCTGCCTGCTTGAATGGAGGAGCTACTTTATTCTTCACCACCTTTACACGTGCCCGGTTTCCGGTGACGCTGTCCGTATCTTTAATTTGCCCGATGCGGCGAATATCTAATCGAATACTCGAATAAAACTTAAGGGCATTTCCTCCGGTGGTTGTTTCCGGATTACCGAACATGACTCCAATTTTTTCGCGGAGCTGATTGATAAAAATACAGCAGCAACCCGTTTTGCTAATTGTCCCTGTTAGTTTCCGGAGCGCTTGGGACATTAGTCGGGCTTGAAGACCCATTTTCGAATCTCCCATTTCTCCTTCGATCTCACTTTTAGGAGTTAAAGCAGCTACAGAATCAATTACGAGGATATCAATAGCTCCAGAACGAATTAGGTTATCGGCAATTTCAAGTGCCTGCTCTCCGTTATCCGGCTGAGCAACATATAAGTTTTCAATATCTACTCCGAGCTTCTCGGCATAAAAGCGATCAAACGCGTGTTCTGCATCAATAAAAGCCGCAATACCGCCTTGCTTTTGAGCTTGTGCAATGGCATGCAAGGTTAGCGTTGTTTTACCCGAGGATTCGGGACCGTAGATTTCTACTACACGCCCCCGCGGGTATCCGCCTATTCCCAATGCAACATCTAAACTGAGGCTTCCTGATGGAATGCTCTCTATGTTCACAACAGCTGAATCGCCCATTTTCATGACTGCTCCTTTACCATAAGTCTTATCCAGCTTGTCCATAGTTAACTGGAGGGCCTTCATTTTCGCTGCTTTCTCTTTCTCGTCCATAATCACGTATTCAATTCAATCATTTACGCCAAATATAGACCTTGTCGGGGCCACTGACAATTCATTTTGGAGTCGTTTTATGAATAATTTATTCACGAAGCGTATGACTCCAAAATTTGCTCGGCATGAGCTTTCGTTTTCACTTTTTCGAAGACGCGCTCAATGACACCTTTCTCATCGATGACGAACGTTTTTCTGATGATCCCTTCATATTCACGACCCATAAATTTTTTTAACCCCCACGCACCGTACGACTGGATAACTTCTTTTTCGGTATCTGCGATTAAGTGAAAGGGAAGGTCGTACTTCGCTGCAAATTTCTCATGTTTAGTAGCCGTATCCGCGCTCACTCCAACCACTTCGAAACCCTTTTCCTTAAGATCAGAATAATAATCGCGTAAACTGCATGCTTCTGCGGTACAACCAGGCGTATCATCTTTAGGGTAGAAATACAAAATGACCTTCTTCCCCAAAAAATTACTCAATTCTATGGACGCTCCTTTTTGATTGACACCTGTGAAATCAGGTGCTTTTGAACCTTCTGTTAAATTTCCCATGATCTAGTTTTTTATGTGTTTTTATGACAAATGCGGCGCTCAAAAGTTCAATTTTTCACGATTCAATTAAAACCACTTTTTTAGTACTTTGAGCGTGAACTAAAATTTCAATCATGAAAGGTATTGTGTTTTCAGAATTTATTGAATTAGTTGAAGAAAAGTTTGGATTAGAAACGGTAGATACGATTCTAGACAATTCGGAATTGAGTAATGGCGGAGCATATACTGCCGTAGGCACGTACCCTCATCAAGAAATGTTTATTCTGGTTAAAGCGCTCAGCGATAAAACTGACCTCTCTTAATGACTAAAAAAGAAAAAGTAGATTATTTAATAAATGAGCTAGAGCGACTGTATCCGGAAGCGCCAGTTCCGTTGGATCATCATGACCCGTTCACCTTATTAGTTGCTGTGCTTCTTTCTGCCCAGTGTACCGACGAACGAGTCAACAAAATCACCCCTGCCCTTTTTGAAGCAGCTTCAAACCCATTCGACATGGCGCAGCTACCTGTGGAAGATATTAAAGCTATTATTCGGCCCTGTGGGCTTTCTCCTGCAAAATCGAAAGCGATTTCAGGCCTTTCACAAATACTCATTGAGAAATACAATGGCGATGTTCCGGCAGATTTAGACTTACTTGAAGAATTGCCTGGAGTGGGACATAAAACAGCACAAGTGGTGATGGCTCAGTCTTTTGGCATTCCCAGCTTCCCTGTTGATACGCACATTCATCGGCTGATGTACCGTTGGGGGCTATCAAGTGGCAAAAACGTTACGCAAACAGAAAAAGACGCAAAGCGTCTTTTCCCGAAAGAATTATGGAATAAACTGCACTTGCAGATTATTTTTTACGGCAGAGAATACGGCCAAGCCAGAGGCTTTAAGCCAGAACGCGATTTTATTACGCAAAAAATTGGACGTCGCGACTTCCTCAAGAAAAACGGATACCTCTAATTAAGAATCATTTCTACTTGATCACCATTTTCTAAATCCGACACATGGTAGGCCTTTGAAAATGACAAAATGTAGTTAAGAGTCTTGTCTGAGGGTTTTAATTCGACTTCATCAAGCATGGACTTACTTTCATTAATTAATGCTAGTTCGTCGCGCAAGTAAAGATCGTGATTGCAGAGCGCTTCTACTTCTTGGCTATCTTTTTCATTAAGCTCGCCATACGTGTATTGCAATAAAAAATCAGGAGTAAAGGTCTTGGCCATATGATCAGTTTTGGGTCATTAATCAATATGGAAACGCACCTTTTTTGCTCGTATTATCCCAAGCCCCTTTTTTTTAAGACAATGTCATATTCATATTGTGTTCCTCGATAAGCTTTCGCAGGTTGATTAGTGCATAACGCATACGACCTAAAGCCGTGTTTATACTCACTCCTGTCTGCTCGGCTATATCTTTGAAACTCATTTCCGCATAATGTCGCATGATCAAAACTTCTTTCTGTTCGGCAGGTAATTGCTGAATTAACTTGCGAACGTCTTGAACGATTTGATCTTTAATGATTTGATTCTCGGCACTTAAACCAGCATCGGAAATAACATCGAAAATATCGAAGTCCTCTGTGGTTTCCATCATCGGCATTCTCTTATTTCTACGGAAGTGATCAATGATTAGGTTGTGCGAAATACGCAAAACCCAAGGCAAAAATTTACCTTCCTCATTGTATCGGCCTCTTTTCAAGGTTTTAATCACCTTAATAAAAGCGTCTTGAAATAAATCTTCTGCTAAGTCTTTATCGTGAACCCGCGTTAAAATGTACGCATAGATGCGCTGGCGGTGTCTTGTTACTAATTCTTCTAATCCCTTTTCATTGCCCTGCTGGTATGCTTTTACCAACGCAGAGTCATCCCACTGCTTCAATTGCATAGTCTACCTTCTTTTGGTTTTTAATCCTCTTCAACAAGCCTTTCGGCCTCTAAAAACAAAAAAGTAAACGTGCTTAATACGCAGTTAAAAAATTAGAATTGAACAAGTACTGATCTCGGAGTATAAGAGACAAATATAGATTTTTTTTAATACGACCCAAGTTTTAATCTCCTAATTTTGCACTTCCGGTGGCGAAGCGGTTAGTGCTTCTCTCCCAATTAAGTGAAAAAACCGTACCACTTTTATGGCGCTCGATCTCGACACTCTAAACCCGAAAGAAAATATCTTGATTAAAGGAGCTCGTCTCCACAATCTCAAGAATATAGACGTAGCTATACCCCGAAACCGTTTGGTCGTAGTAACAGGTTTATCAGGATCGGGTAAATCGTCTCTGGCCTTTGACACGCTTTACGCCGAGGGCCAGCGCCGATATGTTGAATCTTTATCGAGTTATGCGCGTCAGTTTCTCGGACGATTAAATAAGCCGGAGGTAGACTATATCAAAGGGATCTCACCAGCGATTGCTATTGAGCAGAAAGTAAATACCCGTAACCCAAGGTCCACAGTGGGTACCTCAACAGAAATATTCGATTACCTCAAGCTTCTATTTGCCCGTATTGGCCGTACGTATTCACCTATAAGTGGACTTGAAGTGCAGCGCCATTCCGTTTCAGATGTGGTTCGTTGGGTAAATAATCTTCCTGAAAATACGCGCATATTAGTATTAGCGCCGGTTCATCTCCATGCCGAGCGCGATACGGAACAGCAATTAAAGGTTCTTCAGCAGCAAGGGTTTAGCCGCCTACGGCGCGATAGAGACGTTGTTCGCATTGATGATCTCATTGAAAAAAAAGCAGTCATCGACTGGAACAGCACCTATTTGGTGGTAGACCGTCTATCCGTCCGTAAGGACGACGAAGACACCCAAACGAGAATGGCCGATTCTGTACAAACTACCTTCTTCGAGGGAAACGGTATTTGTAAAATTGAACAAGCAGATAGCGGATTATTGCAAGAGTTTAGCAACAAATTTGAACTCGATGGAATTACCTTCGATGAACCTTCCGAACACCTTTTTAGCTTCAATAATCCATACGGAGCGTGCCCGAAATGCGAAGGCTACGGAAGTATCATTGGCATTGATGAAGACCTCGTAATTCCCAATAAAGCATTAAGCATTTACGATGAGGCCATTGTGTGCTGGAAAGGCGAGAAAATGCAGGAGTATAAAAACGACTTGGTGATGAACGCCTATCGTTTCGATTTTCCCATTCACAAGCCCTATTTTGAACTTACAGAGGAGCAAAAAGAACTTCTTTGGAACGGGAATCAGTACTTTATGGGGATCCATGCATTTTTTGAATACCTAGAATCAAAAAGCTATAAAATTCAGTATCGCGTTATGCTTTCTCGCTATCGCGGTAAAACAAAATGTACCGAATGTAAAGGCCGCCGATTGCGTAAGGAGGCAAGCTACGTTCAAGTAGGTGGGCATCGAATTACCGATTTGGTGGATTTGCCTATTGGCGAATTACTTCCACTAATAGAGGCGATAGAACTGAATGAGTACGAACAAAATGTTTCCAAACGAATTCTGATAGAAATTACCAGTAGGCTCCGTTTTTTAAACCAAGTTGGACTTAACTATTTAACGCTAAACCGTCGCTCTTCCACCCTATCGGGTGGAGAAAGCCAGAGAATTAATTTGGCAACCTCACTTGGATCCTCCCTAGTAGGCTCCATGTATATTTTGGATGAGCCATCGATCGGACTTCACTCTAAGGACACGGAGCGACTCATAGAAGTGCTTAAGAGCCTTCGCGATTTAGGGAATACGGTTATTGTGGTGGAGCACGATGAGGACATCATGAAAGCTGCAGATTTGCTCATTGATATCGGGCCGAAGGCCGGAAGTCTCGGAGGAGACCTTATTTTTTGGGGAACCCATGAGGAATTGTTGAAGGATAAAACGAGCCTGACCGGAAAGTACCTCACTGGGAAAGCCGAAATCCCTGTGCCAGAAAGCAGACGGAAAGGGCGCAACTGGATTGATATTAAGGGGGCTCGAGAAAACAACCTGAAAAACGTTTCTACGCGCATTCCACTCGAAGTATTAACCGTAGTAACAGGCGTAAGCGGATCTGGCAAAAGCACCTTGATAAAGGACATCCTTTATCCGGCGCTCAAAAAGAGAATGGGCGGATATGCCGGAAGAACAGGCGAATTCGACGGACTTGAAGGTGCCGTGGAAATGCTTTCCGAAATCGAGTTTGTGGATCAGAATCCAATCGGTAAATCGAGCCGATCGAACCCAGTAACTTATGTGAAAGCCTACGATGAAATTCGAAGTTTGTTCGCGAATCATAAGTTGAGTCAAAAGCGCAACTACAAGGCAAAGCACTTTAGTTTCAACGTTGAAGGAGGGCGATGCGACACTTGCGAAGGCGAGGGCGAAGTTCAAATAGAAATGCAATTCATGGCGGATGTGCACCTCACTTGTGAAACATGTCACGGTCGTCGATTTAAAGATGAAATTCTCGAAATCAAGGTGAACGAAAAAAACATTTTCGATATTCTTGAAATGACTATTGATGAGGCCATTGATTTCTTTTCGGAGCACAATCACCAGAAAATAGCGGCAAAACTTCAGCCTCTCCAGGATGTTGGATTGGGTTATATTCACTTAGGTCAATCGTCGAGCACCCTATCGGGTGGAGAAGCACAACGGGTTAAACTGGCGAGTTTCTTGGGACGAGGATCGAATCAAGGACACACGTTATTCATATTTGATGAACCTACGACCGGACTCCATTTCCACGATATATTGAAGTTAATGGATTCCTTCAATGCACTGATTGCAAAGGGACACAGTATTCTGATCATTGAACACAATATGGACATTATTAAATGCGCCGATTGGGTAATTGATTTGGGTCCCGAAGGAGGAAAAGGCGGTGGAGAAGTTCTTTTTTCTGGAACACCAGAAGAATTAATCAATTCTGGGTTAGGTTTTACAGGACGTTATTTGAGTGAGAAGATTAGGAAATAGACTTTGCTTTCGCCAATCTGCACTTTTTCAAGCAGGAGTTCTGTGATGGTTTTTCTGATTTAAGATGTACTTATAAACGCTGTTGAAAAACCCTTCCGAAACTGAAAAAGCACAGTATCCAGTTTGCCAAAGAAATCCTTGCTGGATCAAATTTTCGCGGTTAATGAAACGTGAACTACTACCTTTCACTTACTTAATAACCGAGGCGGCACTTTTTCCAGAATTCAATACAAATAAACAGTGTAGGTGATCTGCAGTTCCATTTACAATGGAACACGGGCATCTCTGATTAGAAAATTCTTCACTGATAAATCGATAGAGCGTTTCCTCAATAGACGGAATGATAAGTGGTCTTCGTTCTTTTGTAGCCCAGGTAGCGTGAATCCAAATTCTTGCATACGTATGTGCCATTTGAATGTCATTAAATTTTTAACATCTATTTCGGCCCTATTCGCCCATGAATGAACGCCTCTTCTTTTAAGCCCATGAATTAATTCATGGGCTATCCGATCTTAACCTGAATACTATTTAGGGGCCGAATTCTCGCTCTTTTCAAGCCCATGAATTAATTCATGGGCTACGAGATCAATACGTTAAAACAATTTTATAAACGGAAACCCTCTTCTTTCAAGCCCATGAATTAATTCATGGGCTATCCGATATTACCCTGAATATTACTTACGTGATAAAACTCTCGTCCTTTTAAGCCCATGAATTCATTCATGGGCCCAGAAACAGATTCCATTTGACACGAATAAAATTAAGGTATCACTACATTCTAACTCGATCTATTCAAGATTGAATTAGTCTCTATTCGTTACCTCTTCAGATACTTCGAAATCCCCTCCACATAAGTCTCAAAAGCTTTAATTCCTTGAGGTGTTATAGAACACTCCGTTTTCGGGTAATTATTCTGGAACGATTTTTCCACCGATATATATCCGGCCTCTTTCAACTTTTTTATTTGAACACTAATATTGCCTTTGGTAGCTCGGGTTTGGTCTAATAAAAAATTGAAATCTGCTCGTTCGACTCCAATTAATAAAGAGACAATTGAAAGTCGCAATTGATTGTGTAATAAAGGGTCTCGATTAGGCAGCATTAGCTCTTGCATTTGCGCGAAGCATGTATCCCGGAACAAGGTAACTAAACACCATAGAGGCCGCTATTAAAACCAATTGATTTTCGAAGGATACGTAAAAACCAATAATGCCAAGAACCCAATTGAGTGCCCCGCCGAACATGAGTGGCTTGAATCGAACCATTCCACCCGAAATAAAGAGAGCCCATCCCCACAAAAGCATTAATATCGGATAAACAACCTCCCACTCAAGGTGAGCGCCTTGAGAGAGCAAAATAAACATGCAAACCACCATTCCTCCCCAAACGTAAGTCATGAGTCGGTCCGTATAAGTTTTAACAGAAGACCTCTTATTGTCTCGGTAGCCAATGATTCCGGCGGAAATACCGCCAAGGGTCATTAATATGGGCCATGCGGCCCATGGATTTTGATAATCTATCTTCAATAGCACAAAATGGACAATCGCGGCAACCGAGACGAGTCAATCCCATAAGAGGTAATGGATACTGTTGTCATGCATTTTGTTCTGTGCGGATTGAATCATGCCTTTAATTAGGTTTAGGCTTTCTTCATGAGTCATTTCTGAATTTTCCATTTTTACTTTGCTAATTGATTCGCTATTAAATTCACTCTAAATGGTGATTATTCTCCTTCGTCGATTCTTTCAACGGTCATTTCAAACATCGGATATTCTTGATCGGTTCCTGCCGGACTAAAGAAGCCCTTCTCGTTCCACTTACCTGAAGACGCATCTATTTTATAGACGATATGCCCACCTGGAACATCGAATCCCCACTCCGCTTTTCGATCACCAGTTACTTTTAAGTCGGCAATGATTCCGCCCATTTCATTTGTAAATGAATGCATGTGGAACGATTGATCCTTGGGTTCATAATAAATCATCCCCGCTGCTTCAAAGCTCATTTCACCAGTTTCAGGATCCGTTCCTCTTCCTTTAATCATGATTACCGTTTCGCCTGCACCCCAGGTAATGTTTTCGGTTTGATTAAAAGTGGATTCGGTTCCAGGACCTTGACTTACCCAACCACCACCGCTCCAGTTACCCACCATCCACGAGAGTTTTTCTTTTACCGGGTTTTGAGCGCTCAAAGTGAGCGTAAACAGCACTGAAATAAGGATTAGTTTGGTTTTCATTGTAATATTTTCACGATTAATACGAGACAAATACAAACTAGTTTACTTTATAAACCAAAATGATTTTTAAGATCTATTCCATTTTCTTTACTTCGAATTTCGATCTATGCATTCGGCCGAAAAAAAAATGACGACTATTCATCTGGCCGATAGGCCAAGAATAAATAAGGAATGAAAATAAAGAGGGTATGTCTTTGGTCGGGGCCGCGAAATATAAGCACGGCCTTGATGTACAGCTTCGCACAACGATCGGATACGCGCGTGATTGACGAACCTCTTTACGGGCCCTATTTGGTGCGGACCGGAGCAGATCATCCGGGTCGAGAAGAATTAATGGAGCAATTAGACCTTAATGTTTCCTCATGTCTGAACACTTTTGTGAACACTTCTTTTGATCGCGACGTGCTATTTGTAAAGAATATGGCTCATCACCTTGAAGGAATTAGTGATCACCGTTTTCTTCGATCCTTGAAGAATATATTTTTAATAAGAGACCCAGAGGAAATGCTCCCTACGTTGATCAAGCAAATTCCCCACCCTACACTTCTTGATACAGCGTACGAGCGGCAGCATCAACTCTTTTCAGCGTTGAAAAACGAAGGTCATAATCCGCTCGTTATAGATTCAAAACAGCTCCTTACAGCACCTAAAAAGGTACTCACTGCAGTTTGTGATCATTTAGAATTGCCCTTTGAAGAATCGATGCTTTCGTGGCCTGCTGGTCCGCGGCCTGAAGATGGTCCATGGGCCCCACATTGGTATCATAATTTGCACACAAGCACGGGATTTCAAGAATACAAGCCCAAAACGGAGCCCTTCCCACGTTTTTTAAATGCACTTTTACACGACTGTATGCCCTATTACAACGAACTATTTGAATACGCAATAAAAGCCTGACTATGACAGCCAAGTTACCCGACGAACGAAACCGCGACATTAAAGTATGGATCGATGGAACGCTCTACCATCGCGACGAGGCCAAAATTTCTGTTTTTGATAGCGTTGTTCAGGGCGGAGATGCCGTTTGGGAAGGACTTCGCGTTTATAACGGTCGTATTTTCAAACTCGAAGAGCACCTCGATCGTCTCATGAACTCGGCCCATACGATGATGTTTTCTGGTATTCCCTCACGGGAAGATATTACAACCGCGCTCTACAGTACCTTAGAGGCGAACGGCATGACCGACGAAACACATATTCGACTCACGCTAACTCGAGGTAAAAAGGTAACCAGTGGAATGAGCCCTCATTGGAATAAAGAGGGTTGTTCTCTAATTGTACTGGCCGAGTGGAAGAAAAAAATATTCGATGGCAAAATGCTTCGATTGATTACTTCGAGCATACGAAGGAACCCACCCATGTGCATCGATTCAAAAATCCACCACAATAATTTAATCAACAATATACTGGCCAAAATTGAAGCCAACGTCGCTGGTGTTGATGATGCCGTAATGCTCGATTTGTATGGATTCGCTTCGGAAACAAATGCCATGAACCTCTTCATTGTAAAAAATGGCGTTTTACTGACCCCTTTTGCCGATGCCTGCCTGCCCGGAATTACGCGTAAGACTCTTTTAGAAATTGCCGAAAGAAAACAATTCCCCTTTGCGGAGAAAAACATTAGCACGACAGAACTGTACACGGCCGACGAATGCTTTACTACAGGTTCCATGGGTGAATTGAGTCCGGTCGGTGAAATAGACGGTCGTTCAATCGGGAAAGGTGAACGCGGACCCATTACACAACAATTTCAAACGTGGTATAATGAACTCACGATGAGTCTTTAAAACATCAACGCCGATTCAATCACTTTGTAGTATTCAAGTAATAGGCCACTAAAAAGAGTGAAATAGGTTAAGCCAGCGGCGCCTCGTTCGCAAACTGAAGCTCGTATAACTCTTTATACTTGCCATTTTGACTGAGGAGTTCTTGATGATTTCCGCGTTCCACAATTCTTCCTTTTTCTAGAACGAGAATTTGATCTGCTTTTTGAATGGTAGCCAAGCGGTGCGCTATAACAATTGAGGTTCTGTTTTCGGTAAGCTTGTCAATAGCGCGTTGAATGAGTTGCTCTGTATGCGTGTCTACCGAACTTGTTGCCTCGTCAAGAATAAGTACACTGGGCGATGAAATATAAGCCCTTAAGAATGATATTAACTGGCGTTGTCCTGCAGAGAGCATCCCTCCTCGTTCCCGCACATTGTATTCATATCGACCAGGTAAACTGTCGATAAACTCATCTACTCCAATAATCTTTGCGGCTTCTTCAATCCGCTCCATTGGTATGTCTTCATTCAGCGTGATATTATTATATATAGAATCGCTAAAAAGGAAAACGTCTTGTAATACAATCGCTATATGAGATCTCAAATCCTGTAATTCGACATCGTGAATATCCTTTCCGTCGATCGTGATTATTCCTTCGCTTATTTCATAAAAGCGGCTGAGTAGATTTATTATTGAAGTCTTTCCTGCACCCGTAGCACCCACTAATGCGAGCGTTTGCCCTTCTTTTACCTCAAAACTTATTCCCTTTAGAACAGGTTCGTCGGGGTTGTACCCAAACACTACTTCTTTAAACTCAATATGCCCGTTTACTTTATCGAGCCGCAGGCTCCCTTCATCAGGAATGATAAAATCGGTATCGAGCACCTTGAAAACGCGCTCACTCGACACCATACCCATTTGAAGCGTATTAAAGCGATCAGCGAGTTGGCGAATCGGGCGAAACATCATATTCACGAAAAGAATAAAGGCGATTAAATCTCCCAAGGTAACGCCATCTTCAAGTGCCGCATGAATCCCTCCCCACCAGACGATGAGTCCGATCGAAATTGCACTTGATATTTCAACAACGGGTAAGAAAATGGAGAAATGCCAAATCGAACGAATATTCGCCTTCATATGGGCGCGATTGATCTCTTCGAACTTTTTAAACTCTTGCTCTTCTCTATTGAATATCTGAACAATACGCATCCCAGTCAAATGCTCCTGAACAAAAGCATTAAGGCGAGATACCTCGGTGCGTACATCGCTAAAAGCCCGCTTGATGGCTCTTTGGAATATTCGAGCCGCGAAAATTAGGAACGGCATAATGGCCAGCGACAAAAGAGCCAATCGCCAATTGTATACAAACATGGTAATGAGTACCACGGCCAACTTAAACAGATCTCCAAAAATGACAATGATTCCCTGTGAGAAGATATTCGAAATGGTTTCGATATCACTCACTGCTCTTGTTACAAGCGTTCCGATCGGTGTTTGATCAAAATACTTCATTTTAAAAGCGAGAATATGCCGGTAGAGTTGCATCCGCATATCCTTGATTATGTTTTGACCGAGCCAGTTGGTTATGTAAATGGACCCAAATTGGACAAACGTCTCCAGAATTAGGATGCCTACCATAATGAGCATCATATATCCCAACCATGTTGCGTTCGGCTCACCCGTGGTCGGAACTACATAATGATCAATGGTGTATTGTATTAAAATCGGCCGTGAAGTCGACAGAACGGAAATAAACAGCGTTAAAAACAGTCCGAAATAAAAGCGCCCCTTGTAAGGCGCAGCATAGCTGAGTATTCGGCGTAATAGCTGAAGATCAAATGCTTTTCCTGTCACTTTAGAATCACTCATGTATACTTGTATATTCGGGAGGGTAGGCTACGTCAATGAGGTATAAACCATAAGCGGGGGCAGATGTTCCGGCCATGCTTCGATCTTTACTTAAAAGCAATTCGCGCAGATCTTCAAGGCTTCTTTTCCCTTGTCCAACTTCCATCAGCGTTCCAATGATCGCACGTACCATATTACGCAAAAAGCGGTCGGCTTTGATTGTGAAAACGAGTAGGTTACCGCGCTCTTCGAAATATGCTTCATCGATTCGGCAATCAAAAGTAAATACGTCTGTATGAAGTTTTGAAAACGATTCAAAGTCCTTGTACTCTTTCAGGATATCCGCAGCTTGCTGCATTAAATCTACATCTAAGGGTCCATGCCAATACCAAGCGCGATTCATTAAAAATGGATCTTTCTTTCGAGCTACCCAGTATTCATAGGTTCGCGAAGTCGCATCGAATCGAGCATGTGCTCCCTTTCCATCTTTACCCGGTAAATGGCCTACCGGCCAGATGTGTTGTATGGCAATTTCATCGGGTAAAAATCGATTCAATCGATAAACTAAATCCCCTGGTAAGCTTTCACCGTAATCGAAGTGCGCCATCATCATTCGAGCGTGCACACCTGCATCCGTTCTACCTGCTCCAACTACTTCAATCGATTTGCCAAGGAGTTTTGAAAGACCTTCGTTGATGTATCCCTGGACAGTGCTGGCGTTTGGCTGCACTTGCCAACCGTGAAAGGGAGAACCATGATAGGATAATTGAACGAAGTAGCGCAAAGGAATAGGCATTTAATTACGTTTGCAAAGGTAAAATTCCCGCATGAAACGGATCGGATTACTTTCAGACACCCATGGCTATCTCGATGATCGAATTAAAGAGTACCTCTCTTCCTGTGATGAAATATGGCATGCGGGTGACATCGGACCTATTTCCGTAACAGATGAATTGGAAAAAATTGCTCCGGTTCGAGCCGTGTTTGGCAATATCGACGATCATCAGGTACGCATGGTTTGGCCTTTAAACAATCGCTTTTTCTGTGAAGAAGTAGATGTATGGATTACGCATATTGGCGGTTACCCGCGTCGATATAGCGCTGCTGTGCGAGAAGAGATAGAAGCGAATCCCCCTAAAATCTTCATTTCTGGCCACAGCCACATTTTAAAAGTGATGTATGATAAAGACCTCGATCTACTGCATATGAATCCGGGCGCGGCAGGTAAACACGGCTTTCACAAAATGCGCACCTTGCTCCGATTTTCTATTGATGGCTCGGACATAAAAGAGCTTGAAGTGGTTGAGCTCGGAAAAAAAGGAGTCGTTTAACGAAGTCGGTCCAAAGAGCGAACTAATGCTTCGTCTGCTATAATTCCCCGGTTTGCCAAATAGAGCAATATGATATTTAAAATGGGTACCACCGCACCCCAATCGAGATGTGCCTCAAGATCGCCGGATTGAGGAATTTGAAAATAGGCAACGAATGCGAGTCCACCAATCAGCAATAAATTATAAACGGTGTTCACACGGTTCACGTTTACTTGAAAGTTGCGATTTTTATAGGCTGCGATTGCGATAACATACAATAGCACTACCACGGCAAATGCCGCTAGCAAGAGTGGATTCCCTTGAATTCCGTTCGGTTCTTGATTAATATCTAGAATTGGGGTTATGGCAACCATGGAAACTGTCCAGATGATTCCGGCCAATAAATAGATCGTTTGAACTCTTTGCAACATGAAAGGATGTTTTTAGATCGACAAAATTAAGATTATTTATCGGGCCGATAGGCCCTAAAAAAAATCGCAGAAAGTGACATATCAATGAAAACTTTGTATTATTGCATCATCTAAGCGAGCACTTCGCTCCATCTACTTCCTGTTATAGACAAGATCAGTACGATTATTATTAAGAGAATCCATTCGGATTCCATATTTATCTAACACACATTCCATGTACGACATTTTGGAATTAAAGGAGCTAAAGCTCCCTGAGTTGCAAGACATTGCAAAAGGACTCAACGTAAAGAGCATTTCCAAGCTCAAAAAAATGGATCTCATTTATCAAATTCTTGACGTTCAAGCGGAAAACCCCGGAAGGGTAAAAGCCGTGGTAACTGGTGGTGAAGCTGCTGTAGCAGAGCAAAAGCCATCTGGACAAGCCCCGGATTCCAAGCCTGTTGGTCCGGAACGCAAGCCGAGAAATGAAGGCCGGAATAGCAAGCCTCAGGTATCGAAAGAGCCTGCAGAAAGTGACTTGGCAAATCAAGAAGGCGACGACAATAAAGGTAGCGGCTCAAGAGGTTCTCGCGATAATAACAGACGCGATAATAATCGCAATTCCAATAGCAGAGCGCCTCGCGAGAACAATCGGAACGAACGGAACGATAATCGCGGCGAAAGAAAAGATAACCGCAACGACCCTCGCGGCGATCGCAATGACAACCGCAGTGAGCGAAGCGACAACCGCAACGACAATCGCGGTGAACGCAATGATAATCGCAACGAGCGTAACGACAACCGAAACGATAATCGGGGCGACCGCAAAGACAATCGCAATAACAACCGCAATTCAAATAATCGTCCCCAACCAAAAAAAGAGGAGGAAATTGAATTTGACGGTATTATCAGTGCACAAGGTGTACTGGAGATGATGCCTGACGGATATGGCTTTTTGCGTTCATCGGATTACAATTATCTAAGTTCACCCGATGATATTTATTTATCGCAGAGTCAAATAAAATTATTTGGTCTTAAAACCGGTGACACTGTTGTCGGGCAAGTTCGCCCGCCAAAAGAGGGCGAAAAGTTTTTTCCTCTAGTTAAAATTGAAGAAATCAATGGACGCGATCCTTCTTACGTGCGTGACCGTGTTTCTTTCGAGCACCTTACGCCTTTGTTTCCGGATGAGAAATTCAACTTAACAGGCGGTGTTAAACCATCGATCAGCAACCGAATAATTGATCTGTTTTCACCAATTGGGAAAGGACAAAGAGGGTTAATTGTGGCACAGCCCAAAACGGGTAAAACCATGTTGATGAAGGAAATTGCCAACGCAATTGCCACGAATCACCCCGAAGTATATCAAATTGTACTTCTTATCGACGAACGACCTGAAGAGGTTACGGATATGGCAAGAAGTGTTAAAGGAGAAGTGATTGCTTCTACTTTTGACGAGCCGGCCGACCGCCACGTCCGCGTAGCTAATATTGTACTATCTAAGGCCAAAGCACTTGTTGAGTGTGGTCACGACGTTGTGATTCTTCTCGATTCCATTACTCGTTTAGCGCGTGCCTACAACACCGTGCAACCCGCTTCCGGGAAAGTACTTTCTGGTGGGGTCGATGCCAATGCACTTCAAAAACCAAAACGCTTCTTTGGAGCTGCTCGGAATATAGAAGGCGGCGGATCATTAACCATCATAGCTACTGCACTTGTAGAAACCGGCTCAAAAATGGACGAGGTGATTTTTGAGGAATTCAAAGGTACTGGTAACATGGAAATGCAACTCGATCGCAAGATTTCGAACAAGCGTGTATTCCCAGCCATTGATCTTGTTTCTTCAAGTACGCGTCGAGACGACTTGTTGTATGATGATGCGACCTTGCAGCGGATGTGGATTTTAAGAAAACACCTCTCGGATATGAATCCAGTAGAAGCTATGGAATTCTTGCGCGACCGATTAGTAAGAACGGACAGTAACGAAGAATTCTTAATATCAATGAATGGCTAAGTCCCTATTGTAGTAAATAAAAAGCCCTCGTTTCAATGAAACGAGGGCTTTTCTTTTTCTGTGCTTTCTTGCTTAATCGGCTATTACTTCTCCGTATAAATCAAAATCGAGTGCCTCCGTAATTTTCACCTGAGCAAAATCACCGAGGCGAACATAATGTTCTCGAGCATCAACGAGTACTTCATTATCGACATCCGGACTATCGAACTCCGTACGGCCTACAAACCAGTCGCCTTCTTTCCGGTCGAATAAAACCTTGTAGGTTTTCCCTACCATTTCTTGATTTTTAGCAGCCGAGATATCTTGTTGGATGGCCATTATTTCAGCGGCGCGTTCTTCTTTCACTTCTTCGGGAACATTGTCTTCAAGTCCAAAGGCATGCGTATTCTCCTCATGGCTGTAAGTGAAAACACCCAATCGCTCAAACCTTTGATCACTTACCCATTGTTTCATGATTTCAAAATCACCCTCTGTTTCACCAGGATAGCCTACAATTAAAGTAGTGCGAATCGCCATCTCCGGAACCCGCTCGCGGAAAGCGTCCAATAATCGATTCGTTTTTTCAAAGGTGGTTCCCCTGCGCATCGACTTGAGGATATCATCACTGATATGCTGAAGAGGGATATCGATATAATTGCAAATATTCGGGGTTTCGCGGATCACGTCGAGAACCTCTTCTGGAAATCCAGTTGGGAATGCATAGTGCAAGCGAATCCATTCGATTCCTTCAACTTTTGACAACGAGCGCAACAAATCGGCTAAACGGCGCTCCTTGTATAAATCGAGTCCGTAATAGGTAAGATCTTGGGCAATTAAGATTAATTCTTTGACACCATTCGCAGCCAAGTGTTCCGATTCTTTCACCAACTCTTCAATGGGCTTTGAAACGTGCTTTCCTCTCATCAATGGAATTGCACAAAACGAACATGGGCGATCACATCCTTCAGCAATTTTTAAATAAGCATAATGCTTTGGGGTGGTCGTTAGTCGTTCACCTACTAGTTCATGCTTGTAATCGGCTCCTAAGGCCTTCAGCAAGCGAGGTAAATCGCGCGTGCCGAAATATTCATCGACGTTCGGTATCTCTTTTTCTAGGTCCGGCTTGTATCGTTCACTCAAACATCCCGTAACGAACAGTTTATCAATAGCGCCTTGCTCTTTTCTATTTGCATGGTACAGGATTGTATTTACCGACTCCTCCTTCGCATTATCAATAAAGCCACAGGTATTGATCACGACAATGTTTCCTTCCTCATGTTCGTCTTCATGGCGAACATCCATATCATTCGCTTTCAATTGGCCCATGAGGACTTCGCTATCGTAAACGTTCTTTGAGCATCCGAGGGTTACCACGTTTATGGTGTTCTTGTGCAATTGTTTTGTGCGCATAATTCGGTTCTTCTTAAGCCTTTGTTTAAGCTTTGTTTAGTTTGAAGAAAGAGTCGACAAACTCAAACTTATTGAACACTTGAAGGTCTTCTACTTTTTCGCCAACGCCAATGTATTTCACTGGTATTTTAAACTCATCGCTAATGCCAATTACGACACCGCCCTTGGCCGTGCCATCTAGCTTTGTGATTGCGAGGGCATTTACTTCCGTAGCCTTTGTGAATTGGCGCGCCTGCTCCACAGCATTTTGTCCAGTACTACCATCTAAAACAAGTAATACCTCGTGCGGAGCGTCTGGAATAATCTTTTGCATCACATTACGAACTTTAGAAAGCTCGTTCATGAGCCCTACTTTATTATGCAGTCTTCCTGCCGTATCAATGAGTACAACATCCACATCCTGAGAAACGGCTGATTGAAGGGTGTCATAGGCCACGGATGCCGGATCTGAACCCATTTTTTGTTTTATAATTGGAACGGAAACGCGTTCCGCCCAAACATTGAGTTGATCAATTGCTGCAGCGCGAAAGGTGTCTCCGGCACCGAGCATGACTTTATAACCTTTGGCCTTAAATTGATGAGCAAGTTTTCCAATGGTTGTTGTTTTCCCTACTCCATTTACCCCAACGACCATAATTACATAGGGCTTCTTCCCTTCGGGAATACTGAGATCCGTATACTCACCTGTTTCATTTTCAGAAAGCAATCCGGCAATTTCTTCCCGCAATATTTGATTTAGCTCTGAAGTGCCTAGGAATTTATCTCGGGCAACGCGTTCTTCAATTCGTTCTATGATCTTGAGCGTTGTTTGCACGCCTACATCAGAAGTTACTAATACTTCTTCAAGGTTATCGAGTACTTCATCGTCTACTTTAGATTTACCCGCAACCGCGCGCGAAAGCTTCGAGAAAACACTTTCATTGGATTTTTCAAGTCCTTTATCCAGTGTTTCTTTTTTTTCGCTCGAGAAAATTTTCTTAAAAAAACTCATATCGTTGAAATTGAAGCAAATATCCCAAAAAAAAAGCCATCTACATTGTAGATGGCTCTGTGTATTTATAGCCTCGACTTATTTATTGAAAAAGTCGTTCACTTTGTCTTTAGTGACCATTTCTTCAGCGAAAGAGTAACCACCTTTTGGTCCTTTCACCATTTTCACCACTTTCGTGTAATTCTTTGATTCGCCACTCTGTAACGATGCAACTGTCTTCTTAGCCATAGCTTCGTATTATTTGATTTCGCGATGCGTTGTAGAACGCTTCAAAATCGGGTTATATTTTTTCAACTCTAACCGGTCGGGAGAGTTCTTTTTATTTTTGGTACTGATATACCGAGAAGTGCCCGGCATTCCGCTTTCTTTGTGCTCTGTGCATTCAAGAATAACCTGTACGCGATTTCCTTTCTTCGCCATGATCCTATCTTTTTAAGGAGTGCAAAGATAACTAATTAATGAAATCTACACCAAGCACTTAGAAGTTTTTCTCATACAATTCTAACTTCAGCGAAAATCCGGCGGCCTCGAGCTCTTGCATTACGATGCCGTTTTCCGATGAAATGTACACGACACTGGTATCATTCATCCCTTTTTCTACGCTTGCTACCCGATCAACATTGAAGGTGCCTGCAGCTACCGAAATAGATTCATTTACCGAAGTAACAATGGAAATAATTGTATCGCCGTCGGCGATATCTTGCCAAGTATCGCCTGCGGCGGGATTCTTCTTGTATAACTTAGACGCATTCAATTCGGAGCCGTTAATACCGTATTCATACAACCATGTGCCATCCGTAAATAATGTACTGGGCTGCGTGATACCTGCTGCTTTGAGTAAAATTTGGTACTTATTATCTGATTCACTCAAGACCTCTAAAGAGGACGACGTGTCCATTACATTCCCACCGAAGGTGGTAATGTAGGTACTCACATTTCCTACTCTCACAAAAGGGAAGGCCGACATTTGTTTTTGAGCAGGGTCAACACTCTCTTTCGAGCAACTGATTGACAACAGACCAATCAACGCTATTAGGATCAACTGTTTCATAAAGCAAAAAAAAAGTCGCCCCCGTTTTGTGGAGGCGACTTAAAGATAACAATATCTGTAAGAGATTACTTGGTCAAAAAGCCTTTTGTGCGCGCTTCTTTAACTACTGCAGTAATTCCTAACTTATTAATGTTTTTGATTGCAGACGTTGATACTCGAAGTACCAACCACTTGTCTTCTTCTGGCAAATAAAAACGCTTACGCACTAAGTTTACCTTAAACTGGCGCTTACTTTTCTTATTTGAGAAGGAAACGTTGTTTCCTGACAATGCTTTCTTTCCGGTCAATTCGCAAACTCTCGACATAATTCCTTTATTTTCTAGTTCTGAAAAAGGGAGTGCAAATTACGTGAATATTCCACATTTTTTCAAACCTATTTTAAAATTTCTCGTCTTAATCCTTCCAAACCCGCATTTACGGTTAAATGGACGTTCAATTTTCGCTTGTTTCCGAACAAAAACTTCTTACTTGAAACCCCATTCGGTCCCGCAATTGCCACCCAAATAGTGCCTACTGGCTTTTCACGTGAACCCCCGTCTGGACCGGCAATACCGCTCGTCGCAATAGAATAATCCGATCCAAATAACTTCTTCGCTCCCGTCGCCATCGCCTCTACCACCTCTTGGCTCACGGCTCCGTATTTTTCGATTAATTCTTTTTCAACAGACAGCTGATTTATCTTCACTTCATTACTGTAAGCGACCATTCCACCCAAAAAATAGTCGGAACTACCCGCAATGGAGGTTAATGAAGCAGCGATACTTCCTCCCGTGCAGCTTTCGGCCGTAGAAACCGTAGCCCCTTTATCACGGAGATGATTTCCAACCACCTCTTCAAGGGTCTGCGTTCCTTCTCCGAAAATATATTTTCCTATTTCGGCATGTAATTTTTGAACTTCCGTTTCGATGGATTCCGACAATTGGCCTTCATTTTGCCCTCGTGCCGATAGGCGCAAACGAACCCTGCCTGCATTCGGTAAATACGCCAGCTTTATTTCTTTCGGTAGCTGGCCTTCCCACTGCTCTAACTTGGCCGCTAGAATCGATTCTGGGAGTCCGACCGTTAAAATCGTACGATGCACGATTGCCGGCGTGTTAAAGCGACTTTGAATCTTTGGGAACACAACTTTTTCGAACATCGCTTTCATTTCGAAAGGGACGCCCGGCATACTCACAACTACGTAGTTTCCACGATCGAACCACATTCCCGGAGCGGTACCTTCGTAGTTTCGAATCACGTCGGCAGCTTCTGGAACTTCTGCTTGCTGGCGGTTTAGTTCGGTAATTTCGCGGTCTCTATTTTTAAATAGATCTTCAATATCACCGAAAACCTCGGGCCGAAAAGTCATTTCCGAGCGGTAGTACTGAGCCAACGTGAGCTTTGTTAAATCGTCATTCGTGGGTCCGAGTCCACCCGTAATTAAAATCAGTTCAGATCGCTTCGATGCTTTTGTAAGGGCTGTTTCAATTGCTTCAGGAGTGTCTTGAATGGAAGTGATTTCGACGACGTCGATCCCTTGCTCATTCAACCGTTGAGCAATCCATGCACTATTGGTATCAATTACTTGTCCGATTAATATTTCGTCTCCAATGGTAATAATCTCCGATTTCATGCCCTCCTTTTCATAAATTGCAGCCAAAGGTACTGATTGTTCTGCGCTATGAAAGTTACTCCCCTCGTCTTTGGATTATTGATCCCTGCTTTTCTAATATCATCATGTGGAAGCCTTATGGAAACCCCTGATTTCGGCAATCCGATATCGCTCCCGACTGGCGCTTTGAATCAGGCCGATATTACGGCCGGACTCAAAGAAGCGCTGACTAAAGGGATTGAAAGCGCGGTAACTTCAGCAAGTGCTGAAAATGGATTTTTGAATAATCCTGAGCTAAAAATACCCATCCCGCCGGAGGCGGAAGACGTAGAGAAAAAAGCCAGACAACTAGGACTGGACGATCAAATGGATAGCTTCATTGAAACCATGAACGACGCCGCGTCAAAAGCAGCTGCCAAAGCAACTCCACAATTCTTGCAAGCCATACGCAACTTGAGCATAGAAGATGCCGCCGCACTCTTGCAAAGTAGTAATACGCATGCCGCTACAGATTATTTAGAGACGAAAACTCGGGACCCTTTGTACCAGGCCTTTCGGCCCGATGTGGAAGCGGCCATTGAAGAAGTAGCGTTAACTGCTCAGTGGGAACCCATTGCAACGAAATACAACAAATTACCCTTTGTAACGAAAGTGAATCCCGACCTCAACGACTATGTTACACAAAAGACACTGGACGGACTCTTCTTGCTCGTTGGGCAAGAAGAAGAGAAAATCAGGGAAGATCCATTGGCCAGAACCAGTGATCTGTTAAAGCGCGTTTTCGGAAACCTTTAAACCCCGAAACCAGATGCGCCAGCCGATAAAGTAAGTTGTTTTGGGCGAAGCGACATCACCGGAATGGGTGAAAAGTAAATGAGCTTTTGCGCCAAGGACCCAACAAAAAATTCGGAAACTTTAGTCTCTTCTTGTGTCATGATTACCATGAGATCCCCTTTCCGTTCCACAGCAAAATGAATGAGTGCGGAAGCCTTACTCTCATCCACAATGGGCGTTACAAAATCCGATTTTACCGAAACTCCTTCTTTCTCGATGAAATCGTGGACCTGACGCATATTGGCTTTCAAGTGTTTCACGACAAAATCATCCTTGGTATTAATTACCGAAACCACATGAATCACAGATCCGTATAATTTGGCCAGCTTAATCGCTTTCCCAACCTTCTGCTTCGTTTCTTTACTTAAGTCGAGTGGAAGAATGATGTTCTTTATTCCAATATTATGCTCGGCTCCTTTAATTGTAATTACCGGGCACGGTGCAGAAGAGACTGTTCTTAAGGCATTTGAACCAATGAATCGCTTGCGAATTCCTTTTGGAGCTCCATTTGTACCCATTATAATCATGTCGGCACTAATTTCATCCGCTACGGCAGATACAATTTCGTACACCGCTCCCTCTTCAGTCCGGGTTTCAATTTCAACCCCTTTCCCTTCGTATTGAGCTGCCAATGAACGAAGCTTCTCTTGAATCTTAGATCGGATTAAAGCGTTTTCTTCATCTTGTTCCAAGAACGAACTCCAAAGACTTGTTGGGTCCGTTATGGTGAGCAAAACAACACGACCATTCGTGTGATGCGCATAGCTAATAGCCTGATCAACTGCAGTTAATGACTGAGGTGAAAAACCCGTTGGAACAAGAATAATAGGATTGTCAATACTCATGGAAACATAATTTTGCGCAAAGTTACGGATTGCCCGCAATACTCGACACAATAGTCAGCTATTCTTCTTGGGGACAGATTTGTACATTTACGATTCTCAAATCTTGAATCTACCCTCATGCCTTTCGCCCCTTCAGAATTAGTTTTAAATGACGATGGTAGTGTTTACCATCTCGGACTTCATCCGCATGACATTGCAGAAACTATTTTCTTAGTTGGCGACCCTTCTCGGGTCGATAGAGTCTCTGCCCAGTTCGACACTATTGAAATAAAAAGACAACGGCGCGAATTCATTACGCACACCGGAATAAGAAAAGGGAAGCGACTTACCGTTTTAGCGACAGGCATTGGAACCGATAACATCGATATCGTTATTAACGAGCTAGATGCACTGGTAAACATTGACTTGAAAACGCGAACAACCAAAAAGGAACACACTTCCTTGCGCCTAATTCGAATGGGCACCTCCGGTTCTCTGCAATCAGATATACCTGTAGACAGTATTCTACTTTCTGAAGCTGCTCTTGGCTTGGACGGACTTCTACATTTTTATGATAGCACCGCCATTCTTGATCATGAATTTTCAGAGGCCTTTCGTTCCTATACCCATTGGCCTGTTGCTGCGGCTTATCCATATGTAGTCAACGGAGATAGTGAACTTATAAACCATCTGAGCGGACCTAAAACCTTCAAGGGTACAACCATTACCGCTCATGGTTTTTACGGCCCTCAGGGACGCGCATTACGCGTTCCTTTGGGAATGCCTGATCTCAATAATCAAATTGAAGCGTTTCGGTTTAACAATCGGAAGATCACGAATTATGAGATGGAGACTTCTGCACTCTATGGTCTCGGAGCGCTATTAGGTCATAAATGTGCTACCGCTTGCGTGGTTATCGCCAACCGACCAAACAATACGTTCTCCGCCGACCATCATTCTGCCGTAGACAAAATGATTGATCATATACTCAGCCGAGTCGACCTTCTGAAATAAAGGTTATCCCTCTCAAGTAAATTTAAAACGACTTCGCCCGATTTAGCGCGCGTAATTCACGGCTCGTGTTTCTCGAATCACCGTCACTTTAACCTGACCCGGATAGGTCATTTCGCTTTGAATTTTTTGACTAATGTCGAAGCTCAATTGGTTTGCTGAGTTGTCGTCTACTTTGTCACAGTCAACCACCACGCGTAATTCTCGACCGGCTTGAATGGCATAGGATTTACTTACTCCAGGATATTGCAAAGCGAGCTCCTCCAATTCTTTCAATCGCTTTATGTAGCTATCCACAATTTGACGACGCGCTCCCGGTCTCGCTCCCGAAATACCATCGCATACTTGGATGATTGGTGCAATAAGAGTGTTCATTTCAACCTCGTCGTGGTGTGCTCCAATAGCATTACAAACATCCGGCTTTTCGCCGTATTTCTCAGCTAGCTTCATTCCAAGAATAGCGTGTGGCAATTCCGATTCCTCGTCGGGCACTTTGCCAATATCGTGAAGCAGCCCAGCCCGTTTCGCTGTTTTTGGGTTCAAGCCTAACTCACTGGCCATAATGGCACAAAGGTTAGCCACCTCTCTTGAATGTTGCAAGAGGTTTTGACCGTACGAAGAACGGTACTTCATACGACCTACCATACGCACTAATTCAGGGTGAAGGCCGTGAATTCCCAAATCAATGGTCGTGCGTTTTCCCGTTTCAATAATTTCGTCTTCAAGCTCCTTGCTTGTTTTTGCTACTACTTCTTCAATGCGGGCCGGATGAATTCGACCATCAGTGACGAGTTTATGCATGGACAATCGGGCAATCTCACGTCGGATGGGATCAAAACAACTTAAGATAATCGCTTCAGGAGTGTCATCCACTATAATTTCTACTCCCGTAGCGGCCTCAATAGCTCGAATATTTCGACCTTCTCTTCCAATGATACGCCCTTTAACATCGTCACTTTCTATATTGAATACAGAAACCGAATTCTCAATGCTGTGCTCCACTCCCACTCGCTGAATGGTTTGAAGAACAACTTTCTTTGCTTCTTTATTAGCCGTCAATTTAGCTTCTTCGAGCTGCTCTTGAATGAGGGCCAAAGCTTCCGTTTTCGCTTCATCTTTTAAGGCATCTACCAACTGTCTCTTGGCGTCTTCTGCAGAAAGTCCTGAAATAACCTCCAGTTGTTCAACTTGTTTTTTATGCATTTGATCTACCTCGACATTCCTGCGATCGAGCAGTTCCATGCGCTTGTCTAACTTCTCTTGAAGCTCTTTATTCTTCTTGTAATGACGGGTGTTTTCTTCAATTCGCTGATTGAGCTTCGTCTCTTTTTCTTTGAACTTTTTCTCGCGATTATCAATGCGCTGATTCCGCTCATTAATAACGCTCTCGTGCTCTCCTTTTAATTCTAGAAACTTCTCTTTCGCCTGAAGTATCTTATCTTTTTTAATCTGTTCCGCTTCCGTTTTCGCTTCCGCAAGCATCCGCTTGACCTTGCTTTCGCCTTGTTTTTTGGTAAATAGCATTGCTAAACCGAATCCGGCTAGTAAGCTAATTACGCCTTCGCCAATAATCCAAATGGTATCCATAGGTATAAATAAAAAAGCCCACATTACTTCATGGTTCTATTAAACCCCATACGTCATGGGTGAAGTCGCCGGTTGCTATCAAACTTCCACTGATCCCCGAAAGGATTCACTGCACAAGACAGAGATGAGGCCTGTTTTCAACAACACGAGTCGAATCTCCAATAGAAACAACTGTTGAGTTTAATAAACGATTGAAATAATGCGGGCTAAGCCAATATTTTATGTAAAGAACTATTCAGCAAGAACGCGTGCCAACTGTTCCGATAATTTTTCGAGACGCTCGGTAGTACCTTTATCGACCACTACTGCCTCGTCTTGGGTTCGCTCTACTTTCGTAGCTAATTGCAACGCACACATAGCGAGCAAGTCTTGCTGGTCTTGCACCGCATAATTGCGTTGAAAATCGCGCAACATCGACTCAATTGTCTTTGCTGCTCGGCGAACCGATTCCTCATCGGCCCTTTTTATCGTGAGCGGATAGGTACGATTTCCGATACCCACCTTAATTTTCAGATTTGCGTCGTCCATCTAATTTATCCGTTCAGTTGTGCTACGCACTTATCAATTTCCCGCACTAATTCGCCAATCTTCGACTTCGCGGCCTCACGGCCCGATTCGTCTCCTCCCATGGCACTAGCCACTCGGATCAGCTCATTTTCTCGTTCCAGTACTGAAAGCGAATTCTTTGCTTCGGCAATCTTTTCTTCCGCGGAAACCAATTGTTCCTTTAAATTGCGGTTTTCCGATTGCAGTTGGCTGTAAACGCTCAAGAATTTATTCAAATCCTTTTCAAGTCGCTCAACCGTTTGCGCCAATTCACTCATTCAGTATCAGTTCAAGGTTAAAGCAAATGTAATGTTCTCGGTTATTGGGAGCAAATTGAAGGAAGTTTATCTTTGATGCCCTCAATTGATCGATACAAATCGTTCAACTTCCTCATTTTTGTATCGACCTATTAGCTCAGCCAACGAAGCAAATGAATCTTTTAACGCTCCTTTTTTTTTCTGTCCAATCAACTCGTTCACATCTAAAGGCTTTAGCAGCTTTCTTTCTAATTCTTACTTTAAACGCAACTGCACAAGATTACCATCCGCCGCTCGACCCACCGCTGAACTTAAGTGGCTCCTTCGGCGAATTACGATCCAATCACTTTCATTCAGGACTCGATATAAAAACCGGGGGCGCAATTGGCAAGCCCGTATATGCCATAACAGATGGCTTTGTCAGCCGGATCCGAGTCGGGCCCTATGGCTTCGGTCGCGCTTTATACATTCGTCATCCAAACGGAAAAACATCTGTCTACGCACATCTTGACGCTTTTGACCCTGCCATTGAAGCTTACGTTCGATCGGAACAATATCGACTGAAACAATCTTCCTTCGACCTTTTTCCAGAAGCAAGTAAATTTCCATTTAAAAAAGGGGATATTATCGCCAAATCAGGAAATAGCGGATCTTCGGGCGGACCTCACCTTCATTTTGAGATACGCGAAACAAGCAGCGAGAAACCGTTGAATCCCATGCTCAACGGGTTCCCAATTGCTGATTCAAGAGCCCCACTTCTCGAAAACTTGATGTTGATACCCATTAGTGAAAATGCTCTCTGCAATGGTCGTAGAGAAACCGTCGTGCTTCCGCTGATCAATCAAGGCAATGGAAAGTATCGCGTTTCTCGGAAAGAAACCATGACCCTCTCGGGTCGATGGGGATTCGCCGTTGAAACAACTGATCAACAAGATGGCGGATACAATAAGAATGGCACCTTCGGAGTCAGACTTTTCCTGGACGACTCACTCGCCTATGAGCACAAAATCGAAAAATATAGCTTTAGCGAAACGCGCTATTTAAACAGCTTGATCACTTTTGATCAGTATAAATGCTGCGCAAACCGAGCAACAAAAATGTATGTTGAACCCAACAATCAACTCTCCTTTGTTCAGGGGAATCCATCTGGTTATTCATTTTATACCGCTGCTCTGCACACTATTCGAATAGAAGCCTTCGATGTATCAGGAAATACAAGTGTCGTTGAATACGAATTCAAAAGTGCACCCGCACAAACCATGGACGAGGGCCCTAAAACACCCATTCCATCGATAGAACAACGTTATTTAAAGCACAATAAAGCGCACCATTTAAGCATTGGCGACGCAATTGTTCATATACCTGTGGGAGTTCTTTATTCCGATGTCTATTTTGAAACGAATGAAACCGCCGACGACCGTTTCTTAACTCCTTTATATCGATTGGGAAATAGCGGAATTCCAGCACATACCTATTTCACTATAGACATTCCTCTGAATGTGCCTAAAGGAATTTCTTTGAATCAACTTTGCTTTGTTGAAGTTGACGATAAGGGCCGATTAGAATACTGGCCAGGTTCCCTATCGGCGGGTCGTTTTGTTGGAAAAAGCAGAGATTTTGGTCAATACGCGGTCGGAGTGGATACCGTACCACCCGTTATAGATCCGGGCAACATTTCCCCTCGAAAGAGCATGAAGAATTATTCGAATATTACCTTTCGAGTAAGTGATGATTTCTCGGGAATAGACAAAATTACGGCTACGATCAATGGGAACTGGGTGCCGGTGGATTGGGACCCAAAAACGAAAAGGATGTGGTACACTTTTGACGATACTTGTCCTGACGGAGAAAACACATTTGAATTAACGCTCACCGATGCGTGCGGGAACACCTCCGAATATGTGGTTTTCTTTACTCGCTAGCGCACCACGAAAGGTTTAATAAAGCGACCAAAATCGGTTTGAATTTCGAAGAAGTAAGATCCGGCCGCTAGGCCGAGCGGCCAAGTCTCTTTATGAGGGCCTTCGGCCCGATCATACACGACCGAACGGAGTTCCTTTCCCTCAACAGTGTATAGAAAGACTCGTATCAAGGAAGGACTTTTTAGCTCGTATTCCAAAGTAATGAAGTCTGAAGCAGGGTTCGGATAAAGACCCTTGATGTCGATTAAATCGGTAATTGGACCACCCTCGGCGATCCCCAATCCGTCACTTTTTGCGACCCGAGCAGAATAGATGTCGAGATTCCCATTGTTGTTTCGGCCATCGCTCCAAAACGGAATAATACTGCCATTAGATCCAAGTACCTGAGTATATTCACCGATCCCAAAGCCGTTATTCGCATTTCCCACGGTAGTAAAAAGCGTTGGTGATAAATTGGCTTTCAAATTTGAAAACAGTCCCCCTCCATCTGTAGAAATACCGACGTAATAGTCGGTCGAAATATTGGTTGTATCATCTCTTCGATCGTACCAGCCAAGCAATACATCTCCTGTTTGATCGACATAAATACTGGAATAGAATTGATGCGGTCGATCCTGTTGATCATTATTCACTCGAATGGGCGTTGTCCATGAATCTCCGCCATCTGAAGATTTTGTAAGCCAAACATCTAAACCATAGGTTTCCGTGGTATCGATTCCATTCGCCGTAAAAGTCAAGTATAGATTTCCGTCATACGCGCCTCCCGTTTGATCACTCGCTAAATAGCAACTGGGATAAAAACGCTGCAGCGAAACACCGGTTAAATTGGGGTTGGGATCCCAGGCAGTAAAACTGGGTACATTTGCTTGAGTGATTTCATCGGGGTAATCAAACGTCAAGCCTCCATCCACACTCTTACAATGATAGAAGCCATATGTTTGACCATTCTCACTCGCAAAAAATGTTACATGTACGGTTCCGTCCGAGGTTACCGCTACATTGCCAAATTGAATAAAGGCCCAATTTGTGGTGCTCACATTCACCGAAACTTGAGTGAACTCCGTGTCATTCACTCCTTTTTTACGGAGCCCGATAAACAGTGCTCCAGTTTGTGAATTCGCTTGTAAAAAAGTGCAATAAACAGAATTATAATACGGCGAAGTTGGCGACAGATCTGCCGCCATCCACTGCTTGTCAAATACAGTCAGTGCTCCGATATTTTGAACACCCCCGTCTTTCTTGTCGATCGCTATGGCTCGACCTTGCGATTGCTGCCAAGTAGCTCCGTAATCATCCGAATACGCCCAGTACAATGCCCAAAAAATGCTATCCGATACGGCGCTCTTTTGGAATAAATTAATCCAACTGTAATACAAACGGCCGTTGTCATCGTACACAAAGTTGGGGTCTCCGCCTCCAAAGAGTAATGCGTTGCTGTTGGGCGGATTAGGACTAAAAGAACTCATTTGCCAAGTATTGCCAAAATTACTGCTGTACCAAATGGGCATTGCTAATCCACCCTGCTGCCGCATGGCCGAGGAAACAAGCCGGTTCGTATCTCCTGTATAAATGGCTGCATGCACTTCTGATTCGGGCGCATTGGACCCGGAAACCAAAACTTCATTGGGAACACTGGTCGATCGGTTAGTGCGCTCACGGAGGTCTGTTTGTATAGGAACTCCCTGCGGGAAATGAATTTTCTCCTCAATGATTTCACGAACGATTTCTTTCCGCTTTTCGGAATAGTCCTGAGCACAAAGGGTTAGCGAAAGAAGCGAAAATATAATGAGACTGAAAGCGAGTTTTGACATGACAAAGGTAAATGAGGATTAAAGATACCATTTTACCCGTTTGCGTAATAAAATGGAGGCATTCGAGTTTAGTAACTGCACTATATTCCGTTATTTTGTAGTCTTATGAAGTATTTTACTCGTTGGCTGGTAGTTACATTGGTTTTTGGCCTGTGTTGGTCGAACCCAATTCAAGCACAGGACGACGATCTTATTCAGTTATCTGGAGTCGTTGCCACAGGCGATACCGTACAACCCATTCCCTACGCAACCATTTACATTCCCAATCGAAAAATTGGAACGGTAACCGATTACGACGGGTTCTTCAGCATGGTTGTGCACAAAGGAGATACCTTACAATTTTCGAGCATGGGATACGTAACCAACACTTTTTGGGTACCCGATTCGCTTCCTAAAAAACACTATAGCCTTGTAATGACGCTTCCGTCAGATACCATTCTTTTGCCCGAGCAAACTGTTTACCCCTGGCCTTCCAAAGAACAATTTAAAGAGTTCTTTCTATCTATGAACATGCCGACCGATGATATGGACAGGGCGCAACAAAACATGGCGTTAGAAACGATCCGCCGGCAAGCCGAAACTTTGGGATATGATGCTCAGGCCATGGCGTCCTACATGAATAATTACAACAGCCAGCAACTGTATAATGCTGGCCGCTATTACGGCGAAAATGGAGGTCAGGCCATTCTTGGAGCATTGACCAATCCATTTGCTTGGGCCGAATTCTTTAGAGCGCTCAAGCGGGGCGATTTTTCTAGCAACCGATACGAATAATACGTAGCCTTTGAGCCGTCTTCTCTTCCTTTTCACCCTCCTTTTATCCTTGCCCTCAATGGGGCAAGAGGTAGTTGTATTTGGAACCGTTCAAGATGATCAAGGCAAAGGTATCGCAGATGCGGCTGTAGTTTCTGGAGAAATGGGCGTATCTACTGGTTATTCTGGCACCTATGAATTGCGCCTGCGGCGCGATACCCCCTTTTGGATTTATTTTTCACATGTAAGCTATCGAAGCGACAGCGTACTTATCGAC
>CBFHRK010000013.1:31399-35973 GCA_965658225.1 Flavobacteriales bacterium | reverse complement strand
TCTTTCAAGGAGGAGATCGGTTATATGACTTTCTACAATCGACCATAGGTGATTTAGAAAGCAAATATTCGTGACATTAATTTATTCGATTCCACCCGCACCCCCTCCAAAGGGGGACAAGCTGCTTGCTCTTTTCAGTCCTTTCTACACGAGAGACAAAGGCTTTCCAAATGGAGAGCGTTTTTCCTCCCCCAACCCTCCCGCATGGGCGGGACAGGCTCTCCAAAGGGGGACAGATTTTCACTTTCTCAATTATCTGCACCTGAGATGAAGGCTCCCACTGGGGGACAAGAGTAGCAGCTGATTCCGGATCTACCACAACTACCACAACTACCACAACTACCACTTCTAGACCCGCGCCTGCGGGGCCACTTCTTTCACTTCTAACATTGGTGTAACAACTAAAACAACTACCATATCTAAAACCCCTCCCGCCATCTTTCAACTTTAACAAGAAACTCGTATTATTGCACCACCTAACATAAGACCCAATACATGTCAACGGTTGCATTAGAAGAAAAAGTTTGGGGCGGCGGTAATCGCCCATTCGGAGCGAGTTACGGGAAATTGATGATGTGGTTCTTCCTCGTATCGGATGCCCTAACATTCTCCGGTTTTTTAACAGCCTACGGCTTGATGCGTTTTAAATTCATTAAAACGTGGCCCGTAGCGGAAGATGTTTTTACCCACTTTCCTTTTGTAGAAGGCGATCAACCATTGTTGTATGTAGCCTTAATGACCTTTATTCTGATTATGTCGTCCGTGACCATGGTTTTGGCGGTACATGAAGGAGAGCACATGAATAAAAATAAGGTAGCTGTTTGGATGTTTGCCACCATCATTGGTGGTTTCATTTTCCTCGGTTCACAAGCATGGGAGTGGTATCACTTTATCATCGGCGACAAAGGAGCTATTGAATTAGCCACCGGTGATGTTATGCATATACATAATGCCGATGGAGATTATGTAAGTCTGAGCTCGGTAGTTCACGGTCCCGATCATCACGCTGACCATGGGCACCACGAGCATTTTGAAATAGCACAAGTCCGTGAAGGATTTGAAAGCGGAAATTATACACTTCATCAACCGGGTAAAGACGGAATGGTAATGACCAAGGAAGAAGCTTTGGAGCATTTCGACGAAGCTATGGTGGTGCAAGGAGCGAACATGACCCGCAATGAATACGGTCAGCCATTATTCGCAAATTTCTTCTTCTTTATCACAGGATTCCACGGGTTCCACGTTTTCTCCGGAGTAATGTTGAACGTGATTGTTTTCATCAACATCTTGGCCGGAACCTACCAGCGTAGGGGCCATTATGAGATGGTCGAAAAAGTTGGTTTGTACTGGCACTTTGTAGATTTAGTGTGGGTATTTGTATTTACATTCTTTTATCTGGTATAATCGGGCCGAAGGCCGAAAAGCTAACCGAATTTGTTAGCCGAAAGCCAATGCCAAAAGTTTTAGCACATGTCTGAGCACAACGGAATTTCAGTACGCGGTATATGGTTAGTATTCTTCCTACTATTGGTAGTTACTACCGTGGAAGTTGCCTTGGGTATCATCAAGCCGGCAGGCTTAGTGAATCCGCAATTTTTAGGAACGAGTATCTTAAACTGGACCTTCATCATCCTTACACTCGTGAAAGCGTATTACATTGTGATGTACTTCATGCACTTTAAATACGAGCGCGGAAATATGAAATGGTCGATTGCATTGCCCGTTTTGATCCTTATTCCGTATTTGTTGTTTATACTTTTAGTTGAAGGGGGCTACCTCTACAATATGATCAGCTAAAAGAACCTCATGAATCCGAAAATACTGAAGAAGGGAGTCATCCTATTGGCCATCTTGGTTCTTCCTTCTATTTTATACCTGATGCTCACCACTGGGCGTCACAACTTTGTGCATTTGCAATACATTGGTCCACGATTGGGCACCGAAGAGGTCCAAATTGGAAAGCGCACAGTGATCGACACTATTTATCACGCCATTCCCGAGTTCGAATTGATCGACGAAGATGGAAACTTGTTTTCATCGACCGAATACGGTGATCGTATTTACGTGGCCAACTTCTTTTTTACATCCTGCCCGACCATTTGCCCGGCCATGCAGCAAAGCATGCTTCGGTTGCAAGATCGATTTGGGTCGTACGACGATTTCGGTCTCATTAGCTTCACGGTAGATCCCGAACACGATACCTCAGAAGTACTCAAGGCCTACGGAAATGAAATTGGTGTGAATTGGGACTACTGGACCTTCCTAACGGGCGAGTCGAAAGATATTTATTCGCTGGCGATGGAAGGGTATTTTGTGAATGCTATGCCCGACGCCCTCGCCCCGGGCGGATTCTTACACAGTGAGTATTTAGTGCTGGTAGATAAAGATGGACATATTCGCTCCGGATTCGATAAAAACGGAAATGTGCGCGCGGTGTACGACGGAACTTCTGACTTCGAAGTGAATGAACTTATTGACGACATAAAAGTGTTATTAGCCGAGTATCGTTTGGAAACCAAACGGGCCGAGAAAAGACGGATGGAGGAATAGGGAGTTGAGAATTCATAGTTAATAGTTTTTAATTCTGAATTAATAATTAAGTCTTAGATCATGAATTTATTCATGGGGATTGAGGAATAAATATACTCGTCCCCCTTTGGAGGGGGCTGGGGAAGGAAACAGTCAACTTGTCCCCCTTTGGAGGGGGTTGGGGGAGGCTTCAAATAACTTGTGCCCCTTTGGAGAGCCTGTCCTTCCGCATTGCGCGGAACAGGCTCCAAGAGCGGGAGGGCTGGGGAAGGAAACAGTCAACTTGTCCCCCTTTGGAGGGGGCTGGGGGAGGCTTCAAACAACTTGTCCCCCTTTGGAGGGGGTTGGGGGAGGAACCAAACTTGTCCCCCTTTGGAGGGGGTTGGGGGAGGAAATCACCCTTTTGAATAAAAGAAAAGCCAAACCAACAACTAACAACCAACAACTAACAACCAACCAACAATGAAACTAAACGACAAAATTTGGATCCCCACCATCATCACTTTATCTGTGGTTATCCCTTTGGTGGTAGCTGTACTTATTTATTACCCGCTCGATTTAGTGGATATCGATGCTAATTTTCCACTATTTCACGCGACCATTAACGGTACCGTTTCGATTCTATTAGTTTTGGCCTTATACTTAGTGAAGTCGGGAAAGCAACTCGCGCACCGAAATGTGATGCTCACAGCCTTCGCATTGAGCAGTGTGTTTTTAGTGAGTTACGTTCTGAGTAAAGTGAATACGCCGCCCACTCCTTTTGGCGGAGAAGGATTTATTCGATCCGTTTATTTCTTCATTCTAATTTCGCACATCTTCTTGGCTACTTTCATAGTGCCATTGGCCTTGTTCAGCATATACCGGGGCATCAAAGGCGAGTTCGAAAAGCACAAGCGCATCGCTAAATGGACCTGGCCGATCTGGTTCTACGTGTCGGTTACCGGAGTATTGGTGTACTGGTTTATGGCGCCGTATTATTAAGCTCTAGTTCCCGTATGGATGGGAAGGGTGTTCTAGTTTTTTCTTTATCCATCTGGGGATAATTAAGAATTCTTAATTCCTTTCTTTAGCATCAAGGCAAAAGAAATAAAAGATTATTCCGCTTCACTAGGCCGGTTCCCATTCCTGTCAGTTGCGTAAGCGCTTAGTGATCACGCGATAATCTGTTGAATGATTAGTAAATGAGAGTCTCTTCCGTTTATTCGGGAGAGACTTTTTTTATGCCATAGACATAGTTTTGATAGATAATTTAGATTCGCTTTTCAGAAAGAGCTATGCAAGCACTTCTCGAGGAATAGCATGAATAAAAAAAAACCTCGCGATATTTCGTGAGGGTTTTTTCGTTTCATGACCGCAGCCAGATGCTATTGTTGATCCCAACGCTGCTGTAATAGTTGTACCGTATTCTTCCAACCCCATGACTTCGCAATCATGATGGCTCGAATAGGACGTCGTTCAAATATTAACAACAGTTTTTTGGTGATCGATTTAACAGTCTCTGGTTGCAATCCATCCGAAACCGGAAGGGTAATTGCAATTGACATAGTGCGCTTGTTAGTTACTTTAAATCGAGTCATAAATATAGCGCGATTGTTAAGAAATCATTGCGTTTACTATGTTAAGTTTTTCACAATCAAGCGCTTTGTGTTGACAAAGTGTTTTTTTTACACGAATTCCGATCCATTTCGGAATTGTATCCCCTCCATATTTTCAAATGAGAGAAGTGAACATTATTTACTCGGCATCACTTATCTTTGCAGCATGTCTAAGAAACTTCTTTCCATTTTCCTTCTTCTATTTTCCGCCTCCACGGCGGGATGGGCGCAGTGCGCCATGTGTAAAGCCGTAGTTGAAAGCGATATGGAAAACGGAGGTACCACCGCGGCCGGACTCAACTCCGGGATTCTTTATCTAATGGTGTTCCCGTATTTATTAATTGCCACCATTGCTTTTTTCTATTACCGACATAAAAAGCAACAAGCCACCCAATCGAATTCAGGTCCCGAAGTCTAAGTCAAATTTCATTTGTACGCAGCAAGCGGTAA
>CBFHRK010000013.1:0-31301 GCA_965658225.1 Flavobacteriales bacterium | reverse complement strand
TGGATATCAGCTTTTGCCCAAGTAGAACCCGAAATCAAAAATTGGTCCCTACAAGAATGTATTGAATACGCTGTCGATAATAACCTAACGGTTAAATCGCAAACGATTCAAACCGCAATCGACCAAGAAAATTACCTCCAAGCGAAACAAGCTTGGTATCCTAACCTGAATGCCCAAGTGTCGTTTAACAACGGGTGGGGTTTGAATACGAATCCCGTAACCAACGTAAATACAACCGAATATACTGGTCAAAACTCCTATTGGATAGGAACCACTGTCCCCATTTATAACGGAGGTCGCATTCATAACCAAACCAAACAGGGCGAAATCAATTACGAAGCTTCACAGCTCGATTTAGAAAAGGCAAAAAATGACCTAGCTCTTGCCGTAGCCCTCGATTATGTCAATGTACTGCTCAATAAGGAACAGCTTCGCGTGGCCATCGAGCAACGCGATATCACAGAACAACAAGTGGAGAGAACGGGTAAACTAGTTCAGGCTGGATCTAGCCCTCAAGGCGAGCTTTTCGAAATTGAAGCACAGCTAGCACAAGAAGAACAAAATGTAATCATCACCCGGAATAATGTAAACCTCGGGCTTTTGCAGTTGGCGCAGCGCTTGCAATTAGAAGATTATACCACTTTCGATATCGAAAGCCCAGAATTGGATATGCCGGAGGCAACTTTACTCAATATTTCGGCCTACGAAATCTATCAAACAGCAATAAATACACAACCCGATTTACCGGCTGCTGAAGCGCGCGTATCGAGTGCCTCACTCGAAAAGAAAGTGGCCTCTTCGGGTTATATGCCGAGCTTATCAGCTTCAAGTAATTTTTCAACTTTTTGGACAAACAGATTGACTACCAATCCAATCACGGGAGAAGAAAATACCTTCGGGGATCAATTGAGTAACAACTGGAACACGAGCCTCGGATTGAATCTTTCTGTGCCCATTATGAATCGCCGCCAGAACAAGAGCAATGTGAATAGAGCGCATTTGCGTTACCTGAATTCGGTTAATAACCGCGAGCAAGTGAAAAATCAATTGCTTCAAAGAATTCAACAAGCCCACGCCGATGCCGTAGCCGCATTGGAGACTTTTTACGCAAGTGAAAAATCGGTAAAATCGAGCCGCGAGGCTTTTAAATATACTGAAGAACGCTACAACGTCGGCGTTGTAAACGTAGTGGACTACAACGTGGCAAAAAATAATTTGACGCGAGCAGAATCAACCATGCTCCGCGCCAAGTACGATTATTTATTTAAGCTTCGTGTGCTTGAATTCTATTACGGAAATATACAATTGCGATAGTCATGAGTAAAACAGTTCGTATTGTCCTTGTAGTGGTTGTAGTTCTAATGATTGTTGGAATTGCAGGCAAAAAAATGGGCTGGTACGGAGGTACGAAGTCCGTTAAAGTTGAAACTGATTTCGCGCACCGACGGACCATTATTGAAACCGTGAGCGCAAGTGGAAAAATTCAACCCGAGAAAGAAGTGAAACTCGCTCCAGAAGTATCCGGAGAAATTGTGGAACTCCCAGTAGTTGAGGGTCAAAAAGTGAACCGTGGGGAATTACTCGTGAAAATTAACCCCGATTTGGTCGAGGCAGCAGTGGATCGTTCCGAAGCCGCGCTGAACACAAGTAAAGCAAATTTGAATTCCGCAAAAGCCCAGCTCGTAGAAGCCGAACGCAATTACAACCGTAATAAACCCCTTCACGATCAAGGCGTTATTTCCACGGCTAATTGGGATCAAATTCAACGGGCATACGATGTGGCTCGACTCCAAGTAGAGTCCGCCGAGTTTCAAGTAGCCAGTGCTCGAGCAACGCTTAAAGAAGCCCGCGATAATTTAGGTCGGACCGCTATTTACGCACCCGATTCGGGAACTATTTCAGCCTTGAATGTGGAACTGGGCGAACGTGTTGTTGGTACCATTCAAATGCAGGGTACTGAACTCATGCGCATCGCCGACTTGAATAACATGGAAGTAGTGGTTGAAGTCAATGAATCCGATATAGTTCGAGTTAGCATCGGTGATACGGCCAATATTGAAGTCGACGCCTACCTCGATAAAGAATTCAAAGGCGTCGTTACAGAAATGGCCAGCTCGGCCAATCTCACAAATGTGAGTGCCGATCAGGTAACGAATTACGAAGTCAAAATTCGCATTCTGCGCAATTCTTATAAAGACTTAGAAAAGAATGGAAATAGTCCGTTCAGACCCGGAATGACCGCCACGGTAGATATTATTACCGAAGTGGCTACCGAAATCCTAACGGTACCCATTCAGGCGGTAACTACACGAGCAGATACCTCTTCGGAGGCCACTCGACTGAGCAATCGTTTTAATGAATCAGATGAGCGCTTCGAAGTAGTGTTCATTTACGACAATGGTAAGGCGATGGTAAGCGCTGTGAAAACGGGAATTCAAGACGACCGATTCATCCAGATTCTAAAGGGTCTTTCAGATAGCACGGAAATAATTACCGGACCCTATAGAACGGTTTCTCAAGACCTTCTCAATAACGAGCCGGTCGAACGGGAGTCATCGTCCCGAAAGGGAGATAACGACGAAGAATAATGGCTTTGCTGCTTCATCTTGAAACAGCAACAAAAAATTGTTCCGTCGCCCTAGGCAAAGACGGCGTACTTTTCGATTGTGTCGAGCAGGCCACGGAAGGGTACTCACATGCCGAACAATTACACGTTTTTATTGATCAAATTTTAAAGCGAAACCAACTAGAGCCTTCTCGGCTCGATGGCATCGTTGTCAGTAGAGGTCCGGGTTCTTACACTGGACTTCGAATTGGCGTTTCCGCCGCGAAAGGCTTGGCTTATGCATTGCAAATACCCCTGCTTTCTGTTCGAACCACTGAAGTGCTGGCACAATCAAAGTCAGTATTAGAAGCACTCGAGCACGGAACGCATGTAATCCCGCTAATCGACGCGCGAAGAATGGAAGCCTATGCCGAAGTTTTTAATGAGCAGCTCGATTCCGTGATACCCGTACATGCCGAGATTCTTGAATCAAGGTCATTTGAAGCATTCAGCTCAGGTAAAAGAATTTTCATTGGAGACGCAGCAGACAAAGCGCAAGAACCACTTGGCTCGAACAACAATGTATTCTTGATCGAGTACCCCAGCGCACGCAATATGGCCGCCCTTGGCCAAAAGAAATTCGATTCCGGAAATTTTGAAGACACGGCCTACTTTGAACCTTATTACTTTAAGGAGTTTGTTGCTGGCCTCCCGAAAAAGTTAATCTAGAACTGATTCAGGGCTCGAGCAAACCGGGGCGTAATAGCCACCAAATCTTTTAATTCTTGCAGTAGAAGTAAGTAGAGTTGAGCATTTCGAATGCTCATAGGTCTTTCTTGAACCTGATTTAAATGCTCGTTTATGTACCCGTCGATTCGCTTGTGGAGTCCCTTCTTCTGAATACTCAAACTTGCTATTCGTTCACTTACATGCCCTTCATTCGTTAAATCGACTCCTTCTACTAATTCTTTCCAACCCGAGCACAATTGGATCAGTTGAGCTATTTGACCCTCAGTTAAGGGTGTGTGGCTATTGTTTAAATGACTTTCGATCGAAGAGAGACTGAACGCAACGGATCGCACTATATCTTGATAGTAATCCAGTAGCTGCACAATAGGTCCTTTTTCTGAACCTACCATGGCAATCGAACGCTTTAAAAAGGGGAACAGATCGTGCAAGAGCTGATTTCCTTCTTCCGTATAAAACGTGTTTTCTTTTTTTGCGATTCTAATGCGTTCCTGATCTTCGCTATACAAAGCGTGTAATCCCGATTCCATGAAGGATACATTTTTATGCAGCATCTTGGTGATTTCGGACCGCAGCGCATTCTTTAATTCGTTCGGTTGTAAACGGGCCGATTGAATGAGTCGGCTCTCTTGACTTTTCTTTTCCTTGCTTTTCCGATGGTAGGTTAGACTTTTATACAAGGTGATTGCAACTAAAACCAATAGTGCTATCAGCCCGTACATTTCGAATTTATAAAGGATGTAGGCAAATAGGGCGGAAGCTAAAAAAGCAATTCCCGCCGTTACAAACCAACCGCCGATGACATGCAAAACTCCGCTGACGCGATAAACGGCACTATCGCGATCCCAAGCTCTATCGGCCAAGGAAGACCCCATGGCAACCATAAAAGAAACATAGGTAGTTGAAAGTGGGAGCTTTAAACTCGTTGCAAATGAAATAAGGGCGGCGGCCATGGTCAAATTAACGGAAGCGCGCACCAAGTCAAATGCTTCTCCCGTATCCACAGGTACTTGGGCATAACGAAAACGAATATTTAGTTTTCTCAAGGTGGTTTCGGGTACAATTTCTTCAAGGAATCGCCCTAAAGCCCTTCCAAACGAAACCGTTTTTCGGGCCAGCCAAGTAGGATCAAAACGTTCAGCTCCGTTATCTTGGCGCCCCAAATTAACTTCGGTTTCCGTGACGGATTGCGCCTTTTTTGAAAACCACAAGGTTGCCACCATTATTAGTCCGGCCGTTAATAACCACCAGGTATTCGTTTTAACGGGGCGAGCTAAAAGCTCCATAGTGTAGTCGTATGGGGCTATTCCCGATTCTGTCCAGAAGAAATAGCTCTCTATTCCCGCAATCGGAACACCAATGAAATTGACCAAGTCGTTTCCGGCAAAGGCCATTGCCAGTGCAAAAGTTCCGAAGAGTACAATCACCTTGAGTACATTCACGCCGAAGGCGATAAGCAACTGAAATATTCCCACCCAAAGAACCACGCTTGAGGCAATAATCAGGAATCCGTTATTCGTTAAAAAGTTGATGGTTCCTTCACCAACGAAACTAGCGCCTTTAAGGCCTTTAATTAGAAGAAAATAGGTAAGCAGACTCATGGCGAACCCACCCCAAATACTGCCCCAACCACGAATGGTTTTCTCGTAGTGAAAGGTTAATAGCGTTCGCGATAAATACTGCACTATGAGTCCGACCGTAAAAGCAATCGCAACCGAAAGCAATATTCCGCCCATTATTTGAAAAGCTTTCTCTGTATTGATGTAGCTCGCTAATTCAATGATGGGTTCGGCGTTTCGATTCACTTTTAAAAGGGCCATGAGCACCGAAGCACCTAGTAACTCGAAAACTATTGAAACGGTGGTTGAGGTGGGCAGACCGAAGGTGTTGAATAAATCGAGCAGCAGAATATCGGTAATCATAACGGCGGCAAACACGATCATTACTTCGGCAAAGGAGAAGAGCTCTGGATTAAAAACACCTTTTCTGGCAATTTCCATCATGCCTGATGAGAAGGTGGCACCAATAAAAATGCCTAAACTGGCAATGATCATTATGGTGGTTCTGCTGGCTACTTTAGAGCCTATGGCAGAGTTTAAAAAGTTCACCGCATCGTTACTCACACCAACGATTAAATCGGTGGCCGCCAACAATACTAAAGCAATTACAATAAGGGTGAAAAAGGAGTCCATAAATCTGAGGGCGAAAATGAGCGAAACACACCAATTGAATGTTCGCGAATCTTTAAGCCTCTGTTAAAGTCCTATCTTCGAAACATGACTCATCGATTTATTGTTATCCTGATTGTACTCTTTAATAGCGCATGCATGTCTCAAGATTCAAACCCCGCCTATACCAACGCCTTAATCGAAGAATCATCGCCTTATTTGCTGCAACATGCCCATAACCCGGTCAACTGGAAGGCTTGGAATTCAGAAACCTTGGAGCAGGCGAAACGCGAAAACAAACTCATTTTAATATCCATTGGTTATAGCTCATGCCATTGGTGCCACGTGATGGAAAAGGAAAGTTTTGAAGATACCGCTGTGGCCCGAGTCATGAACGAGCATTATATCTGTATCAAAGTCGATCGCGAAGAGCGGCCGGACGTAGATCAAATTTACATGAATGCGGTTCAACTCATGACCCAGCGTGGAGGCTGGCCGCTCAATTGTGTGGCATTGCCCGATGGCCGCCCGATATGGGGTGGCACTTATTTCCCGAAAGATCAATGGGTGAATTCATTAGAGCAAGTTTCTGATCTATGGACGAACCAGCCCGATAAGGCGGTGGAGTATGCCGACCGCCTAACGGCGGGAGTAAGAACCATGGAGCTTATAGAACGACCCACAGATCCCTTAGCGCCGTCGCGTGCCTTTCTAGATGAACGCGTGGCAAGCTGGTCGGCCCGATTTGACCTCGAAAAAGGAGGCAGTAACCGCGCACCCAAGTTCCCCTTGCCAACGAATTACGAGTTTCTGCTTCACTACGGCTCCGAGGCCAACGACGAACGAACACTCGACCACGTTCATCATACGCTAGAGGCTATGGCGCTCGGCGGAATTTACGATCAAATTGGAGGCGGTTGGGCGCGTTATTCCACCGATACAGACTGGAAAGTTCCCCATTTTGAAAAAATGCTATACGACAACGCCCAATTAATCGAGCTGTATTCACTGGCTTTTCGTCAAAAACCGGATCCACTGTACAAGCAGGTAGTAGAGCAAAGTATTGAATTTGCTCTGCGCGAGATGTACGACACCAAAAGCGCCAGTTTTTTCAGTGCTTTAGATGCCGATAGCGAAGGTGAGGAAGGCGCATTTTACGTGTGGTCCGAAGAAGAATTGCGCACCTTAATTCCGGAATCCGATTGGGAGGAGTTCGCCGAATTCTATACAATTGCTCCAAAAGAAAAATGGGAGGGAAACTACATTTTGGTTCGTTCCTCTGCCGATGAAAAGTTTCAGCGCCTTCGGCACGATGCTATAAAAACGCTCCTCAAGGCACGTTCGAATCGAGAACGGCCCGGACTCGACGACAAGTCGCTGACCGCTTGGAATGCCATGATGGTTAGCGCCTTGGTTAAAGCCTATCAGTCGTTCGATCAGGAAGAATACCTTGTTCAGGCGAAAAAAACGGCCCAATGGATTCTTCAAACACAAGGTCAAGATTCGGGCGGATTAGCACATACGTTTAAAGAAGGCGTTTCCACTATTGATGGTTTCCTCGACGATTATGCCTTCAGTGCCAAAGCCTTTTTAGATTTGTACGAAGCGACTTTTGACCCGGCATATTTAACACAAGCAAATCAATGGGTGCTGTACTGTTTCGACCATTTTTACTCGGATCAAAGCGGACTCTTTTTCTACACCTCAAATCAGAGTGAAGCGTTGGTAGCTCGGTCCATCGAATCAAGCGACAATGTAATTCCGGCTTCAAATTCCGTAATGGCGCATCAATTGTTCCGCTTGAGCTACCACCTCGACCGAAAGGCTTACCGCGATACGGCTAAGCTCATGACAAGGGCCATTGAGCCTCAAATGGAGCGTTATCCGGAAGGGTACTCCAATTGGTTGCGTTTGTACATGTTTGAGCTGGGCCCATTTTATGAACTGGCCCTCATCGGGCCGAAGGCCCAGGAGAAAAATAAAATGCTGAATATGCATTACCTGCCCAACGTACTCATTGCCGGTAGCGCCGTAGAAAGCAATCTTCCCTTGCTTAAAAACAGATACTTAGATGGAAAAACGCTCTTCTACTTATGCGAAGAAGGCGCCTGCCAATTGCCTCAAGAAACTTTACCACCCGTTCTGGAATTACGCCAGAAAGGTTATTGATACTTCTACTTTAAAGCTGCGAATTCTTTGTAGAAATAGGGAACCGTTTCAATGCCTCGGTAAAAATTAAATAATCCGAAATGCTCGTTCGGTGAGTGAATGGCATCACTGTCGAGTCCGAAACCGAGAAGTATACTTTTTGAACCTAATTCTTTTTCGAAAAGACTCACAATCGGAATGCTTCCCCCTGACCGAACAGGAACGGGCGTTTTTCCAAATGTTTTCTCCATGGCTTTGCTTGCGGCCATGTAGCCCGGTGTATTTGTAGGCGCTACATATGGGTGACCTCCGTGATGCGGTGTTACCTTAACACGAACGCTTTTCGGTGCAATAGAGACAAAATGATCCATGAAGAGTTGCGTAATTTCATCTGGGTCTTGATCCGGTACTAAGCGCATGGAAATTTTAGCAGAGGCCTTGCTGGCAATCACCGTTTTGGCTCCTTCACCTGTGTAACCTCCCCAAATTCCATTGACGTCTAAAGTGGGGCGAATAGAATTGCGCTCCATAGTTACGTATCCCGTTTCTCCGTGCACATCCGTAAGGTCTAGCGATTCTTTGTACGCTTCTAAATTGAAAGGAGCGCGAGCCATATCAGCGCGTTCGTCGTCGCTGAGGTTAATGACTTTATCATAGAACCCAGGAATTGTAATTCGGTTATTCTCATCTTGCAGCGAAGTAATCATTTGCGTCAAAATATTGATCGGATTCGCCACGGCCCCGCCGTAAAGCCCGCTGTGTAAATCGCGGTTGGGTCCGGTCACTTCAACTTCCACATAGCTCAATCCCCGCAATCCGGTTGTGATACTCGGAGTGTCGTTCGCCAACATGCCGGTATCGGAAATCAGAATAATATCATTTTTCAGTTTTTCGCGGTTCGATGCCACGAAATCGCCCAAGCTATCCGATCCTACTTCTTCTTCACCTTCAATCATGAATTTGACGTTGCAAGGAAGTTCGCCCGTTTTAGCCAACGCTTCAAAGGCTTTGACTTGAAGAAACATTTGTCCTTTATCGTCACATGCTCCACGGGCAAAAATAGCTCCGTCGGGATGCTTATCTGTTTTCTTTATAACTGGTTCAAAAGCCGGAGAATCCCAAAGTTCGTCTGGGTCGCTGGGTTGCACATCGTAGTGGCCGTAAACCAGAACAGTCGGCAGGTTCGGATCAATCAGTTTTTCACCGTAAACAATCGGGTAGCCCTTGGTTTCGCAAATTTCAGCGAAATCCACACCGGCCGCTTCAAGGCTTGTTTTTACTACTTCAGCACAGTGCAAAACGTCTTTTTCATAGGCCGGATCGGCACTGATACTAGGAATTCGCAAGAGGTCTAGTAATTCCTCTAAAAAGCGTTCTTTATTCTCTTTAATATATTCTTCAACCTTAGACATAAACTATAATTCAGTGATTAAGCCTCGAAGTTATAAGTTCTATCGGCTACTTACCAACCCGAGGACAAGATATTTCGTTACTTTTGTAGCGCCCTCTCGGGCGGATATGCTATGTATAAAAGATTAACTACCCTTTTAGTTCTGTTGACACTTCCTTTTTTGGGAAAGGCGCAGCTGGTTGTCAATAACAACGCTCCCTTTAATACCGCCCAGTATTTAGTTGAAGATGTGCTGGTAGGAGGCGGAGTACAAACGAGTAATTGGACCTATACTGGGGCGCCTGCCGCCATCGGCTATTTTGATGGAACGAATTCCAATATTGGGATTGACTCAGGTATTGTGATCACCTCCGGTTTTATCACCAATGCTATTGGCCCCAATACGAATACGGGTCAAACAGGAGCCAATGGTATGCCTGGAGACCCCGATTTAACGGCTTATTCTGGGTTTAATACTTTTGACGCTGCCATTCTTGAATTTGATTTTGTTCCGCAAAGCGACACCTTACGCTTTAATTATGTTTTCGGATCTGAGGAGTACCCCGAGTTTGTAGGAGGAAGCGTGAATGACGTTTTCGCTTTTCTGTTAACAGGGCCAAACCCAGCTGGAGGAATGTACACCAATACAAACTTGGCCAATATTGGCGCTACAACTGTGCCTGTTACAATTAACACCTTAAATTGCCAGAACTTTTCTGCACAGTACATTTGCAATGAGCCCAGCAATACGGCTTGCGCGCCTTCTTATAACTGTGCTGCTGCCGGAAGTGGAGTCACGATCCAGTACGACGGGTTTACCATTCCGATGCAGGCAGAAGCGTATGTAGTTTGTGGAGCTACCTATACGATCCGAATGGGAATAGCGGATGCTGGAGACGGAATTTTAGACTCGGGAGTTTTTATTGAAGCGGGTAGTTTTACTTCTCCAACCCTCACAATTAATACCATAGCGAGTTTCACGGCCGGACTCTCAGACACGGCGTTGATTGAAAGTTGTGGTTCGGCGTTTATTGAGTTAAATCGCACCGGTTCCTTAAACGATACCCTCGTGATTCCGCTAAATTTTGCGGGTACGGCCACTAATGGAGTTGATTATAACTTGCTGCCCGATACCATTTTCATGTTACCCGATAGTGCCAATTTTCTGTTGCCTTTTGTTTCTTTCTTTGATGGTATCCCGGAAGGAGTTGAAACACTTATCATTTATACGGACTCTATTGTTACGGGTTGTACTGTTTATCCTTCTGATACCATTGAACTGACCATCTTGGATCAGCCCGAGGTGCTAATAGCGGACATACCCGACACTGCGCTCACTTGTCCGGGAGATTCAATCACTATTCAAGCGCAGGGTTCGGGAGGTTTTGGCTACTTCAGGTACCTCTGGGACGATGGAAGTATCGATTCGGTTCGGGTTTTTAGTCCGGCCGTCACATCCACGTACATTGTAGAGGTGCGCGATACCTGCGACACGCAAATTGCCACAGATACCTTTACTATTTCGGTGCCTACAAATCCGCCCTTATCGGTCGGATTAGACAGCGCTTTTATTTGTTTGGGTGAAACGATTACTTCCGTTGCAAATATCAGTGGAGGTTACCCTCCATTGAGTATTACCTGGAGTACGGGTAGTTCGGATACAACGACTGTTTTCACGCCCGCCGCAAGTACCATTTTAGGTATCGATATTAGCGATGCATGTGGAAATCAAGTAACGGAACAAGTGAACATCACGGTGGAATTCCCGCCGCAGGCGGAGTTTATCAGTACTCAATTAACGAATCAACAAATTGGCTTCGGCAATAATTCAATAGGTGCAGCCAGCTATGAATGGGATTTTGGAGATGGCTCTATCAGTACCGATTTTGAACCGACACACAGCTATGATCAATCGGGATTTTATTTGGTTACTCTGAATACGTACAGTGCCAATGGCTGTTTCGATAGTTATTCTGAATCTGTAGAAGTTATTTCAGAATTCTATTTTTACGTTCCAAATGCTTTTTCTCCGAATAACGACGGAAAGAATGATTACTTTGGAGGTCAGGGTAAAGGATTCAGTGGGTATAAGATGCAAATTTATTCGCGCTGGGGAAGCCTAGTGTACAGTACGGAGGATGTTAATGAGCCTTGGGATGGAACGATGCCCGATGGCGGACAAGCCGTTCAAAGTACCTATGTGTATACGATTGAATTAGAATTACCTTTAGAGCCCGATCGACCTGTTTATACAGGCTATGTGCAGTTAATTAGATAAGTATGAAAAAAGGTTTAATGGTTATCATGTTGTCATTTTGCAGCTTTCTTGCGAATGCGCAATTGACGACTACAAATGCCGCCCCATTTAATACGCCGACCTATTTAGTGAACGACGTACTACTGGGTCAGGGCATTGTTGCAAGCAATATTTCTTTTACGGGAACGCCGAACGCCATCGGTTTTTTTAATGGCGTGAACTCAAACATTGGACTAGATAGCGGAATTGTTATTACTTCGGGAGATATAATTAATGCCATTGGGCCGAATAATCAAGGTGGAGCAGGAACCGTTAATAATGCCCCCGGTTTTCCGCTGCTTGATGCGTTAACAACCCAACCTACAAACGACGCGTCTATTTTACAGTTTGATTTTGTGCCGGAAAGCGATACGGCGAGTTTTCGTTTTGTTTTTGGGTCTGAAGAATATCCCGAGTTTGTGAATTCGAGCTTTAATGACGTCTTCGCCTTTTTCATTTCGGGCCCCAATCCTGCGGGGGGTATGTACGTTGATCAAAACGTAGCCCTAATTCCCGGAACAACCACGCCCGTTACGATTGATAACGTGAATATTGGTGTAAACAATCAATTTTATGTGGATAACACCGGTGGAACAAGCGTTCAATACGACGCATTTACAACCCCCATGTTGGCAATCGCCAATGTTATTTGCAACCAAACGTATACTATTAAAATTGCCATTGCTGATGCAGGCGATTTCTCCTATGATTCGGGAGTGTTTTTAGAAGCGGCGAGCTTTTCTTCAAATGGCGCCACGTTGACCTCGGTATCTACTTCCGCTTTTGCTGAGAACGATACTACTATTTTAGAGGGATGCGGCGATGCGCTCATTACCGTGAAACTTAATCGCGTAACACCTAACGACTCTATTGTTCCGTATACTCTTTCGGGTACGGCGACCTTTGGTTTGGATTACGTTATTACCCCGAGTTCATTATTGATTCCGGCAGGACAAGACAGTGTTACCTTTACGGTAACGGGCCTTTGGGATGGAATTGACGAGCCAAACGAAAGCGTGATCATTGAATTTCCTTTTCAGGATGCTTGTGCCGGTTTTCAACCGGTTCAAATTAACTTGTTACTCAGAGACATTGACTCTTTGAAACTGGGGAACAAGTCACCCGATCAAACGTTATGCGGCCCGCAAGATTTATACCTGTATTTCCAGCCGACAGGCGGAGTAGCTCCAATAAGTTTTAATTGGACCTACAATGGAAATACCCATACGGGCTTTGATTTATACGATACACCGGCCACAAGTACTACTTATGTAGTTACCATGACGGATGCGTGTATTGGATTGACCATTGTTGATTCGATTCGAATTGAATTGCTTTCTGACGTGAATCCATTAGAAGTGAATGTGCCAACAACCAACTACGAGTTGTGCGACGGCGATAAGCAGGTCCTCACGGCGAACGTGTCCGGAGGTGGCGGTGCCGTTACTTTTGGATGGTATCAAAATGGAAATTTAGTCTCTGATAGCACGACAATTGTATATGATGCCGTGGAAGGAAATGAAACCTTTTTGGCCTTGGCATTTGATGAGTGCGGTTCTTCGGATTCAGTGGAAGTAACCATTACTACGCAAATCTGTGAATTTGAGGTGCCCAACGTGTTTACACCGAATATGGACGGAATGAATGACTACTTCTACATTGAGAATTTAGACAAGTTTCCGAATACCGAGGTTTATATTTATAACCGATGGGGGAACACGGTATTCTCGAGTTCTAATTATGGTCAACAATGTAGCTCGAACGGTGATAATGGCTGTTGGAACGGAAAAGTGAATAACACGGGCAGCGATTGTGCCGAAGGAACGTACTACTACATTATTCGTCCGCCAGGCGAGGAGGAGCGCACAGGGAGCATTAATTTGTTCCGGAATTAGAAATCCCACTGCCCAATAAGAAATAAAAAAACCGTTCTGATTTCTCGGAACGGTTTTTTTTGTGGTACCACCTGGATTCGAACCAGGGACACAAGGATTTTCAGTCCTTTGCTCTACCACCTGAGCTATGGTACCAACATTGAAGGGCGCAAATGTAATTCTTTATTCATACATAATCCAAATACCCGCCCGTGAAAATCGTTATCTTCGTGTCGCAAGCGCGAAACCCATGAAAACCATTGTACTCGATTTCGGAAATACGAGCCTTAAAATGGGCCTTTTTGAGAAGAAAGAATTGAAATGGTCGAAGCGCGAGGCAATGCTTTCGATCGACTCGTTGATCGAATTTCTTTCCGAATACACTTTTGATGCTATTGCATTGGCATCTACCGGAGTTTCCTTAAGCCCTTATGTTCAGGGCCTATCGGCCCGATGGAAAACCATGGAAATTACCAATGCCACCCCGGTTCCTTTAACTATTTCCTACGATACGCCAGATACCCTGGGCGTAGATAGAATTGCGGCGGCCGTTGCCGCAAACGCAAAATACCCCAACGAAAATACCTTAGTGATAGACTGTGGAACCTGCGTTACCTACGAGCTAATACAAAGGGGAACCTACTGTGGAGGAGCGATTAGTCCGGGGCTTAAAATGCGTCTGGCAGCGATGAATCATTTTACCCAACGACTTCCGCTTGTCGACGAAACCAATGAAGCACCCCTTTGGCCGGGTAAATCAACCAATCAATCGATGTTGGCCGGAGCTATAAAGGGCTGGGAATTAGAGATTAAAGGATTCATTGACCATCAAAGGCACCAATCGGAACAACTTAACGTTATTTTAACCGGCGGTGATGCGCACCGCTTTGAATCGACTGAAAAAATGGGCATCTTTGCCGACCCATTTCACGTGCTGCGTGGACTGAATGAGATTTTTGGGTACAATGCAGATACTTTATAAGGTACTTTTTGTGATGTTGGCCATCCTCCCGGTAGGGAGGGCATGGAGCCAAACGAACTCTGTTAGTCCGTATTCGCGGTTTGGACCGGGCGAAGTGCAGTTTTATGGTCTAGGTCAGAACCAACAAATGGGCGGACTCATGACTCCGATGATCGATTCCCTTCATGTGAATCCGAATAACCCAGCTTCTTACGCACATTTGCGTATGACTTCTTTTGAAATTGGAGCGATTCAAAACTACACGCTTATTGAGACCGAAACGCTGAGCGAGACGAACAATTCGACCAATTTGAATCATATTGCCATCGGCTTGCCATTAGGTGAGAAATTCGGAGCCGGTTTTACTATATACCCATACACTACCCTTGGTTATAACCTTTCCGCGAAAGATGAAATCGACAGCATTGGAGGGGTGAACTACTTTTACAATGGAACGGGAGGAGTGAACATATTTACGTCCGGATTGGCCTATATGCCGATCAAAGGCTTGAGTATAGGCGTGAATTTGAACTATATCTTCGGCCGACAAGACCGCGTGAATGCCGTTGAATTCGACTCAACAGGATACTTTAATACCCAGGATCAAAACACGCTTCGAGTCAGTAATTTCTACCTAACCTATGGTATTCAGTACAAGGCTTCTTTGAAGAACGGGAAATATTTGACGGCCGGACTCTATCTCGGGCCAGAACAGGAGTTAGAAGTGCAAAGCGATTTTGTGAGTTTCAGCTATTCAGGATCTATATTAGGGAACGTTTTTATCAAGGATACTCTTGAAAGCATTGACGAAGTAATTGGAAGTATTGTTTATCCGGCCGAAGGATCCTTTGGTGTCGGTTTTGGAAAGTATAACTCTTGGTTTTTTGGAGCGGATTATCAATTCAAGAATTGGAGTCAGTACAATCGACTCGGATTGGGAGACACACTGAGCAATAGCTTCCGAATTGCTCTTGGTGGATACTGGACACCCGATTGGAATTCAGTGGGGAGTTATTGGAAACGCATTCAGTACCGTGCCGGATTTTATTACGGAGCAACCAATATTGAAATAAATGATGTAGCGATTAACGATGCTGGCATGACCTTTGGAGTAGCTTTACCGTTCTTGAATAAATCGCTCTCTACTTTGAACTTTGGTGTGCAGCTCGGTCAAAAAGGAACCCTTGAAAATAGCTTGATTCGTGAACGATATTCCCGATTTACTGTTGGGCTTACCTTAAACGATAAGTGGTTTTCAAAAAGAAAAATAGATTAAACTCAAAAATTCATAAAATGAAACAGAAGATCATCCTGGGGATGGCCCTTGTTTTAAGCCTTTCGATTTCAAATGTAAAAGCGCAGAGCTACGGAGCAGACAGTTTAATGTGTTCTGAAAAGCTTTCGGTCTTTTACGAGTTCTACAAAGCGAAGAACTACGCCGATGCCTACAAACCTTGGAAATGGACGTTTGATAACTGTCCTGAGTCAAGTAAGAACATCTACATCATCGGACCGCGTTTGCTAAAAGAAAAGCTTAAAGCAAATAAAGACAACGCTGCGGTGGAAGCGGGATTAGTGGATACCTTACTGATGATGTACGATATGCGCAACAAATACTTCCCAGGTCAAGAAACCTATATCCAAAGCCAAAAAGCGGATGTATTAATGGATTACCGCTCTAAAGAGGCGTTTCCAGAGGCCTATGTGCTTTTGAAGTCTGCGGTATCAGTAGATGGAAATGAGACAGGTGCATCAGATCTTTTCAACTATGTTAAAGCCGGTGCATTGATGTACAATGCCGATAGCATCGATAAATTTGAATTGATCGACTTGTACCAAAATACAATGGGTATTATCGATTACAACCTTGAATTTGGTGAAGAAAAGTACATGAAGTACTACGAGCAGGCTCGTTCTGGAATTGACGGAATGTTAGGTCCGTTGTTCGAATGTGATGACTTGGTTCCTTTGTTAGATGAAGCCTTCGATAACTACGCCGCTGATGAATACCGTCTTGCTCGAAATGCAGCTTTGCTTGAACGTAAAGACTGTCAAGACAGCGATATTTACTTCAAGATTTCCGCGCAATTATTCTCGTTGAACCCTGGAGTAGAAAGCGGAATCTTGATGGGTAACATGAGTATGAGTCGCGAGGAGTGGACGAAAGCTACTCAGTACTACCAATTGGCCGCATCTAAAGATACTAACGCCAATAGAAGAGCTGAAACGAACTTGAAATTAGCACAAGCTTATCAAAAACTTGGGAGCACGAACTCGGCCCGCACCTTTGCACTTAAGGCGGCATCCGACCGCTCAGGTTGGGGCGATCCATACATTCTTATAGGAGATTTGTATGCGGCAACTAAGGGTTGTGGAAGCAATGAATTTGAGGTTAAAACAGTTTACTGGGCGGCTTTAGACAAGTACTACTATGCGAAAAGCATCGATCCGAGTTCTGCGGAAAGAGCAAATTCTCGTATCAGTACCTACAGTAAGTATGCTCCTGAATTTACACTTGCGTTTAATTTTGGGAAGCATGAGGAGACGAGTGTTCAAGTGGGGTGCTGGATAAACGAAACGGCAACTGTGCGTTTCCCAGACCGCGAGTAACCGTGCGCGTAAAGACTTATTTAGTGAGAAGCATTGCATCCCTGTTTTTGGGTGCAATGCTTTTTTCTTGTGTCAAGCCCAAGCCTGAATTACTCGAACAAGAAACACCCGTAGCGGTTCCCGACGAAGAAGCCTTTGATATTGAAGTGCTATATAGCGATAGCGGACATATTCGCTTAAAACTAAACGCACCGGAAATCATTCGATATGCTTCTTTGGAAGACCCCTATACCGAATATCCAAAGGGTATGCGCGTTCTGTTTTACAACGATAGCGGTGCTGTTACTACGGAACTTTCGGGGGAGTACGCCATCCAATATCCGAACAAAGGGATTACCGAAGCACAGAAGAATGTAGTCGTGATCAACGAAAAAGGGGAAAAACTACAAACAGAAAAGCTTATTTGGAAAGAGCAAGAAAAGCTTATTTTCACAGAAGAATTTGTGCGTATTACCACCGAAAACGAACAACTTACCGGATACGGATTAGAAGCCAATCAGACTTTCTCTTGGTATAAAATCATGAAGCCGGCCGGAATAATAGACCTAACAGAAGATGAAAGCAGCAATTAAAGTGATAGAAATAATGTGGCTCGTAATTGCTGCAGTTTCTGTAGTAGAAGTGATCCGACTTTGGAACACTCCGGGTGATAAAAAATGGATTTTCGCTGGCTTCATCGTTTTGGCTATCTTTATGTATTGGTTTCGTCGAAAACAGCGCATCCGTATGGAATCGCGTCGGCAAGACCGCAACGATCGGGCATAATTAATGATTACTACGCTCATTGCTATCGTTCTCGGATCTATTCTCTTCTCGGCTTTTTTTTCCGGGATGGAGATTGCCTATGTATCCTCGAACAAACTCCAAATAGAATTACAGAATAAGCAAGGCGACTTTGCGTCTAGACTGCTTTCTCATCTTATGAGTCAGCCCAGCCGCTTCATAGCGACTATGCTCGTTGGAAATAATATCGCTTTGGTTATTTACGGTATGTTCATGGCCAAGTGGATGGAACCGCTTTTGCTTCAATGGATTTCAAGTGAATTTGTTGTTTTGTTGATTCAAACATTGGTCTCTACCTTGATTATTTTAATCATGGCAGAATACGTGCCTAAGGCAATTTTCGCGCTGTATTCTAACCAACTCCTTCGCGGCTTTGCGCTTCCCGTTTTACTTATTTACTATCTCTTGTTTCCGGTAGTTGGCTTCGTAATGGCCATTTCTCGTTTCATTTTAAAAACGCTCTTTCGAGCGGATATGGACGATGAAAAACCGATGTTTAGTCGTGTCGACCTCGACAACTATGTCCGGAAGCACACGGAAGATCAAGACAATACCGAAGACGTAGAGAACGAAGTTCAGATTTTCCAAAACGCACTCGACTTTNNNTACGTTCGGAAGCACACGGAAGATCAAGACAATACCGAAGACGTAGAGAACGAAGTTCAGATTTTCCAAAACGCACTCGACTTTGGAAAGGTGAAAGCGCGTGAGTGTATGGTTCCCAGAACTGAACTAGTGGCCATGGAAGTGTCGGAATCAATCGAAGATCTTCGACAAAAGTTTATTGAAACGGGGTTCGGGAAAATCTTGATTTACAAGGAAAGCTTAGACAATATAATCGGTTATGTTCACAGCTTTGAGCTGTTTAAAAAGCCCAAGCAAATAAGAACAATTTTGTTGCCCCTATCCGTGGTACCCGAATCGATGTTGGCATCTGAAGTACTCGATTTACTTATTCGCGAACGCAAAAGTTTGGCCATTGTTCTCGATGAGTTTGGAGGAACGAGCGGCCTAATCACCATTGAAGACGTGATGGAAGAGATCTTTGGCGAAATTGAAGATGAACACGATCGTCAAGATTTGACAGAAGAGCAGATTTCTAAAAACAAGTATATTTTTAGTGCGCGACTTGAAATTGATTACCTGAATGAAAAGTACAAATTGGACCTTCCAGAGTCTGAATTCTACGAAACCCTATCGGGTCTAATTACTCATCATTACGAAAGCATTCCAGAAAAGGATGACGTGATCGTAATCAACCCCTTTATTTTCACGATAAAGGACTCTCATAACACTCGAATTGAGGAAGTTATCTTGAGAATAAAAGAGGAAGAATAGGGGTTTCAAAATTGTTTCAATACTTGTATCTTCGTGGCCTTAATTTAAAACCATAAGAATGGCCACATTACAGAACATCCGCAAGCGCTCCGGTTTATTGATCGGAATCGTGGGATTCGCCATGCTTGCCTTTATTCTGACCGACCTCTTAAGTTCTAGAGGATCCGTTCTGCAACGTGATGTAAACACTATTCTCGAAGTGAATGGTGAAAAGATAAGTTCACAGCAGTTCTTTACTCGGGTTCAAGAACGTATCGACGCTTATATCGCTAGTTCAGGAGATGCCGGATTAACGCAATCATCAAGAGATCAATTTCTCGATTTAACGTACGACGAATTACTCCGTGAACGCATCATGGAAGCTCAATACGAAGAGTTGGGAATTCAAGTAACCTCCGAAGAGCTTTGGGACGTTATCATCACAAATCCAAGCGTTACGTCTATTCAGGGATTCCAGAATGAATCTGGTCAATTTGATCCAGAGCGTATTAAGCAATACATCGCACTTTTAGAAGAGCAACGTTCTACAAATCCCGATGTGCAGACAGAGTGGGAAAACTGGATCAATTTTGAGCAGCAGTTATTGGATACTCAAATCCAGAATAAGTACAATGGTTTAATTACCAAAGGACTTGCAGCCACCAAGTTAGAAGGGCAAATTCAATACGAAGAGCGCAACACACGGAACGATATTCGTTTGGTCTTTCGTCCGTACACGGCAATTAATGATAGCTCAATTACGGTTTCTGATGCAGACATCAAGAAATATTACAGCGCAAACAAAGAAGATCTTTTTGAACAAGAAGAAGGACGCGACATTGAGTACGTTGTATTTAACATCCAACCATCGGAAGAGGATGTAGCTGCAGCAGCGGCCAATTTCAATGAAATGATGGTCGATCAAATCGTATATAATTCGGAAACCAATCAAAACGATACGATTCTAGGGTTTGTCAATACGGACGACGATTCGGCATTTATCAATGCGAATAGCGAGCAAAGCAGATACTTTGGTCAGTATTTCCGTGAAGGTCAATTAGATGCGCAGTACGACTCATTGATGTTCGCGAACGAACCTGGGTACATTTACGGTCCTTACCGCGATGGAGACTTCTACCGCGCTGTTAAGTTAATTGAGAAAAGCACTCAGCCCGATTCAGTTCGAGCGCGTCATATTCTAATCGCTTACCAAGGTGCTGAGCGCGCGGCACCAGAAGTGGTTCGCACGCCACAAGCTGCTCAAGCCTTGGCCGATAGCCTATTTGAAGTGGTTAAAGCTTCCCCAGGTCAATTTGCTGATTTTGCAGCTCAATATTCGGACGGACCTACAAAAACGAAAGGCGGAGACTTGGACTGGTTCCAGCCAGGTACTATGGCAGCAAACTTCAATAATTACGTTTTCAATAACGAAAAAGGAGATATCGGCTTAGTTATTACTCAATTTGGTTTCCACATTATTGAAATCACCGATCAAGGAGGGAATTCCCCAGTAGCCAAAGTAGGCGTATTGGATATGCGTATTTTGCCTTCAAACGAAACGGAAGATCGCATTTACGCCGAAAGTAATAGTCTTGCCGGAAGCGGAAGCACTTTAGAGGAATTCCGCGCCAAAGCGGCTGAACTCGGCGCTGAAGTTCGTCCAGCGACAAACCTGCGTCCATTAGATAAAACCGTTCCTGGACTTGTTGGAAGCCGTCAGATTGTTCGTTGGTCATTCAACGAAGACAATGAAGAAGGAGCGACTAATATCTTCGACTTATCGAATCAAGTAGTCGTGGTTTACCTAACAAGAATTCGCGAAGAAGGATTTGCTGCTATCGATGATGTTCGTGCACAAATTGATGGTCGCGTGCGCCGCGAAAAGAAAGGCGAAATGATTAAATCGGAAATGGAAGGGGCTACTAATTTAGACGATTTAGCACAATCATTAGGGGTTCAGGTAAATACCATTGCCGGAGTTACTTTTGCGAATAATAGTATTCAAGGAGTAGGTACGGAGCCATTGGTTGCCGCCATCGCTTCTGGATTGCCGTTAAACACACTCTCTAAGCCGATCATCGGTAACACGGGAGTAATTATGATTGAGGTTACTAATCGAACCGAAGCGACTCCACAAGAGAATTACGACACGCAGATTCAGCAAATCGCTAATCAGTACGTAAGCCGAGTGAACTCAGAAGTGTTCGAAACGCTAAAATCTAAGGCAACGATTGTTGATAATCGCGCAAGCTTTCAATAAACGTTCGCCCACATTATAAGGATGCCCCATTCGATGATTCGATTGGGGCATTTTCTTTTTTGTGCCATTTTTCCTTTGCGCCTCACGGCACGATGTCAACTTCACACCTCTTTCAGTTCAATATGCCGGATCCGTTATTACCGCAATATCGTCATCCGATAGGCATCCAGCTTAATGAAAGTGAACAGTAAAATAGTGAAGCCCCATAAACTCGACCCTCCATAGCTGAAAAACGGCAGGGGGATCCCAATCACCGGCGCTAAGCCAATGGTCATGGCAATATTAATGGCAAAGTGAATGAATAGTATTGAAGCCAAACAATAGCCATAGATCCGACTAAAATTGGAACGCTGCCGCTCAGCGATATATACTACCCGAAGAATTAACGCCACAAATAGAGCGATCACCACAAAGGATCCTAGAAAGCCCCATTCTTCGCCCACCGTGCAAAAGATGAAATCAGTACTCTGCTCTGGAACGAAATCATATTTCGTTTGCGTACCGTTTAAAAATCCCTTGCCTAAAAATCCGCCAGAGCCAATGGCGATTTTACTCTGCTCCGTATTATATCCAACCCCTTGAGGGTCCTCCATTTTCCCCAATAAAATATTGATCCGGTTGCGATGACGGTCTTCCAAAATATTGTTGAATGCGTAATCCACACTATATGTAAACCCAATAGCCCCGAGCGTTAACAGCGAGATGAAAATCCAAGCCCTTTTTGTTTTTCTTGTTAAATAACTAAACAATAGGCCTGCGGCCAGAAAGAATACGCTGAGCCAAATGGGCGGGATCAGCAAGGACAATAAAAAGAGTATAGCCGAAGCCACACCAATAATGAGGTAGTTTCCACTCAATCCCTCTCGATAAAGCACAAGGAATAACGCAGTAAACACAAGGGCAGAACCCGGATCGGGTTGAGGGATAATAAGCATCATCGGCAGGGCAATTATGCCGAGGGCTAGGACCTTGTCTTTCCAAGTAGTCAAAGACCGATTCATCCCACTTAAAAAACCCGAAAGTGCTAGTGCTGTGGCAAACTTGGCAAACTCCGAAGGCTGAATGCTGAAACCGCCGAAAGCGTACCAACTTTTGGCACCAGCAATTTCTTTTCCGAAGAAGAATACCCCCAATAAGGCGAGCATAAATACACCGTATAACGGGTAGGCAAAGGTTTGAAAGAATTTCCCGTCGACCACCACGATAAGAAGAATCAACACCAAGGAAGTGAGGATCCAAAGAAATTGCTTCCCGTATTTTTGAGTCGTATCGAATATGCTCGTATACTCTTCGTTATAAACCGCTGCATATATATTGATCCATCCCAAAAATACGAGCACACCGAAAAGCCCTACTAGGATCCAGTCAATATTGGCAAAAGGGTTTTTAGCGTTTCTCACGGAGTAGCTCTGCTTGTTTATCGTATTGTTCCTTTAGGCTTCCTTCAAGCATTCTTTTCTCAAGATCGGTTCTCGAAATAGAATCGCGTACATATTTTTCAATCATCAAACTCGCCATGGGCGCTGCCCAACGAGAACCCCAGTATCCGTTTTCTACAAATACGCTGATCGCAATCTTCGGATTGTCTTTCGGTGCGAAGGCAATGAATATACTGTGATCTTGACCGTGCGGATTCTCGGCAGTTCCTGTTTTTCCACAAATATCGATACCGTCAATTTGAGCGTAATAGGCCGTTCCGTCAAAATCGGTATAAACTCCGTGCATTCCCTCTACAATGGGTTCAAAATAGCGCGGTTCAATGGTGGTTCTTTTCGCCACAGTGAAGTTGCTATCGACCAAGGCCTCTCCATCCACCGCCTTAACAATGTGTGGGGTAAAGTAGTGACCGCGATTCGCGATGGTCGCCGATAAGTTCGCCAATTGAATAGGGGTTACGAGCAACTCACCTTGCCCAATGGCATTTGAAATAGTGGTTACCGCCCTCCATGAACCGGGCGGATACACGCGGTTGTAGTAGGCGGCGTCGGGCACGTTGCCTTTCCTGCCGGTAGGCAGATCATTATTCAAAAATTTACCCAATCCAAAACTGCGAACGTGATTTGCCCACGCATCCATACCTTCCGCCGCAGTCGGGTAATGCTCAATGATATCTTTATAGGTTTCGCAGAAATAGGCATTGCACGAGGCTACGACAGCTTTGTCGAGTTTGAAAGGACCCGGGTCACTGTGACAGCCAACATGAAGCGATTTGTAGTTCCAGCCGTGACGGCAATAGTGAACGGTATTTTCTGTAAGCGTTCCTTCTTGAAGTCCGATAAGCGCATTCACAATTTTAAACGGCGAGCCCGGCGGATATTCCGCTAAAACAGCCCTGTCGTACATCGGCATGTTTAAGGTGTCAGCATCAAGCCGACGAAAATTCTTCGAACGAACGCGACCAACCAAAAGGTTCGGATCGTAGGTCGGACTACTAATCAGGGCGAGTATTTCACCCGATTGAGGATCAATAGCCACCATACTACCTCGCTTGCCATTCATCAAAGCCTCTCCGTACTGCTGTAACTCGATATCAATGGTTGAGGTGATCACGGAGCCCGGAACCGGCAAAGTGTCGTACCGTCCCTTCTGAAAACTTCCTTTTTCGCGATTATGAACATCGACCATTCGGTACGATACTCCCCGCTGCCCCCGTAAGGCAGATTCATAGCTTTTTTCAATTCCTGCTGCCCCGATATAATCGCCCGGGGCATAGCTTGGGTTGTTCAACAAACTCGCTTCAGAAATCTCGCGAACAAAGCCCCACACATTGGCTCCAGCCGAATACGGATACTGTCTTAATGTTCTTTTCTGAACAAAGAATCCGGGATAATTAAAAAGCTTTTCTTGAACACCGGCGAATTGCTCTTTCGAAATCTGCTTCATAAAAACCGAAGGCTTATAATAACTATAACCCTTTCGCTTCCGCGCAGCAGCCCATTGAGCTATGAATTGCTGTTCAGTTATACCAATGTCCGCACAAAACATTGCAGTGTCCAAGTCGTCAACTTCGCGAGGGACGAACATAAGATCGTACGCGGGCTGATTACTCACAATTAGTTTTCCGTTTCGATCGTAGACATAACCGCGATCTGGATAAAGCGTTATGCTCCGAAGAACGTTGCTCTCGGCACTTAGCTTATAGCGGTCATCAATAACTTGAATATAAAACAACCGCGCCAAGAATATGAGTCCGACCGCCGGTACAAGCAGGTAAATCAGAAGTTTTCGCCTTTCGTAAAGCCCAGTATTTGTCATTCTCTTCTCCGATTAAAAAGAAGTGCAACAAGGTAAATCAGAACAACGGTAAATACGGTGCTCAGAATGGATCGGCCCAAAATAGAAAAGAATTCGTTCCATCGAAAAGCCTCCAAAAAGAACAGAGTAAAGTGATGTACAAAAGTCAGAAGCGTTACATAGCTCAGGAATTTCGCTGTTCCCATGGTTGTGATTCCCAGGTAGTCCCATTCATCCTCGCCTCGCACCGCATACAGCCTAATGGCGTAGGGCCTTATAAAGGCAATTAATGTAGTGGCAGCCGCATGCAGGCCGTAAGAACCCATGAAAAGATCAATCGTAAATCCAGTTCCAAAACCCAAAAGAAGTAAAGCAAAAAGATTAATACGAGGGGGTAACAGGAAAATAAATAGGATGTATAAATATGGATTAATGTACCCGTTGAATTGAACCTGATTCAACAGGGCGACTTGCACTAGAAGTAGCGCGATAAACCGTGTGATATGTGTCAAAGGTTTATTCACCAGTTTTGCTGGTTTGTTCAAGTGAGTCGCGCTCCAAACCCATCTTATTTTTAATAATATATACGTAGCGAAGCTTGGTAAAATCAGTACTCAGCTTTACGCTGATATCGTAGTAATTTGTTCCGGGAATCAAGGTGGCTTCTTCAATAATACCCAAGTTTATTCCCTCCGGGAAGATGCTCGAAAAGCCGTTTGTTACAACGGTGTCTCCCACTTCAATAACCGCGTGCCGCGGGATGTCTCTCAATTTCGCTCGTTGGTGATTTTTACCATCCCACTGCAAAATTCCAAAATATTCGGCATTCAATAATTTAGCGGAGATCATTACATCGCGGTGAAGTATAGGTAATACAATGCTATAATGATCGGATACCGTTTTGGTGATGCCAACCACTCCGTTTGGATCAAATACGCCCATTCTTGGTTGTACACCGTGTCGAGCTCCTCGATTAATTGTGATGTAGTTATTCCGTTTGTTAAACGTGGCATTGACCACTTTCCCTCCAAAGTATTCGAATTGCTGTTCGAACAAGCTATCGGAATATACTATGGACTTTAACTGATTATCGAACTTCGCATTTTTGATTTGACTTTGAAGTCGGGCATTGTCTTCAACCAATAAATCATTGCTTTCCCGAAGGTGAAAATACTCTCGCCAATAGTCAATTGCCCCGTACATCCGGCCTGTAACTTGAGTGGAGCGGCTCCATAAAACACTGTTCTGGTACTGTCTATTTTGCGCAATTAAATACATGGAAATCACCTCTAAGAGTACAAAGCTCAAAAGAATGTGATATCGATATAAAAAGAGGAGTATACTGCGCATGAATGAAAAACGGACACCTTATTTAACGCATTAAGAACGTAAATTTGTCGACGTTTTTCAAGGCTATTCCTGTTCCCCTTACTACCGCTCGCAATGGGTCTTCCGCAATGAAAACGGGGAGTTCTGTTTTTCTCGAAATTCTTTTATCGAGCCCGCGAAGCATGGATCCTCCGCCGGCCATGTAAATTCCGGTGTTGTAAATATCCGCAGCTAATTCGGGCGGCGTCATGGAAAGGGCTTCCATAATAGCATCTTCTATTCGAATAATAGACTTGTCGAGCGCTTTGGCAATTTCTGTGTACGTTACGGTAACTTCCTTCGGCTTTCCCGTGAGTAAGTCACGTCCCTGAACAGCGTAAGGTTCCGGCTTCGTTTCCAAGTCCTCTGTTGCTGCACCCGCTTCAATTTTAATTCGTTCCGCAGTTCTTTCTCCAACCGCTAGGTTGTGCTGCGCGCGCATGTAATAAACGATATCGCTCGTAAAAACATCTCCAGCAACCTTGATCGATTTATCGGCGACAATTCCACCCAGGGCCAAAACAGCAATTTCCGTTGTTCCACCCCCTATATCAATAATCATATTTCCTTTCGGCTCGGTAACGTCAACACCAATACCAATCGCGGCTGCCATCGGTTCGTGAATAAGGTATACTTCCTTTGCACCAGCGTGCTCGGCAGAATCGCGAACCGCTCGTTTCTCTACTTCCGTAATCCCCGATGGAATACAAATCACCATGCGCAAGGAGGGAGCAAAAAACTTGTTTTTGAGCGCGGGTATATTTTTAATCATTTCCCGAATCATGTGTTCGGAAGCATTAAAGTCGGCAATTACCCCGTCCTTCAACGGACGGATGGTTTTGATTCCTTCATGCGCTTTACCGTGCATTTGCTGCGCTTCGCGACCTACCGCAATAACCTTGCGCGTGTAGGAGTCCACCGCAACAATCGACGGAGCATCCACTACAACCTTGTCATTGTGAATAATCAAGGTGTTGGCAGTCCCCAAATCGATCGCAATGTCTTGCGTCATGAAATCAAATAAACCCATCGTCTCGTTCTTCTTTTATATAAGGGGTTAAAATAGCAAAATTAGTGCTTGAAATGGCGTGTTCCGGTGAATAACATAGCCATTTCATTTGCATTACAGTAATCAATGCTCAATTGGTCTTTTATTGAACCACCCGGTTGAACCACAGCAGTAATTCCGGCCTTATCGGCAATCTCTACACAATCCGGGAATGGGAAAAAGGCATCCGATGCCATAACGGCTCCTTTGAGGTCGAATTTGAAGGCGCGCGCTTTCGCAATGGCCTGGTTTAATGCATCGACACGACTCGTTTGTCCGGTTCCGCTCGCTAGTAGCTGCCCGTCTTTTACAAGTACAATGGTATTCGATTTTGTGTGCTTACAAATTTTACTCGCGAATTCGAGATCGATTAATTGAGCATCGGTCGGAGCCAGAGTGGTAGCCGGCGTCATCTCCTCTTTTTGATCGGTCACGAAGTCCCGGTCTTGCTCAAGCACTCCGTTTAAGGCTGTGCGGAAGAGTTTTTTGGGAAGCTCCACTTCATTTTGCAAAAGAACAATACGGTTCTTTTTATTCTTCAGAATTTCAAGCGCCTCTGGCGCGATTTCCGGTGCTATAACCACCTCACAAAAGAGCTTGTCAATTTCTTGCGCGGTAGCCGTATCAATCAGCGTGTTCGTGATTAAAATCCCGCCGAAGGCGGAAACCGGATCACCCGCTAAAGCATCCTTATAAGCATCTAAAAGCACAGGTCTTGATGCAACACCACAGGCGTTGTTGTGCTTGAGAATCGCAAAGGTGGTTTCGTTAAACTCGGCCAATAAATTCACGGCGGCATCTACATCGAGCAGATTATTATAGCTCAAATCTTTGCCGTGTAATTTCGTGAACATGGCTTCCAAGTCGCCGTAAAAAATGCCATTCTGATGCGGGTTTTCTCCATATCGAAGGGTGTGCGCGGTCGGAATAGAACTCTTGAAGCTCTGGTCTTCATCGTGCTGAAAATATTGGAAAATGGCGGTGTCGTAATGCGAGCTGATGTTGAAAGAACGACCGGCTAAATAACGACGCTGCTCCAAGGTAGTAGTTCCATTGCCGTCTTCAAGAATGCGTTGCACGTAGTCGTAATCGCGCCGTGAAGGCACAATCACCACGTCGTTAAAGTTCTTTGCTGCGGCGCGAATTAGAGAGATTCCACCGATATCAATTTTTTCGATGATGTCTTTCTCGGCAGCTCCCGAAGCCACGGTATCTTCAAATGGATATAAATCAACAATCACCAAATCAATTTCTGGAATCTCAAATTCGTTTAGCTGGGCCAAATCGTCGGCCAATGGTCGGCGTGCTAGAATTCCTCCAAATACTTTTGGGTGAAGCGTTTTTACTCGTCCGCCCAAGATAGATGGGTACGAAGTCAAGTCTTCAACCCGCGAACAGGGAACGCCTTGTTTCGTTATGAAGTCGTAGGTTCCACCAGTTGATAGAATCTCTACGCCGTTCGCGTGTAATAATTGAATGATCGGTTCTAAGCCCTCCTTGTGAAATACAGAAATAAGGGCAGTTTTAATCGATTTAGAAGCCATGTAATTGGGTACTGTTTAGAAGGTTCCAAAGGTAATAAATTAGGAAGAAGAGCATTCTCTTCAAACCTGCCGTTTTAGAGAGTTTTCAAGCAGTTTTGAACCATTTTCGGAGCAATTTTGATTTCCCTTTGGGCTAAAATGAAAAAAGGGAGTCGCCACAGCACTCATCAAATCGACTTCGCTATATTTGAGGCTATGATTTATCTGCGCTTATTTAAAGAGAGTATCAAATTCGCATTTCACGCCCTTATTGTGAATCGTTTGCGCACCGTTCTCTCTTTACTCGGTGTTACCATTGGTATCTTTGCCATCATTGCTGTTTTTACCGTGGTCGATTCGCTTGAGAAAAGCGTTCAAGAAGATATTGAAGCGCTTGGCGACAATATGGTTTATATTCAAAAATGGGCCTGGGGAGGTGGAGGCGGTGAGTATAAATGGTGGGAAATGCTTCGCCGTCCAGACGTAAAGTACTCGGAGCTTCGGGAGGTAGAAAAGAGAACACGCGGTTTGTATGCAGCCACATTTGGCGCATCAACCTCTGTCACGGTTAAATATAAATCGAGTACCATCGATAGAGCCGGTATTTTCGGTGTAAGTGAGAACTACGATAAAATGTGGGATTTTGACCTCACTGAGGGGCGCTATTTCACGCCCATGGAATTTCGATCGGGCCGTAATATGGCGATGATTGGAGCCAATATAGCCGAGAAGTTTTTTCCCGGTGGAGGGGGAGTTGGTCAGGAAATCCGCATTCTAGGGCAAAAAATATACGTTATCGGTGTTTTTGAAAAGCAAGGTGCTAGCGCATTTGGGAACTCACCCGACGATTTAGCAGTGGTTCCTGTTGAGTTCCTTCGTCGTTTTGTCGATATCAATAGCGGTTCCAGCAATCCGCTCATTATGGCGAAAGCAAAACCCAATGTAACGGCCGATCAGCTGTCCGATGAGCTCCGAGGCGTGATGCGCTCAGTCCGCAGGCTTAGTCCGCAAGCAAAGGATAATTTCCAATTAAACCAGATTTCTGTGATCTCGGCCGGTATTTCGGGCTTGTTTGATATTGTAAACACCGCTGGCTGGTTAATTGGCGGCTTCTCCATTTTGGTTGGTGGCTTTGGAATCGCTAATATCATGTTCGTATCGGTGAAAGAACGAACGAATCAAATTGGTATTCAAAAGGCTCTGGGCGCAAAGAACTTTTTTATCTTATTACAATTCCTTTTCGAGTCGGTTATCCTTTGCCTTCTGGGCGGAAGTTTAGGGCTCCTCATAGTATTTATCGGAGCAACGGCCGTCACGGCAACCATGGATTTCACCCTCGTTTTAACCTCGTCCAACATAATTCTCGGACTTACCGTTTCCGCAATTATTGGGGTTATTTCCGGTTTTGTTCCAGCATTTACAGCCTCGCGGCTGGATCCGGTAGAAGCGATTCGCACCGGTATTTAATGCACCACAACTACTTTTTGTGAACGAACCTTGCCGTTGAGCGAAACAACTACCGTATACGTTCCGGCGGCCAATTTAGCCGCATTGAAAAAGTACCTCGATGTTCCGGGCGAAATAGTTCCTTCGTGCAAGTTGGCCACTTTTTGTCCGTTGGAATTGAGTAACTCAATAGTTGCGAATCCACCCGCTAGGGTGTGAACCGGAATGCACGTAATGGCATTGGCCGGATTCGGATACACGGATTTCAATTTCCAATCCGATTCTTCAATACCCGTAGTTGGAAGTATGTACGTTTCAAAATAGCCTTCGGGCGCAGGCAAGGGACGCAGCTTGTTCACATTCGTGTTACTTGTAGCGGAGAAGTAATACTGTATTACATTCGCTGGACCTCCGTTGGGGAGATTCAAATTTGCCGACCAATCGTCCGTTCCGGCAACAGCATTTAAAGGCAACGCGGTAAAGGGTCCGGCAGTGTCAATTCTAAAGTACATGGTGGTTCCACTGATCCCGGCTTCGTGCTTTACGGTTGCTGTAAATGGAAAGCTATTTGAAGAACCGTTCAAGATGATCGTATCGCGGCCCCAATGCTGAATCAATAAAGGCTTGCGAACGCCGATGCTATGTGTGATGCAGTGAATGGCTCCGGCGGCCGGAATAATGGCTTCGGAATTGATAGGCACAATATTAAATCCGGGTAGAGACTCTCTATAAATGCGCAAGGCAGTGGTGTCAAACTCTTCTCGATAGGTAGGAACCAACACGGTTTTGTTAATGAAAATACTGTTCGAATAGGTTCTGTAGTGCGCGTTTGGAGCGTAATTTCCTCCAGTGCTCGGCGGCATAGGAACGCGGATAACATTGAATGGATTTCCGTCGCGTGCAGTGAAATTGCTCAATACATATTGAATATTCGCCTCCATTTGGGGTCCGTCCGAAACACCCGTTGGGAATTTACCTACGAGCAATGTGTTTTCATTGATCAGTTTCATGTGCATGTCGATATGACTAATAATATCGAAAGGCAGCTCGTCCATGCGCACATACGGATCTATATTCATGAACTGCTTCATCAGAGTGTCGACTTCGCTCGCCGTTTTGACTGTTTGGTTAAACTGACCGGTAGGACCATTTTCAGTGACCACTAAATCGGAGCTAAAACCAATTCCGGCTCCGTCGCTCATAAAGTTACCGCCGGTGTGCACGAGGTCAGAAGGAGCTTGTGTTGAACTGTACAAGGCGTAATTGAATTCATTGGCGATGCCAACGGGTACCTGATCATCGGCTCCACGGGGCCTGTTGTAAATCCAATCGACCAATACCAGACTGTCTACATCATTCAAATAGACCGAGTTTTGACCATAATCGCGAATCCAAATAGAGTTGAAAGGCTGCTCAATGAAACGAAGATTCTGGTTGGGCACTCCTCGATTGGCCAAATCACTAATCACGCTATTCGAATCGGAACACGTAATAATTACGATACATTCATCTTGCGCCTCATCTACAATTTGCGCCAAAATATCTCGGTAACTGGTCCAAGTAATGGTTAAGTATTCAACTTC
>CBFHRK010000012.1:27774-39764 GCA_965658225.1 Flavobacteriales bacterium | reverse complement strand
AGAAAACGGCGGCTATTCCAAAGGTTATAACAGCAGTTTAGCTAAAATTGATGCCGAGTATTACGTTCTCCTCAATAGCGATATTGAGGTAACCCCTAATTGGATTGATCCGGTAATCAAACTCATGGACAGCGATGAAATGATTTCGGCCTGTCAACCAAAAATAAAAGACCTCAACCGAAGAACACATTTCGAATATGCAGGTGCGGCAGGTGGATTCATTGATCTATTCGGCTACCCATTTTGTAGAGGTCGCATTTTCAGCACTTTAGAGGAAGACAAAGGTCAATACAACGAGCCCGAATCTATCTTCTGGGCCTCTGGTGCGTGTTTATTTGTGCGGGCAAATGCCTTTCGCGAAGTACGCGGTCTCGATGAGCATTTATTCGCGCATATGGAAGAAATAGATATGTGCTGGCGTATGAAAAACCTAGGTTACAATATAATGTATTGCCCCGACTCCGAAGTGTTCCATTTAGGAGGCGGCACCCTGAATTCAGGCAGTCCACGAAAAACTTACTTTAATTTCCGGAACAACCTGTTCATGGTTTTTCAGAATTTACCCAGAGAACGATTGGTTCCCGTTTTATTGGTTCGTTTAATACTCGATGGTGTAGCTGCAATTAAATTCCTTTTGGGAGGACAAGCCAAACATGTTTTACCGATTTTCAGGGCCCACATTGACTTTTATCAAAACCTGCGGAAACTAACGCAAAGGCGGTTTCGAAATGAAGTCCGATACAGAAGAATCAAGTTTTACAATGCCTATAGAGGTAGCATAGCAATCGCTTACTTTTTACGGCGTAAAACAACCTTCAAAAAATTGAATACCAGAAGGTTCTACCGTTGAAGTAAGGCCTCAATTCCCAAGCGGTAGCTGTTAAGCCCGAACCCCGTAATTATCCCTTGAGCACTTTTTGCCAAGTAACTCTTTCTTCGAAACCGCTCTCGGGCGTAAATATTGGATAGATGAACTTCTACATAGGGGAGCCTAACGGCTCGAAGCGCATCGGCCAAAGCTATGGACGTATGTGTGAACGCTCCAGCATTGACAATAATCCCATCCTGCCGATTGAGGCAGGCATGAACCTCATCAATTAATTCGCCTTCATGATTCGATTGAAACCAGCTTAATTCGTGCTCCTGAAATTGTTTTTCAAGCTCTTTGAAGTAAGTTTCGAATGATTGAACTCCGTACACTTCGGGCTCACGATGTCCGAGTAAATTGAGATTTGGTCCGTTGATGATTTGTATCTTCATTGCCTTGCGAAGATAAGCGATGAATTGGACAAGTGCACAGAAGGAGTTTACGAGTTACCTCAAATTAGAAAAAGGTTTGAGTAAACACTCCATTGATGCCTACTCGCGAGACCTAGAAAAAATAGCACAATTCTTTAAAGACAAAAAACCCACTTCCATTGAACTAGGCGATTTGCGCAACTTTTTAAATGAATACGCCGAGTTGGGCTATTCACCTCGATCGCAAAGCCGCCTTATATCCGCACTTCGCTCCTTTTACCAATATCTGCGATTGGAAAAATTAATAGATCATAATCCGGCCGAGCAAATTGATACGCCAAAACTCGCACACCATCTTCCAGATACGCTAAGCGTTGCGGAAATCGACCGAATTATCGCGGAAATTGATCTTTCTTCACCACATGGAGAAAGGAATCGAGCACTTATTGAAACCCTGTACGGATGCGGACTTCGTGTAAGTGAATTAGTTAACTTGAAAATCGATGACCTACATCCCAAAGAAGGATTCATTAGCGTTATTGGCAAGGGGAATAAACAACGACTTGTTCCCCTTTCAAGCTATACCTATAAGCTAATTAAGATTTATATCGAGGAAGTTCGGGTTCACCAAACTATAAAGAAAGGACAAGACGCCTTCGTATTCTTAAATCAACGAGGAAGTCAATTATCTCGAGTGATGATTTTCACTATCGTAAAGCAACTTGGGGAGAAAGCCGGAATTAGAAAGAATATTTCGCCGCACACTTTTCGTCATTCCTTTGCGACCCATTTGCTCGAAGGGGGAGCTGATTTGCGAGCCGTTCAGGAAATGCTTGGTCACGAGAGTATTACAACCACCGAAATCTATACTCATCTCGACAAAACCTACTTGGAGTCGGCCCTAAAACACCATCCGCGCGCTTAATTATTCGTAAACGGGGCGCTCCAAGATTCCTGCTTCAAAGGCCCGAAGCAAGATGTTCTCGATCCAACTATCCTCCAAATTCTCACCGGGCTTGTACTCGGATTTTAAGTCGTTGTCGTAGATCTTTGCCATAGATTGCCAGAAGAACGCATTGAAACCACCGCGATACTCTTTAATAAGTTCGTGGGTAGTGCGTTCGGTTTCTCTATTGGTCAACTTCACAAGCACCCTACCTTCGCTTCGAGTGAATTTTTTCAATTCTTCTTTAAAGTTTTCTTCCAGGTATTTCTCTATTCCCTTAGCGTATTTCTTCCGCTTTCTATTCCTGTCTTCGCCTTCAAGTTCCTTTTCCATTGCGTACAGTTGCTCGGCAGCTTCCTTGGCATAAGGCCACACTTTAATCACCTTCCTTCGCAAAATGTAATAATCGCGCCGATCTTCATAATCGCTCAGATCAGGCAATGCGGTAACGGTCACTTCATTGAGCCAATTCACTTCAAGGGTATCTACTCCAACAATAACCTCTTTGGTTAATGTGTCGGTCTGTGCCAGACTCGTGAAGGTCCAACCCAACAAAAGAATTGTTATGAATCCCGCTCGTTTCATAAGAAGGCTTTGGGCCTATCGGCCCGATTTTAACTCAATCGGTTTCTTTTCCAATTGGATCCTCGTTGCGTGTTCCCCGCTTCGGATGAAACCAAATTCACTTGACTATTGTGCTTTAGTAAAGCAGCTGCCACAATTGCGGCGACCACTTCTTCGGAATCATCTTTTTGGTTCAACATCTCTGGTGAAAAATACTTCTTCACAAAATGAGTATCGAAATCACCGCTGACGAAGGCCTCATGGTTCATTACAAACGCGCCAAAGCTCAAAGTAGTTTCTACCCCCGCTATTTCATAATCTGCGATCGCTCGTTTCATCCGCTCTATGGCCTCGGTTCTGTCTTTCCCATAGGTAATCAACTTTGAAATCATAGGATCGTAATAGATGGGTACTTCCATACCTTCTTCAAAACCATCATCGACTCGTATACCTGGACCTGAGGGCCTTCTATAAGTATTCAACCTGCCAATATCCGGAAGAAAATTGTTCTGCGGGTTTTCGGCATACACGCGGACTTCCATAGCGTGCCCCACCAAGGGAATATCCTCCTGTGAATAGCCTAAAGCTTCACCGCGGGCCACGCGAATTTGCTCGCGAACCAAATCGATTCCCGTAATCATTTCTGTAACTGGATGTTCCACTTGCAAGCGCGTATTCATTTCAAGAAAGTAGAAATTTCGCGTTTCGTCTACTAAAAACTCCACCGTTCCTGCTCCGACGTAATTGCACGCCTTTGCTACGTTCACTGCGGCAGTACCCATTGCTTGGCGCATTTCGGGAGTTAAAATAGCGCTGGGGGCTTCTTCGACAACCTTTTGGTGTCTTCGTTGAATGGAACACTCACGCTCGTGGAGGTAAACGGCATTACCATGGGTATCGGCCATGATTTGAATTTCAATATGTCGTGGACCCGCTACATATTTTTCGATGAATACGGATCCGTCGCCAAAAGCACTTTTGGCTTCTGATACGGCAAGCTCCATTTGCTCTTTAAAATCTGCACTTTTTTCGACGATGCGCATACCCTTTCCTCCTCCACCTGCAGAGGCCTTGATAAGAATTGGGTAACCAATATCTTCTGCTATATGAGTGGCGGCATCAATATCCGTTATCGCTTCATCGGTACCCGGAACCATCGGGATGTCGTATCCCTTCACCGCTGCTTTTGCAGCGAGCTTGTCGCCCATCACCTCCATTGCCTCCGGGGAAGGGCCTATGAGCGTTATTCCTTCGTCAGTAACTCTGCGGGCGAAGTGCGCATTTTCAGATAAAAAACCATAGCCTGGGTGAATTCCATCTACATTCAAGTCTTTACACACTTGAATAATTTTTTCCATATCCAAATAACTCTGATTACTTGCTGGTGGGCCAACACAAATAGCCTCATCTGCATAGCGCACATGAGGAGAGTTTCGATCTGCTTCGCTGAAGATAGCGACAGTAGAAATACCCATATCACGGGCCGATCTCATAACACGAAGGGCTATTTCCCCTCTATTGGCGACTAATATCTTCTTCATCAAAAATGACTTATCTTTTAATAATTCGACCCGAACCTTGAACCTGATCGTTATTCCAGCGCAGGATGTAATTTCCGGCCGCTAGGCCGCTCAAATCCCATTTCTTTTCGGTTGACCCTAGGGGCCAGTCTTCAAAAATCAACTTACCGGTTATATCGTATAGGGCAATTCTTTTTATATCATCCTTCGCCTCCCAGCGCAATTGAACGAAATCGGTGGTTGGATTAGGCCCAATAAAAAGCCAGATGTTATTCGCCTCATTTATTGAAGCCGCCGCCGTGACAAAACTGATATCTGCACCATAAAAGTCGCCGGCTAAATCTTGAGCAAAAGCGCGAACGTAGTATTGAGTCTCAGGCGCTAAATTGGTCATCGTACCTGAATACTGACCAATTCCTTGACCACTTGCTGCGATGCCCAAATTAACGAGAATCGTTGCTCCTGTGTCGATATCCCAAACAATTCCTCTATTAAAAATAAAATTACCTCCATCGGAAAGTATATCTCCGCCCGAAATAGCACTGGTTGAGGTAATACCGGAAACGGGTAATGTGATTAATTGAGGAGCCTGGGAATCGTTTTGAGCACAAATTAAGGAGGGTGCGAACGCAACTGCGAAAAGAAGGAATCTGATCATATCCTGAAATTTAACTCGAAGATACGGAATCAAAAACGCAACAAATAGAGAACTTCATAAAAAGAGAAAAGGCCCCTTCTCAGGAGCCTAACTCTACCTTTTTCAAGGTCGCGCTATGTCAATCGCCAATCATACTGACGACTCTTCAAAAGTGCGACGATTTTATTTATTTACTAATACTGATGTTGCAATTTCTTTAGCTATTGTTTCACGCTAAAACAGCTTTTACTTTATCAGCCGCTTCTTGCAACAAAATTGCCGACTCAACTTTTAAGCCGCTATTATCAATAATTTCCTTTGCCTCTTCGGCATTTGTTCCTTGCAGACGAACAATAATGGGCACTTTAATTTCGCCAATATTCTGGTAAGCATCCACAACTCCTTGCGCAACGCGATCACAACGAACAATACCACCGAAAATATTTACGAGGATGGCTTCAACACCCTCATCTTTCAAAATAATACGGAAAGCGTTCTCTACTCGCTTCGCATCGGCCGTTCCACCAACGTCAAGGAAATTAGCAGGGTTACCTCCGGCTTGTTTAATAATATCCATGGTGGCCATGGCCAATCCGGCACCGTTTACCATACAACCTACATTTCCGTCAAGCTTTACAAAGTTTAAGCCGAACTCTCCCGCTTCAACTTCTGTTGGGTCTTCTTCGCGCGTGTCTCTCAATGCCGCATAGTCTTTGTGGCGGAATAAAGAGTTTTCGTCTAAAGTAACTTTGGCATCAACGGCCAAAATTTTATTATCCGAAGTCTTTAAAACAGGGTTGATCTCGAACAAGGCCGCATCAATACCTGAATAAGCATTCCAAAGAGCGGTAACAAACTTCACCATGTTTTTAAAAGCATCTCCAGACAAACCTAGATTAAAGGCAATTCTGCGGGCTTGAAAACCTTGAATACCCAATGCTGGGTCAATTTCTTCTTTGTAAATAAGTTCTGGCGTTTCTTCTGCCACTTGCTCAATGTCCATTCCGCCTTCGGTAGAGTAAACCACCATATTACGGCCTGTTTCTCGGTTCAAGAGGATCGACATATAAATTTCAGAGGTGTCGAATTCACCGGGATAGTATACGTCTTCGGCGATTAAAACTTGATTTACCAATTTTCCTTCGGCTGAAGTCTGTGGAGTAACCAAGTGCATTCCAAGAATATTCGAAGCGTGCTCCCGCACTTCATCTTGGCTTTTGGCTAATTTTACTCCTCCACCCTTTCCACGGCCTCCTGCGTGAACTTGAGCTTTCACTACATACCAAGAAGTACCTGTTTGCTCAGTAAGATCTTTTGCTGCCTGAACGGCATCATCAGATGTACTGGCTACAATTCCTCGTTGGATATTAACTCCGTAAGTAGCTAAAATGTCTTTTCCTTGGTATTCGTGTAAATTCATTTGGGATTCTTTTTATGAATGCAGGGCAAAAGTACGTGCTTCGGGTTAATTATGGAAAAAACAACTGAACCAATTCTCGGTTAATTGATTGTTAAGTGAACTTAGTACCTTTGAATCGATCAGTTTCCATTGTCAAAACTGTAGGAATCGCTGCAGAATGAAATACCTTTTATCCGCAATCTTGCTGCTTTGGGGCACAGTAACGTTTGCTCAAATTGAAGACCGAAAAGAAATTGAAGCCATTCGCGTCGATGAATTGCCGCATATCGATGGTCGAATAAACGACCATGTATGGCAACTCGCGCCTGTTTCTTCGGGGTTTTCAGAGCTTGAGCCGAATAATGGCCTTACTGCTCCTGCCGAGTTTAGAACTGAATTTCAAATAGTATATGACAATTCGGCTCTTTACTTTGCCGTGAAAATGTACGACCCACAACCCGACAGCGTACTGCGAGAACTCGGTCCACGCGACAGCGAAGGAAAAAATACCGACTGGATTGCCTTTTGGATCAATCCGTATGCGGACGGACAAAACGACATCAACTTTTTACTCTCCGCTGCAGGCGTTCAAGTAGACAGCCGAACCACCATTAACGGTGACGATATAGCCTGGAACGCAGTTTGGCAAAGTGCTGTTCAAATGACTGATTACGGGTGGTCGTGCGAGGTTAAAATACCGTATTACACACTCAGAATTCCGGAAAACAATATCGATTGGGGACTCAACGTAGGGAGGTATGTTCGAAGAACTAGAACAACCTACACCTGGAATTTTATTGATCAGTCGTTTGGGACCTATGAGCAACAAAATGGTCGTATTACCGGAATTAAAGACATTGACACCCCCGTACGTTTATCTTTTATGCCTTATGTAAGCGGATATTTAAACAATTACGACGGCGAATTTTCGACCGATTATAATGCCGGATTAGATTTAAAATACGGGATCAATAATGCCTTTACGCTCGACATGACCTTAATTCCCGATTTCGGACAAGCGCGTTTTGACAATCAGGTTTTGAATTTGAGTCCGTTTGAGGTACGCTTCCAAGAAAATCGTCAATTCTTTACAGAAGGGACCGAACTGTTCTCAAAGGGCGAGATGTTTTATTCCCGCCGAGTAGGCGGGTTTACCTACGACTCAAGCAAACCACAAGAAATTGCCGATTCTACAGGAGAAACCGTTGTATCTAATCCGCGGCAGGCACAAGTGATCAATGCAACCAAAGTTTCTGGGAGAAACGACAAAAACCTGGGCATTGGCGTTTTTAATGGAATTAGCGTGGATACCTACGCTACACTAGAAGACAGTTTGGGAAATCAACGTCAAGTAATTACGGATCCTTTCTCGAACTACAACATGATTGTACTCGATCAACTCTACGGAAGTAACAACTATGTCACTCTAGTCAATACCAACGTTCTAAGGCGCGGTACCGAATTTCATAATGCAAATGTTACCGGCCTCTTGGCAAGACATCAAACAGAAAATAGCTCCGTTATTCTAGATGCTGGAGTAAAATCGAGTCAACTCTTTTATGAAGATAGCACTTCTATTGGTTATGCCAGTGAATTCTCAATCCGACGCGGAAAAGGAAATGTACGGTGGCTTTTTAATCATTACATGACCACTGCTGAGTACGATCCAAACGATTTGGGCTTCCTGACAAGGAACAATGAATTGAACCATTACGCGGGTTTGACTTACCAAACTTTTGAATCGGGAAGCTGGTACAACAGCATTAGAGCAGATGCCGGTATTTATTACGGCATGCTTCAAAGTCCAATGGCTTTCCGTTATTTCGGCGCTGAAGGTAGCGGGCGCATTACCTTTTTAAATTTCTTTACCGTAGGCGGTAACTTCGATGTGGATTTTAAAGACCAACATGATTACTTTGAACCGCGATCACCTGGAAGGTTCCTTGTTCGGCCTACAAGGGCCTCTGCGCAAGGGTGGTTAAGTACCGATTACAGGAATCCGTTCGCCTTTGATCTACGATTGAATCGGGCTATTTACAGCGGTTTTGGCTCCGATGATTACGGAATCGTTGCTTCGCCGAGAGTACGCGTAAACAATCATCTTAGTTTCGTCTATAGATTAGAGCAAAACTGGAACATCAACAATGTGGGTTGGGTAAATGAAGAAGACGATGGAGACATTATTATGGGGAAACGCGATCGGAGTACGACCGTAAATCAACTAACGGCCGATTATGTTTTTGACGAAAACACTTCCGTAAACTTAATCTTCCGACACTACTGGTCTACCGCTGATTATAGTGATTACGGGATTCTTCAAGACGACGGATCCCTGGTATGGTTAGGCGACTATTCCGAGAACTACGATGTGAATTTTAACGCGTGGAATATCGACCTCACGTTCACCTGGTGGTTTGCCCCTGGAAGCCAAATGACCTTCCTTTACAGGCAGGCAATTACAGCGGCAAATTCAGATCCAGATCTCGACTTTGGAGAAAATTTGAATTCATTATTCTCGCGACCTCAGCAAAATAATCTTAGTTTGCGTGTCATCTATTGGCTCGACTATAATTCGCTCCGAAAACATCATCACAAAAAATGATTCGCGCACAGCATCTAATTAAGCAATACGACGATCTTACCGTTCTAAATGACGTTTCCCTTGAAGTAGCACCTTCGGAAGTCGTTAGCATTGTGGGAGCCAGTGGCGCGGGTAAAACAACCCTATTGCAATTGCTCGGAACGCTTGACCAACCGAACTCGGGAACCATTGAAATTAACGGCACAGCAATTGAAAATCTCTCGGCCAAAGGCTTGAGCGATGTTAGGAACGAACACATCGGTTTTATTTTCCAATTTCATCATTTGCTTCCCGAGTTCAACGCCTTAGAAAATGTGTGCATGCCCGCATTTATTAAAGGAACTTCCAAGTCTAAGGCCCTTAAACGGGCCGATGAGTTGTTGGGCTTTTTAGGACTTGGAAACCGGACCACCCACAAACCGTCAGAACTATCGGGCGGTGAACAACAGCGCGTGGCCGTTGCCCGTGCTCTAATGAACCATCCAAGCGTAGTGTTTGCAGACGAACCTTCGGGAAACCTTGATAGCCAAAATGCCAAAGAACTGCACGAACTTTTCTTTCAACTTCGGTCCGAATTCGACCAAACCTTTGTTATCGTAACGCACAACGATGAGCTCGCACAAATGGCGGACCGCACGCTCTTCATGAAAGATGGCAAAATCGATCGATCTGTTTCCAATGGAGCATCGTGAGCTTAAGTCTTTTCTCGACGAAAAATTTGAGCAGTACCACGGTTCAAGCTTTCTCGACAGCGACCCCATTTCTATTCCACACCGATTTTCCAATCCAAAGGACATTGAAATATCCGCGTTTTTAACGGCGACTATTTCCTGGGGAAAACGCATTATGATTATAAAGAATGCCGATACCCTGATGTCGCTGATGGATTTTGCTCCACATGACTTTGTTACCCATTATTCTGAATCTGACTTAAAACCTTTTCAATCGTGGTGTCACCGCACCTTCCAATTCGAAGACCTTCAATACTTCTTGAAAGCGCTAAACCGAATATTCGCGCGCCACGATTCGCTGGAACCGCTTTTCACGGCTCCTAACGATGAAAACTTATTCCATGGAATTCATCGATTTCACGCGTCTTTTTTTCAATTTGACCCACCCATTAGAACATTAAAACACGTCAGCGATCCGTATAAAGGATCGGCCGCCAAACGCTTGAATATGTTCCTGCGTTGGATGGTACGGCCAAATCACGGCGGTGTCGATTTTGGACTCTGGACAACAATTAAAACAAGTCAATTGAGTTGCCCACTCGATGTACACACCGCTAATGTTGCACGAAAATTAGGCTTACTCCAACGCAATCAAAACGATTGGAAAAGCGTTGAACAACTCGATAACGCCCTGCGCGCCTTTGATTCCAACGATCCAGTGAAATACGATTTCGCTCTATTTGGTTTAGGTGTATTCGAAGGGCTTTAATTACCTTTGCCCTCAATGAAATTTGCCCACCCTGAGTTTCTTTATGCTCTTTTCGCACTGGCCATCCCCGTGCTCATTCACCTTTTCAATTTCAGAAGGTTTAAAACGGTTTATTTCACGAACGTTCGATTTCTAAAAGAACTTCAAGAACAAACCAAACGGCAATCTCAATTAAAACATTACCTCGTTCTGCTCAGCAGACTGTTGGCTATTGCCTTTTTAGTTTTTGCTTTTGCAGGGCCCTATCGGGCCGATGAGGCCCAAGGCAGCGCCCAGAAAAACTTTATCAGTATCTACCTCGACAATTCGTTCAGCATGGACGGACAAAGCTCTGAAGGCCGACTCATCGACGTAGCGAAGCAACGCGCGATCGAATTGGTCGAGAGCTACCGGAGTTCGGATCGCTTTCAGCTGGTAACCAACGACTTCGAAGGAAAACACCAACGATGGCTTTCGCAAGAAAGTGTTTTAAACGAAATGGAACAAATTGTTTTAACTCCATCTGTTCGCTCGTTGCAGCAAGTGTACAATCGACAAATAGACATGCGATCGAACCGCGAAGAAGAAGGCCGATTTACCCCGTTCTGGTTTAGTGATTTCCAACAGAGCTCGTCGGACTTCTCGGCTTGGCAGCCCGATTCCGCCTTTCCCGTTCAATGGGTTCGCTTTACGCCGCAAATTGAACAGAATTTGTATATCGATAGCATTGCCTTTGAGCGTCCGGTTCGACAGGCCGATCAGACCGAAAACATCAATGTTTGGGTACGATTTTTAGGCAACGAAGAACGTTCCGACATTCCACTTCGGCTGAACATCAACGGCAGCCAAAAGGCAATTACCAACTTCTCGATTGAACCGGGAGAACGGAAAATGATCACACTGAGCTATTTAAATGGCGGAGCTGGGCTGTACAAAGGTGAAATTACACTGGAGGATTACCCAATCACCTTTGACGATTCTTTTTTCTTCCAGTATCAGATCCGCTCGTTCGTGCGCGTATTAGAAATTCACGAAGATGTTTACTCAGCCAGTCCCCTCACACAACTCTTTCAACGGAACGAGTTTGAGTACGAGCGAGTGCAAATTAAGTCGATCGATTACGGTTCACTGAATAGATACGACCTCGTTGTTCTTAACAACCCAAAAGAAATCCCATCGGGCTTAGCAACTGAATTAGATCGTTTTACGGAAACGGGAGGTACGCTCGCCTTATTTGCCGGACCAAATACCAACAATACTCAAGCCCTCGGTGCTTTGGGTATAGGTGCGGGCATGACCGATACCCTACGACTCAGTTCTATTGAATATCGCCATCCCCTATTCACCGATGTATTTGAGGCGCAACCAGAGCGAATGGACTTTCCAACGGTTTATGAATTCCGTCCAGTATCGATCCCGCCGCAGGCGGAAACGCTGATGGAAATGGAAAACGGACTCCCTTTTTTATACCGTATTCCTAATGAAAGCGGACAATTATACATCTTCGTTACCGACTTGGAGAATGCGTCTGGAAATTTCGCCCGGCACGCGCTATTTCCCCCAACGCTGTACAATATGGCCTATTTGAGTGTCCCTCAAACGCCTCTTTATCAGCAAATTGGAAGAAACGAGCTCATTGAATTGAAAGGTATCATTGACGGGGAATTGGCGAGTGATGTGCCCTA
>CBFHRK010000012.1:0-27674 GCA_965658225.1 Flavobacteriales bacterium | reverse complement strand
TGGAAAATAGCGATTCTATTAACTTTGCTCTTCGTTCTTATAGAAGTTCTGCTCCTTAAATTCTGGAAGTGATGAAATTATTGTTGCGCTCGGTATGCATTGTAGACCCTCAATCTCCCTGGAACGGAAAGGTTGTCGACGTTGAACTATCCAATGGGAAGGTCACCGGAATTGGAAAGAACATTGCCCTTCAAAAGGGATTTACGGAGCGTGATTGCGCAGGATTATCGCTTTCACCCGGCTGGTTCGATTTAAACGCCGATTTTGCCGAGCCCGGCGAAGAATGGCGAGAAGATTTGAGTACTGGAGCGGAAGCTGCGGCTCGGGGCGGATTTACAGGCGTGCTTTTAAGCCCACTTACCCAGCCTGTAGTAGACAACAAGGCCAGCGTTGAGTATTTCACGCGACGAAGCGAGCAAACTGTAGTAGAGCTTATTCCTAAAGGCGCCCTAACGGTCGGAGCCAAAGGAGAAAACTTAGCCGAGCTCTTTGATATGCATCAAACAGGTGCGCTCGCCTTCTCAGACGACACAAATGCTGTGACTAACCCAAACATCATCAAACTGGGGCTTTTGTATACACGCGACTTTGATGGTACGGTCATTAGTTTTCCCCACGAACCAAATATTTGCGGCAAAGGGGTTATGAATGAAGGAATTCAAAGCACCTATCTAGGATTAAAGGGAATGCCGAAAATGGCTGAAGAATTGGTCATTGAACGCGATCTCAAACTTGCCGAGTACACAGGCGGAAAACTGCATATACGGACCGTTAGCACAAAAAAGGGTGTTGAACTCATTAAAGCGGCTAAAGCAAAAGGACTCAACGTCACTGCCGACGCTAGTGTAGCGCATCTTATCTTCACCGATCAAGAATTAAAAGACTACGATACTCGCTGGAAAATTTTACCGCCCTTACGGGCCGATGAAGACCGGAAAGCCCTTATCAAAGGATTAAAATCGGGTGTGCTTGACGCTGTATCCACCGACCATAAACCGCAGGATATTGAATCAAAAAAATGCGAGTTCGATTTAGCCTCCTTTGGAATGCTTGGACTAGAAACAGCCTATCCCCTCCTTCAATCTATTTTTACAGAGGAAGAAGTTGTGCGTTTTCTGGCTATCCAGCCAAGGCAAGCCATGGGATTAGAGGCGCCAGTTATCGATGTCGACCAACAGGTGAACTTCACTTTATTCGATCCGAAATTAAAGTGGACATGGACCGAAAAAGAAGCAGCTTCTAAATCAAAAAACTCCCCGTTTTTTGGCAGGGAGTTTCAAGGTAAGTCGATCGGTGTGCTTCGCGGGAAGCATTCCGTATTCTTTTAAATCAATTCTTTACGAATGATTTCGTTGTAGAGGCACCATCCATTTGAATAACAAATTGATAGGCTCCTGCCGCTAATTGGTCTGTTTTTATGCGAATCGACTGCGATCCGGTAGTCATTTCCGAACCTGCATCACTCATTACAACACGACCTGTTAAGTCAACTACTTGATAAGAAACCATTGCGGCTGTTTGTAACTCAAAGTCGACGGTCAGCACATCTGAAACAGGATTTGGATATAGGTTAAGTGAAGCAAATTGCTCCTCTTCTATTCCAACTCCACTGAGATCCCAAATCTCAAGGTCATCTACGGCGGCTTCTACCAGACTACCCGGGTCGAAATCGGATGCTATGAACTGGATACTAACCGTGGCCGAAGGCGTAACATAATCTGAAACACGGACTACGTTTCTTCTCCAGCTTGCATCTGTTGTGCGCGAGTCTTCTACTTGAACCCAAGTAGAGCCGTCATTTGAAATATACACTTCCCAGAAATCTTGGCCTGGTGTTGCTCCTGCCGAATTCGTATACCAACGGTAATACGAAATCACTGGATCTGTGTAGCTCGACAAATCGAAGTCAGGTGTTTGTAAAGTTGTTTGACCGCCATCTATATCGTTGGTACCAATAGGATCCGTTGAGGACGGGGCATTCCCAGTAATTGCACAAGCAATTCCTCCTGGAGTGTGCTGTGAACCCGTTTGCACTTCCGTCCCATTGGCAGAAAAACTGGGGGTTGGAACATCAACAATCCATTGCCCTGTTGTGGCTTGATCACCGGGAAGTCCTTCCAACCAATTACCTTGTTGGGTATCAAAATCTTCGATCGCCAATTGGTTAAATCCTACCATCACGAAATAAGGCAGATTGCGGTCTACTGGATCTACTTCATCAACCCGGAAGGGTTGAGAGATCGCTTCCAAACCATTTACATCATCAAGAGTGACGTAGTAAGAAAGGATCGTTCCTGCCGGTTGCGCTGGAATTTGACCTTCATAAGTTATACCCGAAGTAAGAACCAAAGGTGTGGTCATCCATGGTCCGGTGCCATTCACTTGATAATGTGCTGTTACTTGGCCAAAATAAGACGAGTATTCTACATTCACATCTGCACTCAAGGTAATATCTGTATTGATCGCAGCTGTCTCAATTGGAGTATGCGTTAAGTCAGAAATTCCGAGCAAAGAAATTCCGTGGTCATTAAATCCTTCTAAAATAGCCGAACCGTTCGGTGTACCATTCGTGATATCATTATCCCCACCATTTGCGGGCACATCATCAGCAAAAAGCATGTCAATTAAAACTTCTCTGTAAATAGTCCCTTCCGTTCCATCTATACCGTTGGCCGCCTCAATAAATGCCTGTGTCCAAATAGTGGTTAATGAATCCATAGTTAAACCGGAATACAAATAAGTGTCCCATATACTACCGGCAATAATTTCGCCATCGTTGTGCACTTGGCCAATTAAATCCTGAGGATAAATTTTTGGCCCTTGGTCATATCTCCGAATTACCGACGACGTGTCATTTGGATCATTTCCTTGAGCCAAAATAGCATCTTCCGTAATCGTAAATGCCCAAACATCTGCATATCCTTCATTCATTCCTCCACTTCCCATTCCACCAATATGTACCGTAGAATAGTAACGACCATTAATTCCGTGGCCGTACTCATGGTATACCACATCTTTAAGCTGAGCTAAGGAGTAACAACCAGCGCCGGCTGTATAAAAGTTTATCGATGTACCATTGTAAAAGGCGTTGCACTGATGCGGCGTTATTTCAATATTACATGTCAACGGGATGTCAAGTCCTCCAAAATTTGGAAGGTAGCCCTTCATGTGGTTGTGAATAAGGTCCGTATGGAAATAAGCCGATCTCGCTTCTACACTAAAAGCCGAAGTAAGATTCACTGTGTCGGTTAGACTATCTAAGGTAGTAACATAACTTGGGGTTACCCCATTGTCACGAACGTCAACCCAATCTCCTTTAAGGAAAAAAGTTGCTGATACCGGAGAAGTAATGCTGAAATCAATATCTCCATCTGCGTCTGTTGTACGCGCCACACCGTCAATAATAGCATCTAATCTCGGTAATGGATTATCTGTTTCTGGTTCAAAAACACGCCCTGTGCGCACATCGGAACGAACATTAATTATTCCGGTAGCACTCGCGGTATGGATTCGATTTACGCGAAATAGAACGGTTCCGTTAATGGCGTCTACATAGGTTTGAAATTGCCCGGGAACTCCATCTTCTTCCGTGAATATATCTAACTCAAGAATTTTTCTGTACTCATATTTACCTCCATTTGGCAAGGGAAGAATGGAGTATCCTTTTACCTCCACGTTTTGAACGTGGCTCATACCATCTGTCGCGGCATTGACTAAGGCGGATTCAGCAAGTTCGGGATCTGAACTTAATTTGATATTTCTGTGAACATCTAATCCAAATGATACTGCCGAACCGTCTTTTGTAATTTTAAAATCAGCTTTTGCGTCTTTAACGTATAACCCGTTATGTTCTTGATAAAAGAAAACACGATAATACGAATTGCTTTCTACTACTGTTGAAAACTTCAGCTCCTCTAAGGGAAGGTCATATCCTTCTAACTTATTTTCGAAAAAGGATAAAGCCATAGCCTCCGGCGTAGATCCGGACGCAGGTATGGGCGAACCAAACGCCCTCTGTGGCATACCCGTTCGTTCGTTAAAAAGTACTTTCCATGTCGGATTACTTTGAACAAATGACTGCCACGGGGATTGTGCACGAAGCATGGATTGAACGTGATATTGCATCACTTCCTCCTGTGGGTTGAAATACGTTACGCGGTATTCATCATCGTGGTCATGTCCTTCCGCATAAAGTCCGGCGGGCAGTAAAAAGCAAAGGGCGATAAGGCCGAGTACAGTTTTTCTCATCGATTTTTTGTTTGGGTTAGCATTCGAAAGTACGCAACTCTCGTAAATTAAAGGTCATTGTCGTGACAATCAACGGAATATGCGCTGGTATTGTTTAATACGACACATTTACGCTATGGGTTGGCCCCTTTCAATAAGTTAGTTCCAGTCCGTCATAAGCCAATTCGATTGTATCGGGAAGCTCTTGGTTAATTTCCTCCCTTAGTCCTAATTGATGACTCACATGCGTGAAATAGGCCCGCTCTGGACGTAGCTTCTCAATCCATTCGACTGCTTCTTCTAAATTGAAATGACTGTAGTGCTTTTCGCGCCGTAAGGCGTTTAAAACAATAGTATGACTCCCGCGCATTAATTTCTCCGCCTCCGGCGAGATGACATTGGCATCCGTGATATAGGTGAAATCTCCGAACCGAAATCCATAAACCTGAAGATCCCTGTGCATGACCGATATCGGTTGAATTCTATGTCCGCCCAATTCAAATGCCGCATCTTGAATTTCGTGTAAACTTATACTCGGAACCCCGGGATAGTTACCAAAAGCGTATCCGAATCGCGTTCTTAAATCCGCCGCAGTATGATCCGAAGCGTATAAGTCCATCGGCTTCTTTTGAAAATAATTAAAGGCTCTAATATCATCTAAACCAGCCACATGATCGGTGTGCTCGTGGGTATACAAAACAGCGTCGAGCTTCCTAATATCCGCTCGAAGCATTTGTTGACGGAAATCAGGACCGGTATCGACTACTAGTGAAAAATCGTCCCATTCGACGTGTATCGAAGACCTTAAGCGTTGATCCTTTGGGTCCTTAGATTCGCAAACTTTACAATTGCAGCCGATCATTGGAACCCCTTGAGAAGTACCTGTACCGAGGAACGTTATTTTCATGGGTGTAATTTATGATTTATACCCGTTGTCTGTTACCTTTGCTTTAACGTACTCGTACACTATGGATCGTATTATTCTACCGACCAAGCAGAAAGCACTGCAGATTAACTTGGACTCCGACATATACGGTACGTTCGCAGAAATTGGAGCGGGCCAAGAAACGGTTCGCCATTTCTTTAGAGCAGGTGGAGCATCTGGAACCATTGCAAAGGCAATGAGTGCGTACGACAAAGATTTCTCAGATGCTATTTATGGGAAAGGAACGGACGGCCGCTACGTAACCGAACCGCGCCTGCGTCAGATGTTGAAGCAGGAGTATGGGCTCATGGTGGAACGCCTCGACCGACGAAAATTTCCGACGAAACGATTCTTTGCGTTTTCAGATACCCTCGCTACTATAAATTTCGCTAAGACTTTCAAAGGACATGGCTGGCTTGGAATTCGATATCAAGTGGAACCCAATACCGAGCCTTCTGAAATTGTTGTTCATATTCGACTCCATGAAAACAATGCTCGTCAGCAGCAAGAAAGCATTGGCGTGCTGGGTGTAAACCTTATTTATGGGGCGTATTTCTTCTTCCGAGACCCGAAGAAACTATTGCTTTCGCTCTACGACAACTTAAGTCGCGAGCAAATTGAAATTGACATGATCAATTTCTTAGGTCCGATGTTCGAAAAGGTTGACAATCGATTGATGAGTCTTCAGTTGGTGAAAAACGGCATGACGGACGCCGTTATTTTTGGTCCCGACGGGAAAAACATACAGCCCTCTGATCTCCTGTATAAAAAGAATATTCTGACCCTTCGAGGCAGCTTTAGGCCGGTAACGAAGGTGAATATTGATATGATAAAAAACGGCTATAAGCTGTTTGTAAAAACGAAACGAGTTCAAAAAGAAAAGCTCCAAGTGCTTTTTGAAATCACACTGCATAACTTGAGCATGGACGGTTCACTCGATGAGCAGGATTTTATCGATAGAGCAGATATACTTTGTAGTCTGGGACAGACTGTGCTCATCTCAAATTATCAGGAATACTACAAGCTCGTTGAGTATTTCTCCCGGTTCACAAAGGCTCGGATGGGACTCATAATGGGTGTGAATAATTTACTTGAAATATTTGATGAGGCGTATTACCGCGATTTAAGTGGTGGTATTATGGAAGCATTCGGAAAGCTATTCAATCGCGACTTAAAAGTATTCTTATACCCCTATCAGCCGAAAAAAGACGAGCCTTTATTGAATTCGAAAAACTTGAAAGTTCACCCGAGGTTAAAACCACTATATCAATATTTGCTCTACAACCGGCGAATCGAGGATATCGAGCATTTTGATCCTGAAATTCTCGAGATCTTCTCTCCAGAGGTATTGAGAATGATTCGTGAGAATGAGGAGGGCTGGGAACAATTAATTCCTCCTTATGTAGATAACATAATCAAGGATAAAAAGCTCTTTGGATTTAATTCAGAAGTTAAGGAGCCAATCGACTCCGACAATTAAACTCAATCGTTATAGAGGCGAATCAATTCATTGAGCGCGTAATCAACTTCTTCCTCTGTATTGTAGCGACTAAAGCTGAATCGGACCGCGGGTCGATTAGGGTCGCTTCCTATGGCGCTTAGCACGTGGGAACCGACATTACTACCCGAGCTACACGCACTCCCACCAGAAACGCAAATCCCCAGAATATCGAGGTTAAAAAGAAGCATACTGCTCGCTTCGTTTTCTGGCAAACAAACGTTTAAAACCGTATACAGGCTTTTGTCCAGGTTTGCGCTATCACCGTTAAAACGCACACCCTTTATTCCGGCCGTGAGGCCGCTAATCATTCTTTTTTTCAAAGCCTCAACATGCGCTCTATGGCCTTCGATATCCTCGTATGCCAAATCCATGGCCTTAGCCAAGCCTACAATTCCGTACACATTCTCCGTTCCACCGCGCATATTGCGCTCCTGAGCACCCCCATAAATAAAAGGCTCTTGGGCCAAACCTTTTCGAATGAACAGGAAGCCTGTGCCTTTGGGACCGTGAAACTTGTGGGCCGCACAAGTGATGAAATCAACAGGGGTATTGGCTAGGTCAAATCGGTAATGCGCCATGGATTGAACCGTATCCGAATGAAATAGCGCATCGTACTTGCGACACAACTCCCCTACCTCAATCAACGGAAGTAAATTACCAATTTCATTATTGGCGTGCATGAGACTAACGAGCGTTTTCGGTGCCTCCTGTGCCAGCAACTCTTCAAGATGCTCAAGGTCGACGTGACCAAATCCATCCAAACGGACGTGCTCAACAGAAACCGCTCCAGATTCCCCAAGGTGGTCAACCGTGTGCAAAACGGCGTGATGCTCGAGTGCCGAAGTAATTATTCTTCGAACACCGTGATCGCGAACGGAACATTGAATTGCCATATTGTCGGCCTCCGTTCCGCCAGAAGTAAAAAAAAGCTCCATGGGTGAGCAATTCAGATGCTTGGCTATCCTTTTACGCGCCATTTCAAGGTGTGAGCGCGTTTCTCGACCTTTATGATGCGTACTGCTTGGATTTCCATACATATCGCTCATAACGGGAACCATCGCTTCTACTACTTCAGGAGCCATTGCCGTGGTGGCCGCATTATCAAGGTATACTTTCATTGTTTACTTCGTTAGGGCTAAAACTTCATCGCGAAATCTATTTGCGAGCTGGTCTGCTTTTTCTTGCGTGGTACTTTCTGAGTACACACGAATAATTGGTTCTGTATTCGATTTCCGCAAATGTACCCACTCTTGGTCAAAATCAATCTTTACTCCGTCAATCGTTGTTGGATCTTCGTTTTGATACTTCAATGTCATTTGCTCCAATAATCCATCAACATCCAATCCGGGTGTCAATTGAATCTTTTGTTTACTCATGAAGTAACTCGGGTACGTTGCGCGCAATTCTGTCATGGACCCTCCGAATTTAGCCAGGTGACTTAAAAACAAAGCCACTCCAACAAGCGCATCACGTCCATAATGAAGATCGGGTAAAATAATTCCTCCGTTCCCTTCACCGCCTATTACCGCCTGGGTATTTTTCATTGCTTTAACCACGTTCACCTCACCTACTGCACTTGCGACGTAGCTACCTCCTCTTCTTTCGGTGACATCTCGCAACGCTCGCGATGACGACATATTACTCACGGTATTACCCTTGCGGAAGCTCAAAAAGTAATCCGCAACAGTTACTAAAGTATACTCTTCTCCAAACATAGAGCCGTCTTCCGACACAAAAGCAAGTCGATCTACATCCGGATCCACAACAATTCCCAAATCGCATTTCTCTTGCACAACGACAGCCGACAATTCTGTTAAATGCTCTGCCAGCGGTTCCGGATTATGCGGGAAATGACCTGTAGGCTCGCAAAAGAGCGTCGTAATTCTTTTCACCCCAATTGCTTCGAGCAATCGAGGTATAGCAATACCACCGGAAGAATTTACCCCATCAACGGCAACCGAAAAATTCGCTTTCCGAATCGCTTCAATATCTACTCCTTCCAATTTTAATACACGCTCGATATGGCGATCCATGTAATCTTCCTTAACGGTGATTGTGCCCAGTTCCAGAACTGGAACGAAATCAAAATCTTCGGCTTCGGCTAGCGCCAGGACCTCGGCTCCCGCTTCTGCGTCTAAAAATTCACCCGATTCGTTTAATAGTTTTAAAGCATTCCATTCGATCGGATTATGACTTGCGGTTAAAATGATTCCTCCATCCGCACCTTCTATTGGAACAGCGACCTCAACGGTCGGAGTCGTACTGAGTCCTATATCGATTACATCGATTCCCACAGACTGAAGACTAGAAACAACTAGAGATTGAACAAGGGGTCCCGAAATTCGCCCATCACGGCCAACCACAACAACGGGGCGTTTTCTGTCAGAATGACGTTTTAAACGCGTGGCATACGCCGAAGCAAACTTAACAGCGTCCAATGGGGTTAAGTTTTCGCCAACTTGTCCGCCTATGGTACCTCGGATTCCCGAAATCGATTTTATTAATGACATGGAATAGTGTTTGATAGGCAAAGATAGAAGTTGACTTCGCTTTTCAATAGAGTGTTGTTAAGAACTTTGGATAATTAGTGCGAAATTTGCGCGCTATTCTCGGTATTTTCGAGAAAACGAGTAACCGTCGGAATTTATGGATTACGAAGAACACGAGGCCACAGAGGAGTTGATTGAACGCTTTGAACAAATGTTGAAGGATAATTCAGTGCTCTTCTTTGACGTACACGAATTTGAGGCACTCGCCGATCATTATATGATGACGGGCAGCATGAAAAAAGCACTTCTCACAACACGCTACGGCATTCAGCAGCATCCAAATGCTGTGAATCTACCGCTGAAAAGAGCCCAGCTGCTGGCAGCCTACAACAGAACAGATGAGGCGCTCCTCGAACTTAATCGGGCCGAAGGCCTCGATCCTTATAACGAAGAGCTTTTCATTTCAAGAGGAATGATTTTCTCCAAGAAAGGACTCAGTCATCAGGCTATTCAGATGTTTGAAAAGGCCATCGAGATCTCAGAAGACGGTCCGGCCGATGTATTCATGCTCCTCGGAAACGAATACCAAAATCTTAAGCAGTATGAAAAAGCAATCCATTTCTACAAGTTGGCTTTGGAGCAAGATGGTGAAGATGAATTAGCCCTTTACAACACCGCCTATTGTTTTGATTTAACCGATGGTAACGAGGAGTCGATCTCCTTCTTTCTCGAGTTTTTAGAAACCAATCCCTATTCAGAAATTGGGTGGTACCAGCTGAGCGTTAGTTACCATAATGTAAATAAGCTCGAGGAAGCATTAAACGCGGTGGATTATGCCATCGTAATTGACGACGAGTTTGCTGCAGCCTATCACGAAAAGGCCTCTATTCTTGAGGATCTCGAAAAGTATGACGAGGCTATTTCTGTGTATAAAGAACTTATTGAACTCGATTCTCCATCGGGTTTGGCCTACCTGAGAATTTCCAATGCGTATAAACGTATGAATAATCCGCGGGCGGCTCTTGTATACAGCATTAAAGCAACACATGAAGACCCTAACCTCGATGAGGCATGGATGGAACGCGGTTTATTACTCGATGAAATGGGTAAGCTTTCAGAAGGTATTTACTTCATACGCAAGGCCACAGAGCTCTCCCCAACAAACACAGATTATCAATTTATTTGCGGCACCTCGAACCGTAAAATGGGTTTTCTCGGTGAATCAAAAGAAAACTTTCAAAAGCTCATAGAGCTCGGGCACATAGAAGCTAGGGTGTGGATCAATTTATCGGACCTTCTCATTGAAATGGAAGAATACGACAATGCGATGCAAGTACTTTCGAAAGGAATAGACCTGAACCCTGAAGACCCAGCTTTGAACTATACATACGCTGGATACCTGTACTTAATTGGGTCCGTTGATGAAGCGGCCGGATTCCTCGAAAATGCTTTAACTTTGAACAGTGATATTCGTTCCGATTTCCTCAAACATTTTCCATTGTTAGCGGAACACGAACAAGTGAAAATATTACTAGAAAAGTATCAGAGCTGAAAAATGATTAACGAGATTGAACCCAGTAAACTGCTCCAGATTTTAGAGCAGAACGAAAAGGTATACCTAGTTGATATTCGGGAAGATTACGAATATGAAGATGGTCATTTACCAGCACACCATATGCCTATGGATAGTGTTCTAGAGGCTTCCAAAGATTTCCCTAAAGACTGCCCGGTAGTAATTTACTGTCAATCGAGTAAACGCAGCAGCGCCATGGCCTACATGCTCAATAGGGAAAAGGGCTTAAATAATGTTTTTTCTGTCACGGGTGGTTACGAAGCCATCGCTCAATTAATGGCTTAATATGCGTACGAATAAAGAATACGCCCTACTCGTTCTTAAAGGAATGGGCATGGGAGCAGCAGACGTGGTTCCAGGTGTATCTGGCGGAACTATTGCTTTTATTTCAGGGATTTACGAAGAACTTATTGATACGCTCAAGTCCATCGACTTAGTTGCTCTTAGGCTTTTACTAAGCTTCAAAATCAAGGAGTTCTGGACGGCTGTGAATGGGTCTTTTTTGGCCGCTGTTTTTGCCGGAATCGCGATCAGTGTGCTAAGTCTAGCCAAACTACTTACCTACCTTCTCGAAAATCATCCTGTTCTACTTTGGTCCTTCTTCTTTGGGCTTATTCTAGCTTCGGCATTGCTCGTCGGTCGGAAAATCAAAAAGTGGTCCACAGGCAGCATCATCGCTTTAATTCTAGGAGCTTTAATTGCCTTTTACATCACTGTTGCAACGCCGGCTACTACACCCACGGCCCTGTGGTTCGTGTTTTTATCGGGAGCCTTGGCCATTTGTGCGATGATTTTACCCGGAATTAGCGGGAGCTTCATTCTCTTACTTCTAGGCCAGTACCGTTTTATTCTCGATAGCATTAGCGCCCTTCGGGCGGATGTGTTAGCCGTCTTCCTCGCAGGATGTGCTATCGGACTGTTGAGCTTCTCCCGCCTCTTAAGCTGGATGTTCGCCAAGTACCACGATCTTACAGTTGCGCTACTTACGGGCTTCATGATTGGCTCACTAAACAAAGTTTGGCCATGGAAAAAGGTTCTTGAATACCGTCTCGATCGCCACGGAGAAAGCGTGCCCTTCCTCGAAGAAAACGTGCTCCCCAATGCTTTTGAAGGTCAACCATTTATTCTTTACGCCACTCTTCTGGCTATCTTTGGGTTCGCCTTGATTTACTACCTTGAACGGCTTTCCACACGGAAACCGTAAACTTAATGAGGACGTCTGATCCATTTTACATTCTTGTTATTAAAGCAACCCTAATGGGAACGGGAAATATAATTCCCGGAGTCTCAGGAGGAACCATAGCTTTGGTACTTGGCATTTACGAAGAATTCATTCACAGCTTAAAACGAGTCAACTTAAAAGCCCTTAAACTTCTATTTAAGGGCGAGTTCACTCAATTCAACAGCTATGTTAATGGTCGTTTTTTATTGGCTATGATGCTCGGAATCATTCTTTCCGTAGTGCTCATCGCTCAGCTTTTTGAATTCCTTTTTAATGAATATCCCGTATTCATATGGTCCTTATTCTTCGGACTTATTCTCGGTTCCGTCTATTTCATCGGTCGTAATGTGGAATTCTGGACTAAAACCACCAAATTCTGGCTCGTTCTAGGTTTAATTATCAGTATTTCCTTTGCCTTCTTGCCACCCGCGCTCGAAAATACAGCCTGGTGGTATGTACTTATTTGCGGTGCCGTAAGCATTAGTGGTATGACACTCCCCGGAATTTCAGGATCTTTTCTGCTCATTCTCATGGGTAATTACGAATTGCTTCTGATCAACGCCGTCACAGATCTGAATTTACCCCTGCTTTCTTTATTCATTCTCGGAAGCATTCTAGGGCTCATAGGGCTGTCGAATTTATTGGCCTATATTCTAGAAAAGCGGCACGACGAAACCATGGCCACGCTAACGGGGTTTGTACTTGGCTCCACACTCATTATTTGGCCGTGGCAAAAACCAGTGAAATCCGCGATAAACGCTCGAGGTGAAGAAATTGTACTACTCTACAAGCGCTATTGGCCGAGCCTTTCCGATTCCTCTACATGGATCGCTATTTTGGTAATGGCTTTAGGGCTCGCGCTTATATTTGGATTGGAATACTCCGCGAATAGAAAAAACCGTGAATAGAGTTGGACTCATCGGTAAGGGAATTGAATACAGTTTTTCACCAACCTTTTTTAGTGAGAAATGGTATCGCGAAGGAATCCAAAATTGGAGCTACGATCTGTTCGACCTTTCTTCCTTTCCCGAAAACCTATTGACCTGGTGGAAACAGCAGCCGCATTTAATTGGAGCGAATGTCACCATTCCTTACAAGCAAGATGCCTATCGGGCCGTAGAGGCCCAAAACCTGAGTGATTCGGCAAAAGCTATTAAAGCCATTAACACAGTCGTTTTCGATCCTGAAATTATGGTCCTTCGGGCCGATAACACCGATTGGAGGGGTTTTTTAGGCGCGCTGGACCAAGAGCAAGTTTTGGGAACAGGAAAACCTGCCCTCATTTTAGGTACCGGTGGGTCTTCCGCCGCCATTGCCTATGCACTGAAATCGATTGGGGTCGATTTTGCTAAAGTGTCTCGTCAAGAAAAAGAAGGGAACATTACTTATAGTGACTTGAAAGGACAATTAAAAGAATACGGACTCATAGTGAACACCACTCCACTTGGTGGACCGAACTTCTTGGACGATTACCCACCTCTTCCCTTTGATGAAGTTGTTGAACAACACTACTATTTTGACCTTAACTATGGAGCTGGTCTTAGTAAGGCCATGCAGATGTGTTCATTAAGAGGTGCTTACGTCCAAAATGGTAGTGAAATGCTCATTCGCCAAGCTGAATTCGCTTGGGATTTCTGGCGTAAATGGTACCAATAGTTTCGTTAAATTTGCAATCCTTTGCCCAAAATACAGGGCTTTTACAGAAACTTTAGGCATGATTGAAGAGAACGGAAATAAGGCACAAGAAAAAGAGAATTCAACGAACGAAAACCATTCGATTGAAGTACAAAATACCGCAAAGAAGGAATCACAAACTATAGAAGAATCTGAATCTATGGATAAGTTGTTTGAAGCGGCGAAAGAAGAATCGGAATCCAAGGCAAATGATTCAGAGACTCCCGCAGTAGCTGAATCGACCGAAGGTCCCAAAGTTGAAGGTGACGCTAATGAGTCTGAAATAGAACCTGAAGCTTCAAAAGTAGATGAGAAAGCACCAAGTGCCGAAAAAGAAGTGGTTGAAGTGGCTCCAGTAGAGTCTGCGGATACCGAAGAAAAAGCTTCTCCACAAGATAATTCGGACAGCACTTCTAAGGAAGAAGTCAAAGCGGAAGCCCTTTCCCCGATCAAGGAAGAAACGAACACCGAAAAAGGTTCAGATGGCTCACATGACGTAGTCGTTGGAGAAATCGATGAAGATGAGGATGACGATCACGACGATTCCGATCCAAGTTCCGATGAAGAACAGGATGAGGCGGATGCTGCAACCGAGCGTATTCAACTGCCAAATTTGGAATCGCTTGAATTGTCCGATTTGCTTGCAGCAGCAAAAAAATTAAGATCGGAGCATTCCATGCAACTGATCAAACCCTATTTAGATGAAATAAAGCATCACTTTTTCACCAAAGCAAAAGCGGAACGCCAAGTCAAACTCGAAGAGTTCGTGTCGGGAGGTGGAATTGAAATCGATTTTGAATACCAAGAACCCCTTAGGGAAGAATTCAAAGCCCTACTCGATGCTTACCGTAAAGAACGCGAAGAATACCGCCTGAACTTAGAGCGCGAGCTCAATGCGAATCTGAAAACACGCGAAGATTTAATCGAAGAATTGAAAGGTCTCTTACAAAGCGAAGAAAAATTTTCGGAGACATTTAATCATTTCCGCGAACTTCAAGAAAAATGGCGGAATATAGGTCCGGTACCGCGAACGGCAAGTAGTGAAATTTGGCGTACGTATCACCATCACGTGGAGAATTTCTACGATTATCTCCGATTGAACGACGATTTGCGCGATATGGACTTCAGGAAAAATCTGGAGCACAAGCAACGCTTAGTCTCGAAAGCCAAAGAACTTGCCGCGAGTGATGATATTCACGCGGCTTTTAAAGAATTACAGGGCCTTCATACGGAATGGAAAGAAGAAGGTGGACCGGTAGCCAAGGAACACCGTGAGCCTATTTGGGAAGAATTTTCAGAGTATACGAAGCAAATTCACGATAAACGTCACGCCCATTACGACGAATTAAAATCTCAGTGGGAAGATAATCTTCGTCTTCGCGAAAAAGTGTGTGAGAAAATTGAAGAAGCAACAGCTGTTGAGATCAATACTCACAAAGATTGGCAGGCCAAAATCAAGGAGGTTCGCGGGTTAGCTGATGCATTCCGCGAAGTAGGGCGGGTGCCGAAAGGGAAAAGCACGGCCGTTTGGCAGCGCTTTAGAGAAGCTCTACTCCATTTCAATACGAAGAAAAACGAGTTTTACAAGGAATTAAAAGACGCGTACAAAGCGAACTTGCAAGACCGTCAAAACTTGATTACGAAAGCCGAAGAACTCAAAGAAAGTAATGATTGGCGCAACACGGCAGACGCTTTGAAGAAATTGCAACAAGAATGGAAAAAACTAGGTCCAGTTGGGCATTCCGATAACCAAAAGACTTGGAAAAAATTTAGAGAAGCTTGTGACCACTTCTTCACAAAAAGAAAAGAGCATTTTGCTGAGCAGGACAAAGAATTTGAAGACAATTACACCGCTAAAGAAGCCTTAATGGCTGAACTAGAAGCGTTTGAGCTTCCAAAAGTAACGGGCGATGCCGTAGCTAAGCTCAAAGAATTCATGAGTAAATGGCGCGAGATTGGTTTTGTTCCCAGAAGTAAAATGGGAATAGATAAGAATTGGAAACAATTGGTCGATTTAAAATTTGATCAATTGAAACTCAGCGGAAAAGAAAAAGGAGAAGCCCGATTTAAGAACAAAATCGAAATCCTTGCTGCTAAAGGAGGACGAGAGTTGAATCGAGAAAAAGAAACTATTCGACGCGAAATCAGCGAGGCGCAGAATGAGTTAAAGACTCTTGAAGCAAACATTCAAATGCTTACTCCAACCGGTAATAAGCCAAATCCATTTATCGCAACCGTTGAGAAAAGTATTGAAACGCAACGTAAAAAAATCGATCAACTACGCGCTAAACTGCGCTTAGTAAAAGATGTAGAGGTTTCTGAAGATTAATTGACACTATGGATTTTGAGCTGATTTCCGATTACAAACCTACTGGCGATCAGCCTACTGCTATTGCTGAACTCACTGCGGGTTTAATTAGGGGTGATGAAGCTCAAGTGTTGTTGGGTGTAACCGGTTCCGGAAAGACCTTTACAGTCGCTAATGTGATTAAAGAAGTCCAGCGGCCCACGCTGGTCTTGAGCCACAATAAAACCCTTGCTGCCCAATTATACGGGGAGTTCAAGCAATTTTTCCCGAACAACGCAGTGGAGTATTTCGTAAGTTATTACGACTACTACCAGCCAGAAGCGTTTATTCCAGTTTCGGGAACTTATATCGAGAAAGATTTAAGTATCAACGAGGAAATTGAAAAACTTCGATTGAGCGCCACCTCTTCCCTGTTATCGGGCCGTCGTGATATCATTGTTGTTGCATCTGTTAGTTGTATCTATGGAATTGGAAACCCGGAAGAGTTTAATAAGAATGTAATCGGCCTATCGGCCGGACAAGTAATTCCGCGCAATAAACTGCTTCACTTATTGGTCGGAAGCCTTTACGCAAGAACGGAAGCCGAATTTAGCCGCGGGAATTTTAGAGTCAAAGGAGATACAGTTGATGTTTTTCCGGCCTATGCCGACATCGCTTACCGCATCCACTTTTGGGGCGATGAAATTGAAGAATTAGAGAGTTTTGATCCTTCCACCAACGACAGAATTGAAAAGTTTGATCGTCTAACTATTTATCCGGCAAACATCTTTGTAACCTCCAAAGACAACCTTCAACGAGCTATTCATGATATTCAAGACGACTTGGTAGATCGGGTCGATTTCTTTCGTGAGGTGGGCCGACCTTTGGAAGCGAAGCGACTCGAAGAACGGACTAATTTCGACCTCGAAATGATCCGAGAACTCGGTTACTGTAGCGGAATTGAAAACTACTCGCGCTACCTTGACGGTCGTGAGCCCGGGACTCGCCCCTTCTGTTTAATAGATTACTTTCCAGATGATTTCTTAATGGTAATCGACGAAAGTCATGTGACCGTTCCGCAAATCAATGCAATGTACGGCGGCGATCGATCGCGAAAAGAAAACCTGGTGGAGTACGGATTTCGCTTGCCAGCGGCTATGGATAATCGCCCATTGAAATTTGAGGAGTTTAATCAACTTACCGGTCAAACCTTGTATGTTTCTGCTACGCCTGCCGATTACGAATTAGGCGAATCAGGAGGTGTTTACGTAGAGCAAGTCATCCGCCCGACAGGGCTGCTAGATCCGAAAATTGATGTGCGACCCTCTGAAAATCAGATTGATGACCTCCTAGAGGAAATTCAAAAACGGATCGAAAAAGATGAGCGCGTACTTGTAACTACGCTCACGAAAAGAATGGCCGAAGAGCTTACGAAATACCTTCTTCGGTTCGATGTGAAGACCCGTTATATTCACAGCGATGTCGATACTCTTGAACGCGTAGAAATCATGCGCGACCTTCGCTTGGGAATCTTTGATGTGTTGGTGGGTGTGAACCTACTCCGTGAAGGACTCGATTTACCAGAAGTATCCTTAGTAGCCATTTTAGACGCCGATAAAGAAGGGTTTCTTCGTTCGGAGCGCTCATTGACTCAAACCGCCGGTAGGGCGGCGAGAAATGTAGATGGGCTTGTAATTATGTACGCCGATAAAATCACCAATAGCATGGCCCGTACTATTGAGGAGACAGAAAGACGGCGTATCAAACAAATGCAATACAACGAAGAACACGGTATTACCCCTACCGCGCTCAAGAAGTCCAAAGATCAAATTCTCGGTCAAACGTCCGTGTCGAGGTACTTCACTCCGGAAGAAAAGGACGAAGCAGCTCGTGTTGCTGCCGATCCGGTGTTAACGTTCATGAACAAAGCTCAGTTGGAGAAATCAATTTCCAATTCGCGCCGCGAGATGGAAAAAGCGGCCAAAGCACTGGATTTTGTAACGGCTGCTAAATTTAGAGATGAACTTCTTGAAATGGAGCGCTTACTCGCGGAAAAGAAGGATTAATGACTCCGGAGAGCCTATTTTATTTCATCGCGGCGAGCGTAATGCTCACTTTGTCTCCGGGTCCCGATTTACTGTTTGTTATTTCTCAAAGTGTAAGCAATCACTGGAAAGCTGGTGTTGCGACTGCCCTGGGTTTATGCAGTGGACTCATTGTGCACACAAGTGTGGTTGCATTTGGCGCTACCCTATTTTTTGATCGATATCCCCTGAGTTTCCAGCTTCTAAAATATGCCGGAGCGGGATACCTACTCTACATTGCCTGGCAGGTCTGGAGAAACGCTGAATCAGCTAATCTTAAAACCCTTGAAAAGAGCGCTTACTTAAAACTATTTAAACGAGGGGTTATAATGAACCTATTAAACCCCAAAGTGACCTTGTTCTTTTTGGCGTTTTTGCCTCAGTTCATTCCTTCATCTACAGGGCCTGAATCGCTCAATGCCGCTCAATACGTATTCCTTCTCGGGATGATTTTCTTGGCTCAAGCCTTCATCGTTTTTTCATCTGTTTCTTTTATTACTGGGCGCCTAGCGGCGCGATTCTACCAGAAATCGTGGTACTTGGGCTTCATGAAATGGGGCCAAATTATTGTACTTGTTGGCATAGCCGCCCACATACTCGTGTCTTAACAAGTTGTTTGAATTTGATTTTGGTGTTTTCCTTACCTTGCGAAAGATGAAAAAAGCGGCTTTCCCTGTAACTGAATCTGAACGACTCAAAGCACTAGAAGAGTACGATATTCTGGATACCCCAGCAGAAAGCACCTACGACGATGTCGTCAAACTAGCTTCTCATATTGCCGGGACTCCTATTTCTCTGATTAGTCTTGTAGACAGTGACCGTCAGTGGTTCAAGGCAAAAGAAGGCGTGCAAGCTAATGAAACACCTCGGGACATCGCTTTTTGTGCCCATGCCATTTTGGGTAAAGACCCAATGGTGATTAACGATGCCTTGAACGACGATCGTTTTGTTGATAATCCGTTCGTTACTGGAGATCCGAATGTTCGGTTCTATGCAGGTATCCCTTTGGTAACTCCGTCAGGACATAACCTAGGTACGCTTTGCGTAATGGATGATGAACCACGCTCCTTGTCAGAGAATCAGATTTTTGGTTTAACCACCTTGGCCAATCAAGTCATTCGCAACTTTGAGTTACGACGTCTTTTACTGGAAGAAAAGCAAAAGAAACAATTGATTGAGACACAGCGCGACGGTCTCGTACGTTCAAAAGCTTTTTTGCAGCGCATGCTTCAAATCATTGGGCGCGATATTCGCGAGCCAATGAACGGACTTAAATCGATGCTCCAACTTGTTTTTAGAGGAAGCCTAGACGCTTCTGAATTAGAAGAAATCGGGCCGGAGGCCCTTGAAAGTATAGAACGATCACAAAGTTTGATCGATAATTTAGTCCGTTGGGGAGAAGTTCAAATTGACGAAGAAATAAACCCAGTAGAAATACCCCTTAAGGGATTCATCGAAAATGAATTTCTTCGATTTCAATCACTTGCGAGCGAGAATAAAGTAGTTTGGAAAAATGAAATTGGAAGCGCAATATCGGTTGCTGGGGAGCCCCGAAGGATGAAGTTCATCCTCCGAAACCTCATTGAAAACGCGCTCCGCAATACCACAAATGGAAGCTTGTCCGTATCTTTTGAAACAAATGACAAGGACGTATTAATTTTCATGAAAAGTTCGGGCGAAAAAGGCTCTTCAAGCACTTTTAACGAAGCAATAGATTGGAAAAGCCTTGAAAAGGGCAACAGCGGGAATCAAAAAGGAGTATCTCTACTATTGATCTCAGATTTTCTGCGTCAAATGTCCGCAAAAATGAGCGTTGAAAATTCTTCAGGCGAGGAGACAACCCTATGTCTTCGCTTCCCTCGATTTCGTGAAGAATCAGATTTATTCTTAAAGAACTAAGACCACGGTTTTTTTTCACATTTTCGCAGTGCTATGTTGAAAAGCACTCTACTCCTTTCATGAAGTACTTTTTTCTGCCTTTTATTGCCGGAAATACTAGTGGCTTAAAACAACGATGAAACGGTTGTACATCCCGAGTATGATTGGGTCGAGAATCTCATTATTCTGAGTGAAGATTACTGGTATGTAAATACCGACTCTTCAATATTCTTTGCGAATCAAGTCCTGGCTAAGGGACTTCCACAAAACTATTTTTTTAAATCTTGCTTTTCCAGCATTCTTTTAAATGGTCATTCACCATTCCGGTTGCCTGCATAAATGCATAGCAAATGGTCGGACCCACAAAATTAAAACCTCTTTTCTTTAAGTCTTTACTCATTGCTTCGGCCTCTTTCGTTTGAACCGGCACCTGAGCCATCGTCGACCAATCGTTTTGAATCACCTCGTGGTCGGTGAATCCCCATATATAATCGTTGAAAGAACCAAAATCCTCTTGAATCTTTAAAAAAGCTCTAGCATTTCTAACCGCACTTTGAATCTTCAATCTATTTCGAATAATTCCCGCATTGCCGATTAACTCCTGAATTTTAAGCTCGTCATAAAGGGCGACTTTAGCCGGATCGAAATCATCAAATGCGATTCTGTAGTTCTCTCTTTTTTTCAGAACTGTATGCCAACTGAGTCCGGCCTGAGCGCCCTCGAGCATCAAAAACTCGAACCATTTGCGATCCTCATAAACAGGAACTCCCCACTCTTCATCGTGATACGCTCGATATAAATCGTCAACCTCACACCAGGGGCATCTTTTTTTATCCATATTCAAAGCTGCTCTTTCTTGTCAAGTTATCAATTCGAGCAATTAATCTTTTATAAATTGCTCGAAAACTAAGTATATGCGCATTTTTATCGCTTGCCTTACATTGATGTTCTTCTCCGCCTGCGGCGGGATGTCATCCGACCGGAGGTCGAAAGCAGATCTATTAGTCTATAATGGGCTTATATATACCGTCGACAGTGCCTTCTCTACCGTGAATGCTATGGCCATTTCCAACGGTGTAATCCTTGAAACCGGATCCCTCGAATCACTGGTGCAAAAGTTTTCGTTCACCGATTCGCTCGACTTAAACGGAAAGTTTGTTTATCCCGGACTCATTGACGCTCACGCACATTTTAGAAACTATGCTCAGACCCTAATGCGGGTCGATTTGTCTGAAACTACAAGTTGGGATGAGTGTTTAGCGCGCGTACAAGAATTCGCGGAAACGGTAACCGAAGGCCCCATTCTGGGTCGCGGATGGGACCAAAACGACTGGGAAAGTCAAAAATACCCGACACGAATGGAGCTCGATCAAATGTTCCCGAACAGACCCGTACTTCTGACTAGAATCGACGGCCATGGAGGAATCGCAAATAAAGTGGCCCTCGATTTAGCTGGATTAACAATCGATTCCGAAATCGACGGTGGTGAAATCTTCATCGAAAATGGATCGCTCACCGGGGTAGTGCTCGATGCAGCAAAGTCCAAGGTGAATAATGCACTGCCACGAGAATCTATCAATGAATACACAAAAGCCCTTGTACAGGCCGAGAAAAACTGTTTTGCGGTCGGACTCACAGGCATTATGGATGCGGGTTTACCCAGACGCGATATCCAAATCCTCGATAGTCTCCAAAAAATAGATTCGCTCCATCTCCCCTTAAATGTGATGGTGAGCATCAGTTGGGAAGCTTTGGACTTTTACTCTGAGCAAGGTCCTTATGAAACAGACCTTATGAAAGTCAATAGTTTCAAAGTGTATGCCGACGGGGCACTCGGTTCTCGTGGAGCCTATTTAAAAGAGCCTTATCACGACCGCCACGATTGGACCGGATTTCTAGTAACCGATTCCGCAACTATTTTTGATTTAGCCGTTTCCATTGAAGAAATGGGTTTTCAAATGAATACACACGCCATTGGCGATGGCGGAAACAGAATTGTTCTTGAAGCCTACCAAGCAGCCCTAAAAGGTGAAAACGATCGCAGATGGCGGATTGAACATGCACAGGTGGTTACCCCTTCCGACTACCCGTTATTCAAGGATAACAGCATTATCCCCAGCGTTCAACCGACACACGCTACTTCCGATATGTATTGGGCCGAAGATCGATTAGGAGAACACAGAATCAAACACGCGTACGCCTACAACGATTTGAAAAACATTCACGGATGGATTCCCTTAGGGACTGATTTTCCGGTCGAAAAAATAGATCCAAAACTAACCTTCTGCTCCGCGGTCTTTCGCCAAGACGCCGCCGGTTTCCCTGAAGGAGGTTTTAATTCAGAGAATAAACTATCCCGTATCGATGCGCTCCGAGGAATGACGATTTGGGCAGCTACTTCCGCTTTCTGGGAAACGTCGAGAGGTAGTTTAGAGCCCGGCAAACGAGCCGATTTCGTTGTGTTAAGTACTGATTGGATGACTGCTTCACAAGAAGAGATTAGAGCCAGCTCTATCGATCGGACCTACATAAATGGCGAGCGCGTTCATTAATTAGTATCTTTAAAGTGGTCGTGAAACAGCCGAACACTTCCTCAAAGTGTTTTTTTAAGATGGTGGATTTTAGGTTGCCCTCATCTTAAAATGGTGACACGGCCGGCTCCTTCAGAAGGGCCGGCCTTTTTTTTTCGACACATAATTCTCCCCGTCCATGAAATTGATTTCACCTATCCTATTTATCTCTCTTTTCACGCTTTCGTTCTTCCATTCTAGCTGTAAGAAAGACCCCGAATCTCCGAATACCGGAAATCCCACACGAGCGACTATTCCCGCCGAAGGGCAAAGAAATGGCGATCCGACCGCAGGTCGAGAATATCTTTTAAATGGAAATTACATTAGCAGCGGTATTCCTTTGACCCTGTTTACCCAGGTCATTGGCAGCGACCCCGAGAATGTACTGAACCGAACCGGTGATAATGCTACGATTCCTCCCGAATTCACAGCAATCGACGCAGACAATGGTGTTCGGGTAGTTGCTCCCAATTGTATGCAATGTCACGGTCAAAAAATCAATGGTGATTATATTCTCGGACTCGGTAATTCTTTGGGCGATTTCACAAACAATGGCGCGGCATTGATGCCCTTAATAGACGCGGGAATCCTCGCCCTCTATGGCCCTAACAGCGATGAGGCAGAAGCATTTGCCCGCTTTCGCCGCGGGACCTTGGTAACAGGACCCAATATCATTACGGAAGTGGTTGGAGTTAATCCCGCCGATAAACTCACTCAGGTTTTGGTCGCGCATCGCGATCCGCAAGACTTGAGCTGGTTGTCTGACGCTCAATTCCCTTACGATACAGAAGTTATTCCAACCGACGTTCCAGCGTGGTGGCTAATGGCTAAAAAGAACGCGGAATTTTACACAGGAAGCGGAAGAGGTGATCATGCAAAGATTTCAACGGCCGCAGCCTTATTAACTCTGACCGATAGCTCAGAGTCGAGAACGATCGATCAGCATGCAGCGAACGTAATGGTCTTCATAAAAAGTATTGAACCTCCTGTTTTCCCCGAAGCTACCAACCCCATTCTGGTTGAAGAAGGGAAAATACTTTTCGAAAACAAATGCGCTTCCTGCCATGGTAACTATGGCGCCAATGAATCGTATCCGAATTATATCATTCCTCTGGACGAAGTAGGAACGGATCCAGCTCTTGCCGATGCCCATTTTGCTTTGGCTGATTTTGAAAACTGGTACAACCAATCTTGGTATTCAGTTACAGCGCCTTCGGCACGATTTGAAACCGAGGGCGGATACGTAGCTCCTCCGCTCGATGGCGTGTGGGCAACAGCCCCGTACTTACACAACGGGAGCGTGCCGAATCTTTGGACGCTTTTAAAGAGCTCTGAGCGACCTACTTTCTGGCGGCGAACCATGAACGATCAAGATTATGATTTGTCACTCGTCGGCTGGATATACACGGTCGAGACGTCCAAAACGGATGTCAACACCTACGACACCCACCTCTTGGGATATGGTAACGGAGGTCATAACTTTGGTGATGCCCTTTCTGATGCTCAAAGGACAGCCCTTATCGAATACTTGAAGACCCTTTAATTCGCAGATTTAGTCACGTGGTACTTAATCTCGATTTTCAGCTGCTGCGCTTGCTTCGGCGGTTCTGGGGGTGGATTAAAACTAACGTTGAATTGTTTGTGAAAAGTAACGCGCATCCCCCTATTCTCGGGCACTTTAAACTCGAGTAACTTTATTACACGCTGCGCCTCTTCATCGCAACCGTGACCAATTCCGGCGATGACCGTCGTTTTAATAATCCGACCTACCTTATTTATATCCGCTTTTACACGAACAACCCCTTTTATGCGTTGTTCTTTTGCGGATTCTGGATAAATTAAATTCTTCTTTATGAATTCAGTAAGGGCCTTATTCCCCCCCGGATACTGCGGTTGGCGAATCGATTGATGTTTATTTTTATGCTTCACCTTTCAAAGGTACTTTATCCTTTTTTATAAGTCTATCTTCGCAATACCATGCGCAAAATACTGCTCATACTTCTAATTTTCGGTGCCTTCGGCACGATGGCTCAGTCGAGCGATTGGCTCTTCTTGCTGCCCAAATGGGAGGTAGATGAAGAAGTTGTGCTCACCATAACGCTCAACGAAAAAGTAACGAGAAATGACACCGTTTTGCGGGACGAGCAAGACTCTACGCATGAATACCTGAAGGTTTTGACCGCAACGCCGCAAGGCTTTACGGTCGAGTGGATTTCCGAGCGTTTTCGACTGGATGTTTTTAAAGACGTTCCGGAATTGCAGAACGCCGTAGATCAAGTTCTGGCGAGAGCTGACAGCCTATTAATGGAGGTAAAAGTTCATCCAGCCGGTAGGCTGACCGGATTAAGAAATTGGCTCGACGTACAAAGCGTTTATTTCGCCATATTCGATTACGTCGGAACTGCCTTGCGGCAGGAAGGCATAGAAATGACCGACGAAGAAATTACTTCTATGGTCGGCGAAATGAAACAGCGAATTCAAAACCGTTTAGAAGTAGAACGAACGGCACTTAGTCCCTTCGAAACCCTTTTCAGCGGATACAACCACGCCATGCACAGAGACTCCATTCAAATACAAGAACTAGAAATACCCATCTCCTTTGCGCAACGACCTGTGAAAGCGACAATAACCACACGAATGGAAACGCTGACCGATAGTACGGCGGTGGTTATAAACGAAACTACTGTGCTAGAAGAAGATGCCCGGGCTGCCATAAACGATTACTTGAAGTTTCAAGAAGCTATGGGCGAGGCTCCTTTTGAACCTCTTGCCGAAGGAGCATTCGAATTCTACGAGAAAAGCGTGTACGCCTACGAGCGAAAAACAGGCTGGTGGACCAGCGTGAAGTTCGAAGCCAGAACAGTTATCAACGAAACGATATTAGAGCAAACAGTGGATTATAAGGTTCAAAAATAGCGGGTTTTGTATCTTGCGTCGATAAATACTGTTTATGAAAAAGATCATTCTCTCTTGTTTATTTATAGGCTTTACTTTGAACAGTTTCGCTCAGTTAACGATCGGAGCAAAAGGTGGATCGGTACTGTCCGACTGGAAAGCGAGTAACGATACCTCTGATATAGACGTGATTTCTAACTATGGAGGGAATTTCGCCTTGGTGCTCGAATACCAAATCATCGATCGAATATCTTTTCGTGTAGAACCCGGTTGGAGCTCCCGAGGTGCAACTATTCGCCAGGAAGCAACCTTCAATTTTGACGGAACAGACCATACCGGAATCTATCGAGAGGAATACGATATAAACTACTTCGACATCCCGTTAATGGCGCAATTCAACTTTGGTGACGGTCCTCTGCGCCTGCGTTTTTTATTCGGTTACAACTTCAGCTACGCCAATTCAGGAGAAGTCCGGGAGCGCTTTATTGTTGAACCTCCTGTTCCGGGTATCGGCTTTGACCGGCGAGAAACGATCAATTTCAATGCGCGTCAATGGAACACTACAGATCACGCGCTAATTTTTGGGGGTGGACTTAATTTCTTTTTCGGCCGTCATGTAGCCTTACGGCTCGATGCTCGGTATTTCGTGGGGCAAGATGACTTATTCTTGAGCGACCTTCAAGAAGCAAAAAACCGCAGCTGGTATCTGAATATAGGATTGGAGTATCGCTTCGAATTCTATTAAATCATGACGGTACAACAACTAGAATACATTGTCGCCCTCGATACGCATAGGAGCTTTGTCCGAGCTGCGGAATCGTGCTTCGTTACTCAGCCTACTTTAACCATGCAGGTCAAAAAGCTTGAAGATGAATGGAGTATGTTGCTTTTCGATCGCACCAAAAAACCTATTGAGCCTACTCCGTTCGGGGAACGAGTAGTATTGAAGGCACGTCAAGTATTGCGTGAGTTTCACCAGCTCGAAAGCATCATCAAAGAAGATAAAGAAACCATGAAAGGGGAATTCCGAGTTGGCGTCATCCCCACCCTGGCTCCATACGTAATGCCCCGGTTTCTCAAACTTTTTACCGAACGTCATCCAGAAGCTAGATTGATTGTGGAAGAAGTTCAAACCGCTGATATTATCCATCGCCTAAAAAACGACCTCCTGGATATCGGCATCCTAGTAACTCCGCTTGAAGAGCCTAATATTCGGGAAATACCCCTCTTTTTAGAGTCGTTCTTTATTTATGCCTCTGAAATACACCCGCTACACGGTCAAACCGACGTGGATCCGGAGCATATTCCTATGGACGATTTATGGATATTGAATGAAGGCCACTGCTTTCGCAGTCAGGTACTGAATATTTGCAGACCAAAGGCAGAGCAAATAGAATATCAAGGCTTCGTTTATGAGAGCGGCAGTATTGAAACGCTTAAAGAGCTCGTTGATCAGAACGGGGGATTCACTCTGATTCCGGAGTTATCGGCCCGCCAGGGCGCTAAAAAAGGCCAGATAATTCCTTTTAAAGAGCCACAACCCGTGCGCGAAGTAAGCTTCGTAGTTCACCACGGGTTTACGAAGGAACTCTTGCTAGCAGCGCTACGAGACGACTTTCTTGAGAGTCTTCCGAACGCCGTCCAGAAAAAGAAATCCTATATCCGAATAAATTGGAAATGAATACTGAGCGTAAATTCCCGATAGGGCCGACTCCAGAATGGGACGAGTCATTTGATAAAACGGCCGCAATCATGCGTATCACCTCCTTTCCAACAGAATTGGAGCAGTTGCTTAATGGAATCGGAGCCGATGATTACCGATTGAAATACAGAGAAGACAGCTGGACAATTCAGCAGGTCGTGAATCATTTAGCCGATAGTCACATCAATGCGTATTTGCGATTGAAGTGGGGACTTACCGAAGACAACCCCGATATCAAGGCATACAATGAAGTTGCTTGGGCAGATCTTCCCGATGGGAAATCGAGCCCGCTCGAAGTGTCGCTATCGATCCTGAAAGGCATTCATTATCGAATGGGATTAACACTCTCCGAACTGGAAGAAGAAGATTGGAGTCGGACCTATTTTCATACGGATCGAAAAAAATCGTTCACCATAAATCAATGGTTAGTCGAGTACGATTGGCACGGTCGCCATCACCTCGGCCATATTCGCTGGGCGCTCGAAAATCGCCCTAAATAAACTACTGACACCTTGTCATTTTCTCAGTTTTACTATCTATTTACCAGACTCTTACAAGTTATTAGTTAAACTAAATTAGAGCCTATTCACTGATTGGATTAATTTAGTGCAAGCTTAACTTTCCATCCGAATTCACTCTCAGAATTG
>CBFHRK010000011.1:21735-40129 GCA_965658225.1 Flavobacteriales bacterium | reverse complement strand
AATCGCCTACGGCGAGATTGATGAAGCTCAAATTATCGTTTAGTAAAACGAACGTTTAATTTCCGGAAAGCACATTGAGCGCAAGCAATAGCGCCAATAATCCTTTGAGTGTCCATGCGACCGTTCGGTACCAGTTGGTCGTAATTAAGCGATCAATCCATTTGGTTTGATGACTTGTAGATAGCAATCGATGAAGCGGCATGTGGATGGTGAAGGTAGCGATGTATGCTATCAAATAACATGCGACACTGCCGATGATCAGCAAAGGCGCGGATGTACCATAATAGATCACTGTGCCCGCCATTCCCAGTGTTTCCAAAACGAATAGGGGGGCAATTAGCCAGAAACTTCGTCGGGTGTGATTCTTTTCAAAAGGGATCCAATCGTGCACGGATACCATCCTGAATTGAGGATAGGCGATTAACTGAACGTACCAGATGATTCCCACAAAACAGAGGGAGGCAAACAAATTAATTAGTAAGGAAAGATTTGCTCCAATCATTTAGCCAAAGAGTTCTTTCACTCGTTTTTCTCGAAAGGCGAATATCTCAGCTAATTTAGGTTTTACGAGGAATGGATGGGCCCATTTGCCCAAGAATCCGCCCGGGAGGGCGTAGTGGATAATATCCGTAATGAGCGTGCCGCCTTCTACCTCGCTAAAATGATGCTCGTGGTGCCATATTTTATAAGGTCCCATTCGCTGTTCATCTACAAAGTAATCGTGCTCTTTTACTTGGGTGATTTCCGTAGCCCAAGTGATTTTAATTCCCAAAAGAGGGGCCACCTTGTACGTGATGAAAAATCCGGGGTACATGGTTTTGTCTTGGCTTTTCGTCACCGGTTCAAAACCGATATCGGTCGGCGTTAACTTGGCCAAGTTGTCTGGATTTGAAAAAAAGTCCCACGCCTTATCCAAAGGAATCGGAACAAACTGTTCGGAGCTGTATTTATACATGACAACAAAACCCAAGACTGGGCGAAAGGTTCGTTACGGTTTTTTAACTTCCGGCCATGAAAAAGCAATTATTCGCCCTACTAGGGAGCGTATTGACCGCGGCCTTATTTGCTCAACCCGATAATAAGTTTGAATCCAATCAAACCTATACGCATACGGAGTTGATTGCGGAGTATCAAAAATTAGATGATTCGTATGCTCAGGCAAACCTCATAGAATACGGTTCAACAGATGTTGGAAGGCCCTTGCATCTGTTTGTAATGAATAGAAATAAGGTATTTGACCCGATGAAAATTCAAGAGCAGAACGTGCTGCTTATTATGAATGGGATTCACCCGGGCGAATCGTGCGGGGTTGATGCTTCCCTTAAATGGAGTTACGACCTACTTGCCTCCGACGCTTTGCCTGATAACGTGGTCATCTGCATTATTCCAATGTACAACGTAGGTGGTTCCTTAAATCGCAGACCGCAAACACGCGCGAATCAGAATGGTCCGGCCGATCAAGGTTTTCGAGGAAATGCCCGCAACTTAGATTTGAATCGCGATTTAATAAAAGCCGATGCTCGCAATACGCGCGCCCTCTATTCCATTTTTCAAGATTGGGATCCGGACGTATTCGTTGATACCCATACTACTGACGGAGCCGATTTTCCGTACGATTTAACCCTAATTGGGAGTCAGCCCGACGCCTTGGGTTCTGTTATGGGACCTTATATGCGACAAATTTTTGAGCCCGCTCTTTACGAGCGGATGAAAGAGTCCGGAAATGAAATCGTTCCCTACGTTAATGTATTTGGTTCGGACCCTTTTGATGGATGGGAACGTTTTTTCGAATCGCCCCGGTACAGCACGGGCTTTGCGGCTTTACACCACTGTTTCCCTTTTGTTACGGAGGCGCATATGTTGAAATCGTACCAAGATCGAGTGGAAGCCACCTATGCTTTTTTGGAAGTGATGATGGCATTCATGAATGAAAATAGCACTCAAATAACTTCGATTAGGGCCCGTGAAATGCAACAAAGTTTGGAGGCTAAGGAATGGCCTATTTCTTGGGAGTTAGATTCCTCAAAGGTGAGTCGTTTGTCCTTTAAAGGTTACCCCTCGGAGCAGGTGCCAATGGAATCTGTGTTGGGAAATAAAATACAATTCGATCGAAGCAAGATAGAGGAGAAGGAAGTCGATTACTACGAATGGTACAAGCCTTTGGAAAGCGTTTCTGTGCCGGAGTATTACATTGTGCCGCAGGCATGGACAGAAATTGTTGAGCGACTCATGTGGAATGGAGTCGAATTAGAGCGAATTGAAAAGGATACGGTAATAAAGGTGGACGTGCTCTATTTCGAAAATGTGGAAAGCTCGAGTCAGCCCTACGAGGGACATTTCACGCATTTCGGGACATTAAAGCCGGAACGTGTAACTGAAGAAGTCCAATATTTCAGGGGCGATTTCTTGATTAAAACGGATCAGCCATCGAAGCGCTTCCTTGTTGAGACTCTGGAGCCGATGGCTACAGATAGCTACTTCCGTTGGGGATTTTTTGATAGCTCGCTTCAGCAAAAAGAATGGTATTCGGGATACATCTTTGATACCACGGCGGCGCGTATGCTCAGGGAGGACGACGCCTTACGGCGCGATTTTGAAGCCGCGAAAATTTCCGATCCACAACTCGCCGAAAGTGGGAGGTATCAGATGTATTGGCTGTACAAACACAGCTCTTTATACGAGCGACCCGGGAGGTACCCCGTTGCACGGGTTTATTAAGACCGTTTCTGTCGAAAACCATTTTCGATCGGTTGTGTTTAATGATCTATGAAACTTCCGTGGCGCTGGAATTTAAAATCGGTTTTTATCGCTTGGTTATCAGTCATGGTGCTGATATTGGCCTTCACGATGCCAAATATGCGACCTATTGACATTGAAGAGGTCCGATTTCACACATCCGAAAGCTCAGAGCTCTATTTTAAAAATGTACGATCGTATTTCTACGAGATCTGGGACGATCCAAAGAGCGGCTTTGTTCACTACAGAATTAAATCGCGCAATCAAGAGAAAGAGGTTCCTTCCGTGAATTTCTTAATTCTCAATAACTGGCGATTCGATGAGGCATATGTGGTAGCAGAGGGTAATGAAGCGATTGAAACGCTCGAAGGGTTAAATTTGTCAATCAGCACAGAATCAGACAGTTCGATATTTTTATTTAATCAATTTACGAACTACGAACACTGGCATTTGGCGGGTTCCGTGTATTTGGCTTTGAACGATGAAGAATCGAGATTTTGGTTGTCATCCGACCGTGAGGTCGTAGAGATTTATAAATATGACGACGAGCGAAAAAGTATCCAAAAAACGCTCAATGATTATTTTAAACTCGTTGGGAAGATTCAGTAAGAACTATCAATTTTGTTTTGCGTTACCTTGCCAACCATGAAGAACCCTCCGAAATTAGCCGTTGTTATTGGATCCGGAATTGCCGGCATTGCAGCAGCCTTGCGATTGCGCAAACTGGGCTATTCGGTAACGGTTTATGAGGCCAATGACTACCCAGGGGGAAAACTCACTGCCTTTGAACAAGACGGATATCGTTTCGATGCAGGCCCTTCCCTTTTTACCCTTCCTTACCTGGTGGATGATTTGTTCGAGCTGTTCGATTTAAACCCTCGCGATTATTTTAATTACTACCCAAAAACAGTCGCGTGTCATTATTTCTGGGACGACGGTACTTTTTTACCCGCGCCCACAGATCGAAAGGCTTTTGGTCGCGAAGTAGAATCAAAATTAGGGGTGCCTGCGGCACGATTAGAGAAGCATTTGGCCCATTCGGAGTTATTGTGGGAGTCGATATCTACCTTGTTCATGGAGCGTTCCTTACATCAATGGGACACCTATTTTTCAAAAGAAGTTATTACCGCGGCAACCCATCTGCATCAACTAAATCTGTTGCGGTCCATGCATGACATAAATGCCAAGGCACTAAAAAACGAAAAGCTGACGCAACTATTCGATCGATATGCAACATATAATGGTTCGAGTCCGTATTTAGCACCCGGCGTTTTGAATATTATTCCACATTTGGAACATCAATTGGGAACGTATTATCCAGTTGGAGGCATGCATGAGATTACCCAATCCCTCTTTCGACTTGGTCGTAATCAAGGGGTAGATTTTCAGTTTAATACGTATGTAGAGAAAATCGAAATACAGGATAATCGCGCCGCAGGCGTATGGATACAAAGAAAGGAAGCGGAGGAAAAAGAGTGGGTGGGCGCCGACTTAGTAGTAAGCAATATGGATGTTGTGCCCACGTATCGGAAATTAATGAAAGATCAAAAAGCTCCTGAAAAAACCTTGAGTCAGGCCCGCAGTAGTTCAGCGCTCATTTTTTATTGGGGTATCGGAAGAACCTTTGACCAACTCGATTTACACAACATATTCTTTAGCAACGATTACCGAAAAGAGTTTGAGCACATCTTTGAAAAAGGGAGTACTTATAAAGACCCTACAGTTTATGTGAACATAAGCAGTAAGGAAGATGCCAACGACGCGCCCGAAGGAAAGGAGAATTGGTTTGTAATGGTCAATGTGCCTGGGAATACGGGGCAAGACTGGGACCAGATTATACAAGATACGCGCGAGCGAGTGCTATTGAAACTGAACGGAATATTGAAGGTCGATTTAAAGGACTTTATAGAAAATGAATCTATTTTAGATCCGCGAAGTATTGAAAGCAAAACAAGCAGTTTTCAGGGATCTTTATATGGTGCCGCATCGAATAATCGAATGGCCGCATTTTTGCGGCATCCCAACTTTCATTCAAAAATAAAAGGTTTGTATTTCAGTGGTGGAAGCGCGCACCCGGGCGGAGGAATTCCACTGTGCTTACTTTCGGCGCGAATTACCGCAGAGCTAGTAGAAAAAAGAGAAGGATGAGTAAAGTAGTACGAAGGTCGTTGTTTGTTTTAATTGTGCTACATGTGGTCGGACTCATAGGCATTGTGAGTCCGTTCAGAGATTGGTTTGTCGCTTTAACTCCAGTGAACCTGCTCATTACGGCTGCGCTGTTATTTTTGAATCACGAGTCTATATCGGAAAAAACGATTTGGGTACTTTTAATCGCATTTTTTGGAGGTATAGGCATTGAAATTCTCGGAGTAGCCACAGGAACTATTTTCGGAGAATATGCCTACGGAGAAGCACTAGGGCCTAAAATTGCCGGAGCCCCTTTTATGATTGGCGTGAATTGGGCTATTTTACTTTTTGCCTCTGCAGGGTTAGCTAAAAGGTTCTTCAAAACGCAATGGAAACAATTACTCTTTGGGGCATCGCTTATGGTGCTGATCGACATTTTCATTGAGCCTATTGCGATTACGCTCGATTGGTGGAATTGGTCGGCCGGAGTTCCAGGATTATTGAACTATATCGCTTGGTTTGTAGTTTCTGTTGTGATGCATGCATTTTATGTTTCTTTATTGAAAGAGGAAAGGAATCCAATGGCAGCACCCGTTTTTATTATTCAGTTCACCTTTTTTCTATTCCTTAATTTAGCGCTCTAATGAGTTTAGGAATCTACATACTTATTTTTCTGGCAACCTTCTTTGGAATGGAGTTTACCGCGTGGTTTGCTCATAAATATGTGATGCACGGCTTCTTGTGGTTTCTGCACAAAGATCATCATCAGCACGAACCTGGTTTTTTTGAGAAGAACGATGCATTCTTTTTAATTTTCGCTGTTCCATCTTGGTTGGGAATTATGCTTGGGTTGATGTATCAGCAATATTGGGCTGTGTACATGGGGGCCGGAATTGCTGCTTATGGGTTTACATATTTCTTGGTGCACGATGTGTTTATCCACCAACGATTTAAATGGCTTCGCCGAAGCGATCATCCATTCTGGCGCGCGATTCGCAAAGCGCACAAGGTTCATCACAAACATTTGAACAAAGAAGACGGCGAGTGCTTCGGGATGCTTGTAGTACCCTTTAAATACTACCGCGAATCGTTCCGCTATGTCCAATCACAAAAGAAATGAACGAGCATTACTATTATCTACTGCTCAATCTCTTTACCATTTCGGTGCCTTTGCTGCGAAGCTTCGAGCCTCGAATTGCGTATTACAAAAGCTTTCCTTCTTTAGCCAAGGCTATCGCCCTAACGGGCGGATTTTTCCTTATCTGGGATGTTATTTTCACCTATAAAGGAGTGTGGGGATTTAATCCAAGGTATTTATCGGGTATCTATTTGGCCGAGCTTCCGCTCGGTGAGTGGCTCTTCTTTTTGACTGTTCCTTTCTCTTGCGTGTTCATTTACCGTGTCTTGAATTATTTTTGGCCGAAGGATCCCCTTGAGAAATGGTCGGGTAAAATCACCGAACTGATCATGTACTTTTCACTTTTCATGTGCATTCTGCATTATGAAAAGGCATACACCCTCTCTACTTTTCTTCTTTTGGGGATAACCCTAGCCTTTTTACGCTACAAAGGAGCGACTCACCTCGGACGGTTTTACAGGGCTTATGCCGTTATTTTGATTCCTTTTCTCGCAGTGAATGGTATTCTTACGGGTACTGGAATTGAAGAGGAAGTTGTTTGGTATAATAACGATCACAATGTGGGTATACGCCTATTCACTATTCCCATAGAAGATGTGTTTTACGGCATGTTGCTCATTTTAGGGGTAGTTACCTTGTACGAGTGGTTTATGGAAAAATCTTCATCCAAGGTAAATTAAGCCCTCTTCAGGTTTCCTTAACAATCATGTTAATCTGCTGTTAATCAGTAGTGTTCTTGGAACAAGCGATCGGACCGATCGTTAACGTGAGGTAATTAATCTAAAAAAGTCTCCTCATGAAAAAAGTTTCACTCATCAAAATTGCCTTTGCGCTTTCCTTTCTTTTCTTCTCTATCGCGCCGCTTGAGGCACACGACACACTCAAGGCATACGTTGGAATTTGGTACCAGCACATTGATAAAGACAAGTCCGCTTTTATGGAAGTCCCAAATAAAAATACCAATGGTATTTTAATCAATGGTATCGCCGATAATTCTCCGGCCTCTTCGGCCGGATTAGAACCCATGGACTACGTTTATGCCATTGATGGAAATCCCTTCGACGATTCAAGAAATTGGTTCGATGAAGTGAAGCAATACGATCCCGGCAAGTCATTCACCCTCAGCGTCGTTCGACAGACTGAGCAAATCGAGTTGATTATAACCCTTGCTGAAAAATCAACAAAGACGGATGATGAGTACGATACGGGTGCTTTTCTAGGAGTCAACTATCGTTGGAATCAGAATAAGCAACCTAAATCAGGGGCTTTGGTAGACGTCATTGACGGCACAAGTGCAGAAGATATGGGCCTTGAAAATGGTGACGTGATTACGGAAGTCAATGGAATTCGTATTTACGATTTCCATGATTTAGGTATTGTGGTCGATAATACTCCAGTTGGCAATGAATTCTGTGTCACCTATTTACGCAACGGTAGTGAAGCAAAAACCTGCGGCCCCATCGGAACCCATAAAGACGATTCTGACATATTGGAAGATATGATTGCCGAAGTGAATGAAGAGCTCGAGGAATGGGTGACGGCCATTGACGAGGCAGAAGCAGAATTGGAATCTTTGAATAGGGGAGAGGATGATGAAAATGAAATGACCCGATCATTTCAATCAGAAGGCGCCGATGTTTGGATAGGGGATATGAATGATCAAGAAACGGAAATGATGGAAGAAGTGTATTCAATGGAAATGCCCGACCGTGGGATTCCATTTCGTGAAATAAATTTATTCCCGAATCCGAACCGTGGTCAGTTCACGTTCTTCATCGACCTCGAAACCCGAGGCGATGCCGAACTATTAGTTACAGATAGCAACGGAAAACAGGTGTACAAAGAAAATATTCCGGCCGCTGAAGGTCGCATTGAGAGAAACTTGGACGTTTCCACCAATGCTAAAGGAGTTTACTTCTTAGTGATTATTCAGAATAATAAATCGATTACAAAAAGGGTAATCGTCAACTAATTCAGAAATAGTTTCCAAATAATGGCGCTCAAGCCAATAAAGCCAATCAGGGCTTGACCAAAGGTTTTTCCGAAGGTCAGGCCCTGAGCTTTTTGATAGCGTCCAACGAGGTATGCGGCAAAAACATCAATGCCTAGAACGAGTGCTATATTAAACCACGTAAAGTCCATCAGCAACGACAGATTTCAAAGGCAGCCTTATCCAACGCTTCACGGTGATCGGGATGTGCAATGTCTCGGAGCGCTTTTGTTCTTTGCTTAATGGTTTTACCGTATAAATCAGCAACTCCATATTCCGTAATGATATAATGAACGTGTGCCCGGGTAGTGACCACTCCCGCTCCGTGCTTTAAGAATCCGGTAATTCGGCTGTCTCCGCGACGCGTAGTGCTAGGTAAAGCAATGATAGGTTTCCCTCCTTCCGATAAGGAAGCTCCGCGAATGAAATCCATTTGTCCGCCAACACCTGAATACAATCGGGTACCAATGGAATCAGCACAAACTTGACCGGTCAAATCAACTTCTATCGCGCTATTAATCGATACCGCTTTCGGATTTGAACGGATGACGGAAACATCGTTAACCCAAGCAATATCACGCATTTCAACCATAGGGTTGTCATCGATAAAGTCGTAGAGTTTTTTCGAACCCATAACAAAGCCCGAAACAATTTTCCCTTTTCTATGGGTTTTATTACGACCATTGATAACGCCCGTTTCCACGAGCGGGATGACTCCATCTGAGAACATTTCAGTATGAATTCCCAAGTCTTTATGATTGGTCAGCTGCGCAAGTGCAGCATTGGGAATAGCACCGATGCCCATTTGAAGTGTGGAACCGTTTTCAATGAGACCCGCGATATGTGCCCCAATTTGCATTTCTATTTCTGAAGGTTGAACCGGATTATGAGCAATCAATTCTTCCGCTTTTTCCGTAATTGCATCAAACTCGGAAATATGGCGTATTCCGTCTCCTCCCGTTCGAGGCATGAAGGGATTAATTTGAGCAATTACATATTTAGCTTTCTCCATCGCCGCTAGGGACGCATCTACAGATGTGCCTAGAGAGCAGAAGCCATGGCGATCGGGTGGCGATACGGTCATTAGAGCAACGTCTACCGGTAAAATATCACGTCGGAATAAGTTGGGGACTTCACTTAAAAAAACAGGGGTATACGACGCGTTCCCGGCATCCAATGCGTGCCGCACGTTTGAACCGATAAACAAGGCGTTCACGTGAAATGAATCGCGCAGTTCTGGAGCTGAATAAGGAGCGTCACCTTCTGTATGAAGGTGAATGATTTCCACATCCTTTAACTCTCCTGAACGAGCAGTCATGGCGTTAATAAGTGATCTTGGAGCACCGGCAACGGCGTGAATATAAACGCGATCACCTGATTTAATGACTTTCACAGCCTCATCGGCCGTGGAAATGTTGAGTTTTGACATCAGTTGATATAGTCTTTTAGAAGGTATAGAAGTGCCGCACCGATTAAAACCACGAGCAGAACGATATAACTTCTCTTGTAATATACTTTATGGCGTTGGGTGTCTTTCATGTACGCCCAAATGAGGTATCCGATAAAAGAAAGTGCAAAAACGAGCGCGAAAATCCAATGTCCAGGGGTGATGTTATCCATTCTTTGTTTCTTTTATCCATCGACAAATTTAACCCTAAATTTGTTGTCTAAACCTGATAAAAGTTATGAAGAAGCAACTCGATCACGTGGCCAAGTTTCACAATACCTTCGGAATTAATAATGAAGCGGCGCCAAAGGCATCGGTAGGGACCGATACCTATTTATTGCGCTATAAATTAATGCGTGAGGAAAATGAAGAATATTTAGAGGCAGCTGAAAATGGTGACCTTGTTGAAATTGCCGATGCTTTGGGCGATATGATGTACATTCTGTGTGGTACTATTCTTTCTCACGGACTTCAACACAAAATTGAAGAGGTTTTTGAGGAGATTCAACGATCGAATATGAGTAAGCTCGATGCCAATGGAAAGCCGATCTATCGCGAAGATGGGAAGGTGTTGAAAAGTGAATTGTATTTCAAGCCCAACATTGCGGACATCCTAAAATGACCGATCAGCTCGAAATAGTTCGTTTCTCTTGGGGCGAGCAAAACCATACACGCTATTGCCGCGAAATTCGCGATGTGGTTTTCCTCGAAGAGCAATCTGTACCCTTTTATATAGAGAATGCGGATAATGAAAATGCCATTTTCTTTTTGGCCTATGTCAACGGCCTACCGGCCGGATGCGCCCGCTACCGAGAAACAGAAGAAGGTTTCAAACTCGAGCGATTTGCGGTTTTGAAAGAATTCAGGAATCTTCAAGTGGGGAAGGCCCTTCTTCGTGAATTATTGAACGAGGTGCCTATCGAACGCGCGTATTTATTCGCACAAGAAGGAGCGGTTCGTTTCTACGAGCAAAATGGTTTTCAAAAAGTAGGAGCTCCGTTCGTTACGGCGGATATTAAGCACTTTCGAATGACGGCTCAACTTTAACGCGCCAACCATATGGGTCTTCTGAAATGTTGTGCTGTAATTCGAGCAACCACTTTCTCAAGCGCGGCGCCCATGACTCATCTGTATAAGACAAAGAGTAGTTTTCGTCGCGATAAGCGATCTCGCTAATTGGACTTACCGTTACTGCAGTTCCCACACCAAAAAGCTCTTTAAGGCTGCCGTCTTTAAGACCGTCGAGCATTTCCTTAACTGCGATCGGGCGCTCTTCTACAGTGATTCCGTGGTCAGAAGCTATTTTTAAAATGGACTTCCGTGTGATTCCCGGTAAAATGGTTCCTGTTAGTGGAGGCGTAACCAAAGTGTCATTGATACGCAACATGATATTCATGGTTCCCGATTCCTCAAGATAACTATGCGTTGCGGCATCTGTCCAAAGTAATTGAGTATAGCCATCGTCTTGAGCCAACTTCGTTGGGTAAAACGAACCGGCATAATTACCCGCGGCTTTCACCGCACCCGTACCCCCTTTGGCAGCCCGAGAAAATTCTTCCTCTACTTTTACTTTTACAGTGCCTTTGTAATAGTCACCTGCGGGAGAAGCTACAATCATGAAAGTGAATTCATGCGCTCTCTTGGCAGAAATAAATTCTCCATTGGCGAACATAAAAGGGCGAAGGTAAAGAGCGTTGCCCATTCCAGATTGCACCCACCCCTGATCTAATGAAACGAGTTGGTGTAAACCGTTCAGAAAAATGGATTTTGGCACTTCGGGCATAGCCAATCGACTTGCTGAGGCATTGAAGCGATGCCAATTTTCTTCCGGACGAAAAAGGAAGCAATCGCCCGCCGAATCTTTGTAGGCTTTCATGCCTTCGAACAAAGCCTGCCCGTAATGAAAAACAGGTGCTCCAGGAGCGATTTCAAATTTTCCATAAGGCTTTACTTCGGGCTCACCCCATTCTTCTCCGTCAAAGTGACAAACCACCATGTGGTCTGTAAATGTTGTTCCAAAGACTAAGTCGTCTAAATTCACAGAGTCGAGGCGAGATATTTCGGCAGGTGTAATTTTCATAAAGAACGTTTTTCCAATCGCAAAGGTAACGAATTTTGTACCTTTGAATTTCACAGTTAACACATGTCAAAATGAAAAAGTTGTTCGGATTTATGGTGGCTACGGCCATTTTTGCAAGTTGTGCAAATTCCGCTTCGGAAGAAGCTTCAAACGATGAGGCAATGAATACGGAGAACACCGAAGAAGTTACCTATGCGTACTTCGGTGAAGAAATCGATGTAGAGGGCGCAGTTCAAGGAACAGAGCTTCTGGCTATGCTCGACACTCAGGATTCTGTAGAAGTTAAAATTGAAGGAACCATCGCTGAGGTATGCCAAAAGAAAGGTTGCTGGATGAACGTAGATCTAGGAAACGGCGAGGAAATGCTCGTTCGTTTTAAAGATTACGGATTCTTTGTTCCTATGGACGCCGACGGTAAAACAGCTGTAATGAGCGGCTGGGCTAAGGTAGAAGAGCAATCAGTAGAGTGGTTACAACACCAAGCAGAAGACGCCGGTAAGACGGAAGAAGAAATCGCTCAAATTACTGAGCCGGAGATTTCTTTGAGCTTTATGGCTTCTGGAGTCGCAATTCAGTAAATCGATGAGTTCGCTTAAAGTAATAATGGGATGCCTCCTTGGGGCATCCTTTTTTTTGGCCTGCGGCCAGAAAGATTCCGGTGAAAAATCGGAGGAGATAAAGTCTTCGAAGGAAATTGTAAATCCGAATGGGGATAGTGAATTGGCGCTTTTGATGCGTTCTATGTTCGATGAATCGATGGCCGCGAAAAAGCTGATTCAAGAAGGAAAGCCAGCGCCGAACTTTTCAGAAGAATTTGTTGCCATCCATACAGCGAAAGAAACAGATCCGAACGTACGAACAGAAGAGTTTAGAAGTCTCTCCGAATTCTTTCTGAAACAAGTTGCTGTTTTGGAAAAGGCAGGACCCGAGGAGCGCATTTCCGCACATAATAACATGGTAGCCTCATGCCTTGCTTGTCATGCAGAATACTGCCCCGGACCCATGTTAAAGATCAAGAAACTTCGAATTAAAGAATCGTGATTCGAAAAGTAGTTCTTACGGCCGACGGATCTCATACGCTTGAAATAAACGATGGTGCCGAGCATTATCATTCCATGCACGGGGCAGTACAGGAGGCCGAACACGTATTTATACAAAGCGGACTTGCACATCAATTCGAGAAGCAAAGGGAATTGAGCGTTTTGGAGGTAGGCTTTGGGACGGGGTTGAATGCGTTACTCACTTTTCTATGGATGAAAAAGACGGGAGGGAAGCTCGGCTATACCGGAATTGAGGCTTATCCAGTGGTGGAAGAGGAGTGGAGTGTTTTAAACTACGTGGACCAAATCGGGCCGTTAGGCCCAGAGGATAAAAAAACTGCAGAACGAATTTGGAACGAGTTGCATTCGAGCGATTGGGAGCAGACTGTTGAGGTTGATAATGATTTGAGGCTTCGAAAAAATGAAGTCAAAGTACTTGTATTTTTTCCGGATGAAAGGTTCGATGTCGTATATTTCGATGCCTTTGGTCCGCGGCATCAACCAGATATGTGGACCGACGAGGTATTTGAGCGAATGGCCGCGGTAATTAAACCAGGTGGCATTTTGGTTACCTATTGTGCGAAAGGAGCAGTGCGTCGGAGTATGCAAGCGGCCGGTTTTCAAGTAGAACGTCTTCCAGGACCGCCGGGAAAAAGAGAGATGCTAAGAGCAACAAAACAACGAGTATGACAACGAATCGTTTTAACATCAGAGTGTACGGACTCCTATTTCATCCGGAAAAAGGACTCCTAATTTCACATGAACACTATCAAGGCCATAGCTTCACTAAGTTCCCGGGAGGAGGCTTAGAATGGGGTGAGGGGCCCGCTGAAGCGATTCGACGCGAACTAATGGAAGAATTAGAAATTCACGTCGCTTCCATAGAGCATTTTTATACGACTGACTTTTTTGTTCAATCGGCCTTTCGCGAGACAGATCAAGTAGTCAGCATTTACTATAAGGTAACGCCTTTAGATTGGGCAGAACTAGAAGGAGCTTCAGAGCGAGTAAATACGGACGGACCCGGACGGTCTGAGACTTTTGAATGGGTTACTTTGGAGAACTTATCCATAGAAAACGTTCAGTTCCCAACAGATCGCCGTGTTATGGACTTATTGCTTCGTTCAGGATTCTAAATGAGTGGGCCGTTAATTCGGCGTTGTACTACGCGTTCAATTTTCGTGAATAACTGATACGGTTCTGCCGTGCGCCATCGAACATCCTGAAGGGATCCTCCAAGAACAAAGTATTGATCAATCCCAAAAGCAGACATTTCATTTTGAATGAAATCGCGAAAATTTAGTAAGGCTACCCATCCGTTTTCAATTTCATCAATCCACTCTTCGTAATACAATTCATCGGAAGGGTGAAAATTGAGTACGTTTTCCCCCACAAGAATAAACTTGTCGATCCCTTCTTCCACCATAGGTTCGATGATATCCCGCTTTAAAAACATGATGTCGTTGTGCAGGCAATCGTTCCATTCGCCTATAAATTCGAGGATCACGAAGCCTTGGTCGTAGTCGGTGAAGAGCTGCTTCATGTACAGCGTTTCCGATCCAAAAGGATCCCATTGAGGATGAATGTAATAGCCGTAGATTTGATCTGTAAAATAAACCTCCGAGTTCTGTCGCCCGTAGAAAGGAGATCGATCATCATCACTGGCAATGTACAAATGCCGCCAACCGTAAAAGGGTTCTAAACTGTGCACGAAGTAGTTTCTTTTTGCTAGAACACCTGAGCTTCGAGATGGTTTATAGAGAATACAAAATCAACTATGACACAGGCGAAAACAAAAGTATTAATTACCGGTGGAAGCGGGTTAGTGGGTTCGAGATTAACGGAATTATTATTGAATTCCGGATACGAGGTCGCTCATTTGAGTACTTCGAAGCGCAGGGCCTCACGGCCCGATGGGGTAGTGGTGCACGGTTGGAATCCTGCCGAAGGCAGCATAGATGCTGATGCGTTGAACGGCGTAACCTCCATTATAAATTTAGCCGGTGCATCTATATCAAAGCGCTGGACAGTGGAGTACAAAAAGGAAATTCGATCGAGTAGAGTAGATTCGTTGCGAACTTTGTATAAAGCCCTCGAGAATACCAAACATTCGGTCACAAGTCTCATTAGTTCCAGTGCAGTTGGTTATTACCCTTCGCGTGTAGGCGAAGATTTTGTTGAAACAGACGCGCCAGGAAACGATTTTTTAGGATCCGTTTCTCAGGAGTGGGAAGCGGAGGCGAATCGATTTGAGTCCTTGGGACTTCGAGTGGCTATTCTACGAACGGGTATTGTATTGTCCATGAAGGGTGGAGCCCTACCGGTAATGGCCAAAACGGTCCGATGGTTTGTAGGCGCACCTTTAGGCACTGGGAAACAGACTCTTCCTTGGATCCATATCGATGATTTATGCGGTATGTACCAGCACGCCATAGAAAAGGAATTGAATGGGGCATTTAATGCGGTCGGACCTACAGGAGCTACGAATAAGGAGTTTACCTTGGAACTCGGAAAGGTTATGAGTCGTCCTATTTGGCCGATTAATGTGCCTTCTTTTTTATTGAAAATGATCCTGGGCGCACAAGCTCAATTGGTTTTGATTTCGAGTCCGAGTAGTTCTAAAAAAATTAAAGAGTCGGGATTCAGGTTTCAGTACGATACCTTAAATAAAGCCTTGACCGACATTATAAAATAAGAAAGCCGCTACCTAAAGGCAGCGGCTTCTTCAAATGAGTGCAGTACTCGCTTATTTCGAAGCGACCATTGCAATCTCCAAACCGATTTCGTTGTTGATTGCTTTGTCTTTCAATTCAGCTGGATCAAAGAAAGATGGTGAGCGGAAACGTACGTTCCATTCAGCGCGATCAATCACGAATTGAGCTGATTTTGCTTCAATACCATTTTCGTTGATCATTACAGTCGCCGGAAAAGTGATGCTTTTCGTGATGTCCTTCATCGTAAGGTTTCCTGTAATGTTGTGCGTGTAACCACCTTCACCTTCATATGCCGAAGCCGAAGCAATTTCAAAAGTTGCTGTCGGGAAAGAGTCAACCGAGAAGAAATCAGGAGACATAAGGTGACCAACTAACTTAGCGTTGTACTCTTCGTTTTCAACGTCAAAATTCACAATTGAGGACATATCGATCGTGAATGACCCACCAACTAGGTTTCCGTCTTGAACCTTTAAGTTCCCTTCTGTAATAGCGATCGATCCGGTGTGTACTTTTCCGGCTACGTCACTTCCTTGCCAATTTAAAGTGGTGGCACTGGCGTCGGCAGCATAGCTAACGGCCTCAGCAACTTCCTGTACTTCTTGAGCTTCCTGGGCTTCTACTTTCTCACCTTCTACACTTCCTCCGCATGATGCTAAAAAGGCTGCAGCTGCTGTAAATAATAATACTTTTTTCATGGTTTTATCTTGTTGATTATTTTTTGAGTTTGCAAATATATGTATATACATCAATTAAGTGCGAATTGTTCAAATTAAAAATTCAATTTGTTTACAATTTTAGTTTTTTATATTATTGTGATATCAAAATAATATCACATATGAAGAATGAGAAAACCACAAAACCAATTTCCGGATACATTGGATTAATCGTACTCTTTAGTTTAATAGGAATTACGATATACGGAATAGCGGCATTTAGAAATCCACTTTTCCTTTTGTTCGTGCTAGGGATTGTATTTATGCTCCCTGGTTTTTTCTTTTTAAATCCGAACGGGTCTAGAGTATTGACTTTATTCGGTAAGTATGTAGGAACGGTAAAAGAGAATGGCTTTTATTGGGTGATTCCTTTTTATTCGAAGCAGTCTATTTCTCTTCGTGCCAGGAACTTCGATAGTGAGCGAGTAAAGGTTAATGATAAAATGGGAAATCCTATCATGATCAGCGTAATCCTCGTTTGGAAAGTAAAGGACACTTTTGCTGCTGCATTTGAGGTAGATGATTACGAGAACTTCGTCCGAGTGCAAAGCGACTCCGCCGTCAGAAAGTTGGCAGGATCTTATCCGTATGACAATTTCAGCGATGAGCATTCAGAAGTAACACTTCGTGGAGGGCAAGCAGAAGTAAACGATGCCTTGGAGCACGAGTTAGATGAGCGATTGGCAATTGCAGGAATTGAGGTGCTCGAAGCACGGATAGGGTATTTAGCCTATGCTCAAGAAATAGCCGGAGCAATGCTCAAAAGGCAGCAGGCGTCGGCAGTTGTGGCCGCAAGGACCAAGATTGTTGAAGGAGCTGTAGGGATGGTAGAAATGGCTTTAGAAGAGCTTTCGAAAAAGAATATAATTGAGCTCGATGAAGAGAAAAAGGCCGCGATGGTTTCGAACCTAATGGTAGTGCTTTGTGGAGATCGGGATGCGACACCAGTGCTCAATACGGGAACCTTGAACTCGTAAAGAATGGCAAAGAAAAAACCATTTGCGCTGCGATTGGATGAGTCGACTATGAAGGCCGTCGAGAAATGGGCCGCGGATGAATTCCGCAGCACTAATGGTCAGATTGAATGGATTGTGGCAGAAGCTTTAAAAAAGGCAGGTCGATACAAGAATTCAGATTAACCCCTATCGAAAAAGGCACCAATGATGGTCATTATCCCGCGACCTCCGAAATAGAAGGCGCCGAGCATCATGATCACAGCAAGGATTGGAAGCCAAATACCTTCTTGATTCGGTGCAAATGCGAGCGTTAAAACGATCGGTGCTCCGATTATAAAGGGAAAGGCGAGGGCGACGAGTTTCACTCCTTGCATCAGTTTATCTCTGTTTGTTTTAGGCTGTCCCATTCTTGTGTTTATTTACAGCATTGCGAACGCTTCCTTGCGAAAGGAGGAGTTCCTTCGCTTTTTCTTTTTCGAGTCCGGTTTGATTCATGACCATCAATGTCCCGCGCTCAACAAGTTTATGATTACTCAATTGCATGTCGACCATTTTGTTTCCCACGACGCGACCTAAGCGAATCATAACGGTTGTGGTGATCATGTTAAGAACCATTTTCTGTGCGCTGCCGGCTTTCATACGCGTGCTTCCCGTAACGAATTCAGGTCCGACAATTACTTCGACCGGAAATTCGGAAACCTCCGCTAAGGGCGAATCATTATTACAAGTAATGCATCCTGTTGAGATTCCTGCCGTGAGGCAGTGTTTCAAAGCACCCACTACATACGGGGTAGTGCCCGAAGCCGCAATACCGATTACAATATCTTTACTTGTGACCCTGTGTTCTTGTAGGTCTTTCCATCCGCCATTTACGTCGTCCTCGGCAAACTCCACCGCTTTGCGAATAGCCGTATCACCTCCGGCGATAATTCCGATTACTAAGTCGTGCGGAACACCAAAAGTAGGAGGGCATTCGGAAGCGTCTACGATACCCAAGCGGCCGCTCGTGCCAGCGCCGAGGTAGAATAAGCGACCACCTTTCGACAGCTTTTGATAGGTGATTTCAGCCAGTGCCTCTATTTGAGGAAGCGCTCTTTCTATCGCCAAGGGAACCTCTTTATCTTCTTGATTAATGCCTTCAAGCAATTCATTCAAGGACATTTTATCGAGGTCTTGAAATCGACCAGATGCTTCAGTATCTTTTTTCATGGAAGCAAATCTACGCATTGCTAGATCACTTTTAATTAAAGGACCTTACCTTCGTAAAAAAATGAATCTCTATGAAAACGCGATTACTTAGCCTTATTATTTTGTTTAGTTTCTCGATTCAAGCTCAAGAAATGAAAACGATCCTGAGCGGTGATGTGGAAATATCGGGCTTTGGAGGGTTTAACTTGGGCTTGCATTCTATCGACGGCGCTACGTCAGTTGGTTTTGGCGGGGGTGGAGCAAT
>CBFHRK010000011.1:3766-21637 GCA_965658225.1 Flavobacteriales bacterium | reverse complement strand
TACTTATTAATCAGCGTTTTTGGATCGGTGGTTTTGGTGAGGGCGTTCCCGTAAATAAGAGTTATTCCTACGAAACCCTTAATAGTGGCACCCGAATTATCGATTTGAATATGGGCTATGGGGGAATGTGGCTCGGATACAAAATTCGTCCGAATGAAGTTATTCATCCGCAATTAGACCTCCGACTTGGTTGGGGCGGTATGTCTGCCGAAGATGGGCAAACAGGCGAGCTTTTTGCCTCGACGAGTATTTTCGTTTTTAATCCAAATTTGGGCGTTGAAGCGAATATTACAAACGTTTTCCGGGTACAGTTAAGTGCCGGCTATCGAGGCGTTTCCGGGGCCGATTTTGAGTTTGCCGACTCCTCCGACTTCAGCGGGTTCGTGGCGAATTTAGGGTTTGTGTTCGGCGGATTCTACTAAATAGCCGGATACTGAATTGGGTCCGATTCGGTCATTAGTCCGTATACTGCTTCAACGACATCATCAACACTTGGCTTGCTAAAATAATCGCCATCAGAGCCATAGGCGGGTCTGTGCGCTTTAGCCGACAGGGTTACGGGCTGACTATCCAGAAATTTATAGGCTTCTTGGTTTTCGAGCACTTGTTGCATCATAAATCCCGTAGATCCTCCGGGTACGTCCTCATCGAGGAATACAACGCGATTCGTTTTCTTGATGTGTTCAACAATAACGTGATTGAGGTCGAACGGGATTAATGATTGAACGTCAATGATCTCGAGACTCACATTCATTTCATTCAGAAATTTAGCTGCTTCTAAGGCAATCCGGCAGTTCGATCCGTAGGTTATTAGCGTAACATCCGTTCCTTCGTGAATAACCTCTGGAACGCCCAGTGGAGTCCGCAATTCTTTCAGATTTGTGGGCATTTTTTCCTTGAGGCGATATCCGTTCAAACACTCAACAATAACTCCCGGCTCATCACTGTTGAGCAGCGTATTGTAAAATCCAGCAGCTCTGGTCATGTCGCGTGGAACCAATACATTGATACCTCTACACGCATGGATGATCATGCCCATAGGTGATCCCGAATGCCAGATTCCTTCTAAGCGATGACCCCGTGTGCGAATAATCAGTGGAGCTTTTTGTTTTCCTTTGGTTCTATACTGCAGTGTAGCTAAATCATCGCTCATAGTTTGAAGCGCGTAAAGCAGATAATCGAGGTATTGAATCTCTGCAATAGGTCGCAAGCCGCGCATTGCCATTCCAATTCCCTGACCAACAATAGTAGCTTCCCGTATACCCGTGTCGAAGACTCGCTCCTCGCCATGCTTCTCTTGAAGACCTTCGAGTCCTTGATTTACATCCCCAATTTTCCCGCTATCCTCTCCAAAAATTAATACATCGGGGTGCTCGGTCAGAATTCGATCAAAATTTTCGCGAAGAACAATACGGCCATCTACCTGCTCGGCACTTTCATCGTATTCAGGAGCTGTTTTTTGGACATTGCGGGCAGATTGAGTCGATTCGCTGTATAAATAGGAGTTATATCGATCGGCATTGAGGTCGTTTTCTTCTGCTAAAAACTTTTTAAGGGCCTCACGGCCCGATGAATCTTCTCCTCTTGAAAGCCATAACGCACGCCGAACGGCGTGCAGTATTTCCCTTCGAATCGGATCCATAGCCGATTCTAAATCATTTGCAACTTTTTCGATGAATACGCCTTGGCTACTTTCCTGTGAAAGAGCTTTAATTGCCGCAACAGCGCGAGAGCGCTCCTCTTTCAGCGGTTCTAAAAACGCCTTCCAAGCCTCGGTTTTGGCAGTACGAACCCTTTTTACACTTTCACTTTCAATTGCTTCTATTTCCTCTTCATTGGCGATAGCTGATTCCAATATCCACATGCGCATTTTCACTAAACAGTCGTGCTCTTGCTCCCAAGTAAGGCGCTCTGGACTTTTATAACGCTCATGTGATCCCGAGGTTGAATGTCCTTGGGGTTGCGTAACCTCTACAACATGGATTAAGACGGGAACGTGTTCATCGCGCGCGATTTTTTCGGCCTTCGTATAGGCTTCAATAAGCTCTGGGTAGTTCCATCCGCGAACTTTAATAATTTCAAATCCAACTCCGTTTTCGTCTCGTTGAAATCCTTTGAGTATTTCAGAAATACTTTCTTTAGTTGTTTGATATTTTGCCGGAACGGAAATTCCGTATTCATCGTCCCAAACAGACATAATCATTGGAACCTGTAAAACTCCGGCGGCGTTAATTGCCTCGAAAAAGACGCCCTCTGAAGTGGAAGCATTTCCAATAGTGCCAAAGGCAATTTCGTTTCCATTTATGGAGAAGTCGGTCCGATCAGATAGATCTTTTAAGGATCTATATACCTTTGAGGCTTGAGCTAACCCAACCAAACGAGCCATTTGACCTGCGGTTGGTGAAATATCAGCGCTTGAATTCTTTTGTTCGGTAAGTTTTTTCCAATTCCCGTTTTCATCGAGACTCTGAGTAGCGAAATGACCACCCATTTGACGCCCGGCTGAGGCGGGCTCTATTTCATTATCAGGATGTGCATATAATGCGGCAAAGTGTTGACGAACGGTGAGGGCGCCAATGGCCATCATAAACGTTTGATCTCGGTAGTACCCGGATCTGAAATCGCCATTTTTAAAAACTTTGGCCATCGCCAATTGTGCGATTTCTTTGCCATCGCCAAAAATCCCGAATTTCGCTTTCCCCGTCAATACTTCTTTACGACCTAAAAGACTTGCCTCACGTGAGATGCAAGCGAGTTCGTAATCCTTGAGAACCTCCATTTTGAAATCGTCAAAAGAAAGGTTTTGTCCTGTCGGAGATTCGATTTTCGTACCCATAGATTCAGATCGTTTATTAGAACTGCAAAGGTAAGAAAATTGGAGTCCCGAGTAAGTCCGTCTAATTGGTTGATAATGCGGACTTAAAGAATTAATCTGGGTGATTACGGCTAACTTGTTCCAAGATTCTGAGAAGTCTTTTCCGCTCTTCCTTTAATAGGAGTAATTCATCTCTCAGCTGACTGAGGTTGGTGCTGTAGGGAGGAGATTCAGAATTTGGTACGTGAAGCCCGTTATTCGCACTCTGAAGGCGATTAAGTATTTGAGCTTCTTTAAATAATTGGGGAATATCGATTTCCAAAATAGTACAAATGTTTTGCAGCCGGTCCACGGTTAATCGCGTTTCGGTTCGTTCAATTTTTGCATAAGCGGATTGCGACATATGAAGCTTCATGGCCATATATTCTTGCGATAGGCCTTTGATCTCTCTTATAACGCGGATGTTTCGACATAGACTTTCCATGGTTTTATAGATTTTGTTCACATACTAAACTAGCCGCTTCCAGGGCCAATATTGAGTAAGGGACGTACTTTTTTGGACATTGCGTTATAGTTGAAATCCGACTTATTTAGAACCAGAGGTTCTGGATTAGAAACTCAAAATTTCTCAGTTTAGACCCATGCAAACTGGAGCAGCCGAAAACCATTTAGAGTAGGTGATAACCAAATATCATGAAAATGAAACCCATTAGTTCTTTAAAAAAGAAGTCCGTTTTGGCCGGTGCTCCTGAATGTTTCTTTGCGCCATTTCTCTGGGCAGTTTTTGCTTCCACAACCGTTACGGGTCCTTTGCGCTCCTCCACTGGAGCAGTTTTGAACGCTTGTTGGGCCGATACTTCAGATGAATAAAACATTGATTATGAAATCAATTTCTATCCACAATCGCAAGAGTATTTCAGCAGGTGCCTCAAATCGCGAATGCGTTATTTACGGAGCCGCGGCTGTTGGATTCGGCTTATTGGCTTTTGTTCCTGGATTTCAAGTTGCCGGTATTGCTGGCGCTATTTCCACGGTGACCAAAGCTTCAGATTGTTTTAACGATTAAAATCAGGAAGGGCGGAACATCCGCCCTTCCATAATTTGCTCTGCCATGCTTTATATCATTCAATTTATCGTGCTTTTGATTTTCATTGTAACCTGTCTTGTTCATGGTAATGCCATTCAACCAGCAGGAGAAGTCTTACTCGGTATTTATACGCTCGTCAATGGTGCGCTGATTGCGCTTTCATGGAAGAAGTCCAAAGAGAAAGAGTTGGAAATCAATCGCTAATTCTTATTGTCTTACTATTTGCTGTTGTTCGGTTAATTTTGTCTGAATGGGAACTTAGCTTGTTCCCGGAAGAAAAGACTAGGGCGCTGTTAGAAGCGAGCCTTCCGACCGAGCAGGTCGATGCCACTCTAGCCATTAAGACCAAACTTTCAACCTGGCGTTGGGTAATAATTCCATTTGCTTCCTTTTTGGGAGCGTTATTGCTGGCTACATACGGATATGTTACCGGATATTTCACTCTTTTGAAAAACCTGACCTTCAAGCATCACTTGACGGCGGTATTGTATGCTCAAATTACGGGGAGCCTTTATTTTGCGGGCCGACTTTTACTGGTAAAGTTGAACGAACCTTCGATGACGCTTGAAAAATGGCAAACGTATTATCCAGGTTCTTTTTTGGCCTTTGTAGGACCTTTAAAAACAGACCCCTGGTGGATGTTTTCATTTGCCCAATTGAACTTGGGGAACCTTATATTCTTGATGACACTGACCACGGTGTATATGCGATTTAAAACTGTTAGCAAGGAATTCGCGCTTCAATTTGTTTGTATTTCTTGGGGGGGAGGATTGATACTTATTTTATCCTTGATTACCTTCGTTCAAATGATGATCATGAATTAAAATCTATGAAAAAAGCCTTATTCCTCGTACTCGGTATCCTGTTAATAGTTGCCGCCGTATTGTTGTTTTGGCAGAGTAGTAAAATTCAGGAGGTCAAAAGAAGTTTTGGCCAGTTGCCTTCGTTTACACTCCGGCAAGATTCCTCATTGATTCAAATTCCTGCAGGACTGCCCTCAGGCAAATGGGACGGAATTATTCTTATCAAGTTTGATTCTGAATGCAGTGTCTGCCAAATCAAAGCCCAATCACTCAAAAGGGATCTCGAACTACTTGAGTCGTTCGTCGTAATCATGGCCTCTTCAGAAGAATGGACAAAAATTGATCGATTCTCCATGGATTACGATTTAAAAACGGCGCCAAATTTTGTTTTCGGTCAGATGAGCGAAGAAGACTTTTACCACACTTTTAAGGAAGTGGGTGTGCCCTATACTTTTCTGTTCGATCAGAACGGAACTCTCTTGCATCAGTTCTCAGGCAATCCTTCACTGCAGGCGCTCTTAGGAGCTTTTTATGACCTTCAATGAATTAACTAAGGTACATCAAGAACAAATTACAGAACTAGACTGCGGGCCGGCCTGTTTGTCTATGATCGCCAAGTACTTGTCCATTCCGGTTCGATACAGTGAACTTAGGAATGATATAAAGCGCAACAATCAAGGGGTTTCTTTAGATGCTATGATCGAATGCGCTAAAAGCAAAGGCATTGTTTTAGCAGCCTTGAAAGGAGCAATATCCGATTTGAAAAGGGAGTGGAAGCCCTTTATCCTTGTAATGAAGAATAAAGAAGGCCTTCATTATGTGATGGCTTGGCGCTTTGACAAAAGAGGTGTCTGGATCTCAGATCCTGCCGAAGGCAGACCCAAAAAACAGACTTGGCAAGAACTCGAAACTAGTTGGACAAGCTACGGGCTTAGGCTTGAAAATACCCCAATGAAAAGGGTGAAAAGGATCGGTGCGCCCTGGGTACATTGGTTTCAACACGACAAACCCATTCTTGTAGGAATCGCCCTGGGCACTTTAATTCTTTCCATTCTAGCCCTAGCTGGGGTGTTCTTTTCTAAATGGCTGCTTGATTCCGCACTGCCAAATGGTGAGGATTTGCGAAAACCAATCATTTTGCTCGCTTTTATTCTGCTCTTTTCCGCTGTGGTCGGAATTCTAAAAGATTATGGACTCATTCTCCATTTTGAACGATTCAATCGAAAAGAACTCAAAGCGCAGTTTGATAAGCTATGGGTTCTATCGACTCGATCTTTCGATACCTTTTCAACCGGAGATTTAGTGGCACGCCTCCAAGATTATAGAAGAATTCAAGCAATCATAACCGAATTCATCAGTGGAGTCGGCATTCAAATGGTACTTATAATTATCATCAGTACGGTATTAATTATGCTACACCCGCTGCTCGCATGGCCCGTTCTATTGCCTATTCCTTGGTATTTTCTTTGGGTAAAACCACGATCCGGTCGATTGAATGAGCGGCAAAAGAATTCACTAAAGTCAAAGGCAATTTTAGAGAATAGTTACTGGCAATGGCTCACGCATCGATCTTTTTGGAAAGTTTCAGACCGTTCAGATAGAATTAGAATTCAGCATGAAAGTTTATTGGGCAGCTGGATAAAAAATAGGAAAGAGCTCAGCAAAGAGTTGGTTTTATTGAGTTACTCGTATGAGTTTATATCAATTATTGGTTTTCTATTAGTTCTTCATATAACTACAGGTGCCTATCGGCACGATGCACTTTCTCTCGGCGGCCTTATTGCTTGTATCTCACTATGGGGAATGATTGCTCCTGCATGGAAATCCAGTATATCTTGGTACCCAAGATGGATTGAAGCCCAGTGGGTCTCGAAGAGAGTCGCTCATTGGGAATCCGAAGAAAATGTACCCGAGGTTCTAGAAGCCGCAGACTGTAACCATGTCTATTTTTGGTCCATGAACAGTTCACTTTCTTTTAATAAAAGTCCGTTAAAACAAGGCGAATTGATTCATCTTTCAGGATCATCAGGATCGGGCAAAACAACGCTCCTCCGTCTACTTTTGGGGGATCTAAAATGGAATAGAGGCGGAGCTTGGAACAATTGTGCTTGGCTCCCTCAGGACACACCGATTCTTTCCGGAACGATTGCCGAGAATCTTCTTTTCTATTCTTCCGAACCGATGGAGTGGAAGAAGGCCGCGGAAATATGGAGCGATTGGGGTTTGACAAAATGGATTGACCAAATGCCTTTGAAATGGGCTACCCCGGTAGGTAAAGGTGAGCGCGCCCTATCGGGCGGACAAAAACAACTCATCGCCTGGATGAGAATTGTTGCCTCGAATAAAAAGATTTGGCTACTGGATGAACCCACAGCTCATTTAGATGAACAATGGGCCAACCACCTTTTAAAGAAATTGTATCTAACGAGAAAAGAAAGAGCCGTATTACTCGTAAGTCATCGAGCTTCTGAAATCGGGTTTAATCCGACCGATTTATGGGAAATGGAGCTGGGTGATGAAGGAAGTGTTCTTGTCAAATAAAAAGGGCTCCAAAATGGAGCCCTCTTTAACGTCTATTTGAAGTAGACTTACTTTTTCACTTGATCCACGATGGCTTTGAATGCTTCGGGATGGTTCATCGCCAAATCGGCCAAAACCTTACGGTTTAGTTCGATTCCCTTTTCATTCACTTTACCCATGAACTCAGAATAACTCATTCCATGCTCACGAACACCGGCATTGATACGTTGAATCCAAAGTGCTCTGAATGTTCTTTTCTTGACTTTGCGGTCGCGGTAGCTATACTGCATCCCTTTTTCGACCTTGTTCTTCGCTACTGTATGGACATTTTTTCCACGTCCGAAGAATCCTTTAGCTTGCTTTAAGACTTTTTTTCGTCTCGCGCGGGCAGCTACCGCATTTACCGATCTAGGCATTTTTCATCTGTTTTTTGCACTTAGCGCCGCTTTCACAGTCTTTTATACTAAGCGCAGGGTTCATTACTCCTTAACTTTACTTACCTCAAGGTTAATTGCTGCAATACAGAAGCAACATCTGACTTGTGTACCAATCCAGACTTCGTAAGATTACGTTTCTGTTTTGTTCCTTTTTTAGTCAAAATGTGGCTCTTGAATGCGTGCTTTCGCTTGATTTTACCAGTACCCGTAAGCTTGAAACGCTTCTTAGCACTGGATTTTGTCTTCATCTTAGGCATTACTTCCTATTTTTGAGCTTACTTAATTACTTTTTAATCACTTTCGGAGCCATAAGCATAATCATACGCTTTCCTTCCAATTTTGGGAGCTGCTCCACTTTTCCAAGAGACTCCAATTCCTGCGCTAAACGCAGTAACAGAATTTCTCCTTTGTCCTTGAACAAGATGGTTCTCCCTTTAAAGAAAACATAGGCTTTTAATTTCGCCCCTTCTTCCAAGAACTTTTGCGCATGCTTTAATTTAAAAGCGAAATCGTGCTCATCCGTATTCGGTCCGAACCGGATTTCTTTGACCACAACTTTCTGCGCATTTGACTTAATCTGTTTCTGCTTCTTCTTTTGGTCGTAGAGAAACTTCTTATAGTCGATGATTCTAGCAACAGGAGGGTCAGCTTTAGCAGAAATCTCAACCAGGTCTAGTCCTAAGTCCTGAGCCATGCCCAAGGCTTGATCGAGTGAATAAACACCCTGTTCTACATTTTCACCAACTAAACGAACTTCGTCAGCGGTGATTTTTCGGTTGATCTTGTGCGGGTCTTCCTCACGTCGGCGCTGACTCGGACCTCTTCTTCTACGTATTGCTATGACTCTCTCCTTTTAGTTATTAAAATCTTTAATCATCGAATTCACTTCCAAACCTACGTGCTCAGCAAAGTCTGAAACGGACATAATGCCCAAATCACCCTCTCCGTGCTTTCGAACGGAAACAGAATTCGAGTCTTGTTCTTTCTCGCCAACAATCAGCATATACGGAACTTTTGATACTTCCGCATCACGAATCTTGCGACCAGTTTTTTCATTGCGCTCGTCAATGAGGGCGCGAATATCGTAATTTTTTAGCTCATTTTCAATTTTGTACGCATAATCAACATACTTTTCACTGATTGGTAATATGATCACTTGATCTGGGGTGAGCCAAAGCGGGAAGTTACCGCCACAGTGTTCCGTCAAAACTGCGACAAAGCGCTCCATCGAGCCGAAAGGCGCTCGGTGAATCATTACCGGCCGATGCGTTTCATTGTCGCTTCCTTTGTATTCCAATTCAAATCGCTCAGGGAGCGTGTAATCCACTTGAATAGTTCCCAACTGCCAAGATCTGCCCAATGCATCTTTTACCATGAAATCGAGCTTTGGGCCATAAAAGGCAGCCTCACCCAATTCCACTACTGTATCGAGTCCTTTCTCTTCAGCAGATTCCATAATTGCGCGCTCCGCTTTTTCCCATAAGTCCAAACTACCGATGTATTTTTCCGGATTTTCTGGATCGCGCAACGAGATCTGGGTTTTGAATTCATCGAAGCCAAGAGCAGTAAAAACGTAGAGCACCAAGTCGATTACTTTTTTGAACTCGTCTTTAAGCTGCTCGGGGGTACAAAAAATATGCGCATCGTCCTGAGTAAATCCGCGAACACGTGTTAGCCCGTGTAATTCTCCACTTTGCTCATATCTATAAACAGTCCCGAATTCCGCGTAGCGAATAGGAAGGTCTTTGTATGAATGCGGTTGCGATTTATAAATTTCGCAGTGGTGCGGGCAGTTCATTGGTTTCAACAAGTAAACCTCGCCTTCTTGTGGGGTTTCTATGGGTTGAAAGCTATCCTTACCGTATTTTGCATAGTGTCCACTAGTTTCGTACAATTCCTTATTTCCAATATGCGGAGTAATGACCTGCTCGTAACCTGCCGACTTTTGTGCCTTTTTTAAGAACTGTTCGAGTCGTTCGCGCAGGGCTGCTCCTTTTGGAAGCCACAAAGGGAGTCCCATACCCACCTTTTGAGAAAATGTAAATAGTCCCAATTCTTTTCCCAACTTACGATGATCGCGACGCTTCGCCTCCTCAAGGAGCTCCAAATGTTCGGCAAGCATTGATGCTTTCGGGAAACTGACACCGTAAATACGCGTTAATTGCTCCTTGTTTTCATCACCTCTCCAATAAGCCCCAGCAGCGTTTAATATTTTAACGGCTTTAATAAATCCGGTATTAGGAATATGCCCTCCGCGACAGAGATCAGTGAAATCGCTGTGATCACAAAAGGTAATGGTGCCATCCTCAAGGTTCTCAATGAGCTCAACTTTAAATTCATTCCCTTGATCTAGGTATAACTTAAGCGCTTCGGCTTTAGAAACAGAGCGCATTTTAAAATCCGCCTTTTCTCGCGCCAACTCGAGCATAAGTTTTTCTATTTCGGGAAAGTCCTTTTCAGAAATCGAGTGCGCTCCCTCAAAAACGTCATAATAAAATCCATTTTCTATAGCCGGACCAATAGTCAGTTTAATTCCCGGGTATTTCTTTTCGAGCGCTTGGGCAAGCACGTGAGCACTCGAGTGCCAGAAAGCTTTTTTTCCTTCTGGATTATCCCAAGTAAATAGAGTAAGCGTGCTATCGTCTTCAATCGGATCATTGATTTCGACGGTTTCACCATTTACTTGAGCAGACAAAACATTTCGAGCTAATCCATGACTGATGTCTTGTGCCACTTCAAAAGCGCTAACGGGGCCTTCAAACGAACGAACGGACCCATCGGGTAAGGTTATGTTTACCATTTTTTGGATTCTTATTAGATAAGGGGTGCAAAGATAGAAAAGCGCTCCGGAACCGAGCCTATTCGGCTCGATGAAAAGGCTCTATTTACTCGCGTATAATTGAACGTCGTTCTCAGATATTTCGGAACCGCAAAGGATTGTGAGCCGCTCAACAACATTTCTCAGTTCGCGAATATTACCCGTCCAGTCGATTTCCTGAAGAGCCAACAATGCCTTCGGATGAAACTTCTTCACGGCGCTGCCTTGTTCTTCCGCAATTTTAGATAAGAAATAGTCGGCTAAAATCGGGATATCCGATTTGCGATCATTCAAAGATGGAACCTTGATAAGTATTACGCTGAGTCTGTGATATAGATCTTCCCGAAAACGGCCTTCTTTTATTTCTTCTGCGAGGTCTTTATTTGTGGCGGCTAAAACGCGCACGTTCACCTTAATTTCTTTGTCGCCACCCACACGTGTTATTTTGTTTTCTTGCAGAGCGCGGAGAACTTTAGATTGTGCGGAAAGACTCATGTCGCCGATTTCGTCCATGAACAGCGTGCCTCCTTCGGCCATTTCGAATTTTCCTTTGCGCTGTTTTACCGCAGAAGTGAAGGCACCTTTTTCATGACCAAAAAGCTCGCTTTCAATCAGCTCAGCCGGTATAGCAGCGCAATTGACTTCAATCATAGGGCCCTTGTTTCGCTCGCTTTTCTCATGAAGCTGATGGGCAACTAATTCTTTTCCGGTTCCGTTTGGCCCCGTAATCATAACGCGCGCGTCTGTATGAGCGACTTTTTCAATCATTTCACGAATCGAATTTATCTGCTCGCTTTCACCAATGATTTCGTAGCGCTTACTTACTTTCTTTTTAAGTCTTTTATTTTCTTCAACAAGTGTGGTTCGGTCAAGGGCAAGTCGGACCGTATTTAACAAGCGATTTAAATCGGGTGGTTTTGAGATATAGTCGAAAGCCCCCTTCTTAATACACTCAACAGCCGTATCTATATCTCCGTGTCCAGAAATCATTACAATGGCTGTATCCGGACTTAATAATCGAGCCCGTTCGAGCACTTCAATACCATCGAGTCCGGGCATTTTTATGTCGCTCATGATCAAGTCATAAGATTCTTTCCGAAGCATATCAACCCCTGTTTTACCATCGGGTGCTTCATCAATTTTGTACTCTGAGTTTTCCTCAGACAGGATGTTTTTTAAGACGTTTCGAATGCTTGCTTCGTCTTCGATTATGAGAATTTTCGACATGTTAATTTCTTTCGTCTTGCATTACAAGTACTCCTTCCTTTAAGGCAAAAGTGCTCAAAGTCATTTGATTAATTGAGCAAACTCGAATGATGTAGTCAATTATAGCACTGCTAATGACCATCATTTCTGCGCGCATTTCCAACATTCCGGGCATTTGGAGTCGCTCCTCCAGTGTAGATTTCAATAATACCTCATGGATGTCTCTGTAATCCTCTAATCGAAAATCGTACCGATTTCCTTTAATCCCCGTTTTAACTTGATATTTCCCTTGAAGAATAAGTTCCGATAGGGTATCGAAGCTACCCGACGATCCGACCAAATGATTCGTTGGGAATTCTTTCAAAGCCTTATAAAGATCGCCCAAGGAATTCTCCAGTAGTCTATTTAGTTCATTTAGATCATTTTGAGATATCGGATCTTCAGGAGAAAGCATTTCGAGAATTCTAGAAACGCCGAGTGGGTAGCTTTCTTTCCATAGAATGGCCGACCCTCCTGCGATAATAAACTCAGTGCTACCACCGCCGATATCCATAATTAGCAAAGGTTCTTCTCCAAAATTTGCTGATGCTTGAACGCCCGCACAAATGAGTTCAGCTTCCCGATCGCCTGAAATAATAGCCACTTCAACCCCGAATTTTCGGTAAATTTCATCTACAAAACTTTGCCCATTGGAGGCATCGCGAACGGCTGAAGTGGCGAAAGCTAGAATCTGCCTAACTTCGTATTTTTCCATGGTTTCGAGGTGCTTGGATATGGCTGCTAAACCTCGACTAAAAGCGGGTTCATTAATTTTCTTCTCTAAAAAGCCGCCTGCTCCGATCTTTACGGAAATTTTGGATCGATGTTCGGCTACAATTTCGCCGTTTTCAACTCGTCCGATCAGTAAATTGAAAGTATTGGTCCCGAGGTCAATTACCGCCGTGTTCATTCGCTCGAATTTTCTTCTACTTTTATTTCAGGCCTAACGGCCTGATCGGCATTTTTGAACCATACATCTCGCTGCGGGAATGGGATGCGAATGCCATTCGCGCGGAATTTTTGATCGATCATATACCTAAGATCGCTTTTAATTTTTTCGATACGGAAAAGGTTTTCACTGTGAAAAAGTAACTCGAATTGAAGTGCACTATCTCCAAAGTCACTGAAAAATATATGTGGCGCCGGAGTTTTATTAATCTCACCATGAGCTTCGGCGCATTCCAGCAAAATCCTTCGAACAGCGGAAACATCGGAGCCATATGCTACTCCTACCGCAACGCGAAACCGCGCATCTCTCGAGTTTTGTGTCCAGTTTTTTACATTCTCGTTAACGAACTTATGATTGGGAACGATCACTACGGTATCTTCTCGGGTAATTACTTTCGTTGTTCGAGAGTCCACTTCTTTTACACGACCAATAAGTCCATCAACTTCAATGATGTCTCCGGCTGTAATTGTTCGCTCGGTTAGAATTAAAAAACCGGAAATTAAATCCTTAAATAGAGCTTGAAGTCCGAGTCCTAGTCCAACAAATAGGGCAGTGGAGGATGCAAGCAACAAGGTCAGCTGAATCCCTGTGGCTTCAAAGACAAGGATAATAGTAAAGAGGTAAACGATGTATTTTACCGCCTGAAAATAGGCGTATTTACGCCCTCGATTTATTTGATCGTCTTTAAGTCGAGCGTCAAGGAATTTTCTAATAAGCCAAAGTACGAATCGAGCACCGCCTAGAATTAATAGTGCAACGACAATACCCCATAAGGTTAATTGAAAATGTTTTGTATCAATTAACGGGTATTCGAGCGCGGCTTTGAGCTGATTTAAGAATTCGGAAAAACTCATCCTTTAAATCGTATCCATTTCCATAATTCAGAGTACGATACTTTCTTACCGTACATAAGAATACCAGTCCTGTATATACGTGCCGCCACCCAAACCGTTCCAAAGAAACCGAGTACGAGCAAACCCATGGACAAGAGTAATTCAGAAATAGGCACTCCCATGGCCACCCGCACCATCATGATGACGGGCGACGTGAACGGAATGAGAGAGAACCAAAAGGCGACTGGACTTTCCGGGTTAGTGATTACCGTTTGCGCTACAATGATGGCAAGTATGAGCGGCACGGTCACGGGCAGCATGAACTGCTGGGTGTCACTTTCATTATCAACTGCAGCACCAATGGCGGCAAAAAGAGCTCCATATAATAAATAACCACCCATGAAGTAAAACAAGAACGAACCAATAATCAAGGGGAAATTGATGGAATCCATCATCTTCAGAATCTTGGGCATTTCGTTGGCTTGTACTTCTGCGATCGCTTCATTCGCTTGTGAACCAGCCATCTGGCCGGCTACGGCTGTACTAGAATAAGCGTCGTCGAGGTAGGCATACTGGACAACCGAAACAATGGCAAACGTGAGTACAACCCACAAAAGGAATTGGGTTAATCCAACCAAGGCCACCCCGATGATTTTTCCAAGCATAAGCTGGAACGGCTTCACCGACGATATGATTACTTCAACGATGCGGTTCGACTTTTCTTCAATGACTCCGCGCATAACTTGAGCACCGTAAATAAAGATGAAAATGTAAATTAAGAAGGCCATTACAAACCCAACAGCAGTTGTTAATTCGCTGTAGTTTTCTTCTTCTTGATCTCCTTCTAGGCTAATGGTACTGATGTTTACACTCGTTTTTGCGGCTTCAATTTTTTCAAGATCTACGCTGTCGCGCTTCAATTTCAGATTTTCCAATTCTCGTTCTAGCTGCCTTTTAAGACTGTATTTCATGTCGAGGCTCACCGTTTTTTCACTGTATAGCTGAATCGATTTCTCAATGTAATTCAGATCGCAATTAGCCCCACATGGAACATAGAGTAGGGCGTAAGCCTCTGAATTCTTTAACTTGGACTTTGCGCTATCCAGTTCCATATCTTCCAAGTAGGTATATCTCGATTCGGGACTTTCGGCCAAGTAGCCATCGAACAAATCGGTTTCGTCAAGAACGAGTACTTCTTTTTGAGGAGATCCGCTTTCTGCAAGCAAAATGGGAACAATGAATAAAGAGGCCATCAGGATGGGGCCGAGAAGCGTCATTACTAAGAACGACTTTTTCTTTACGCGCGAAAGAAACTCTCTTTGAATGATTAAACCTGTGCGATTCATAAGGATGCTTTTTGAACGGTTTGAATGAAGATGTCGTTTGCAGAAGGAATCTCTTCTTTGAACGATGTAACTCCCACATGAGGAAGTATGAACTGAAGCAATTCATTTGCAGTAATTCCCTCAGCTAATTGAATACGCGCTTGTCCTTCGCTTTGGTCGGTGATCGTCATGCCGCTAGGCATTTCCGATGGGAATTTACCCGAATGATATTGAAGTCGATAAATACCATTTTTAAAGTCATTCTTGATATCGCTCAGTTTTCCATCGAGAATCTTTTCAGACTTATTGATTAAGGCAATGTGATCGCATAATTCTTCAACTGATTCCATTCGGTGTGTGGAAAAAATTACCGTTGCACCGTTCTCTCTCAAGCGAAGAATTTCATCCTTAATGAGATTCGCATTAATTGGATCGAACCCGCTAAACGGCTCGTCGAAAATAAGGAGTTTGGGTTCGTGTAAAACAGTGGTGACGAACTGAACTTTTTGGGCCATACCCTTACTGAGGTCCTCCACTTTTTTATCCCACCAATCAATGATCTCCATTCTTTTAAACCACTCTTGTAGGCGTTTTTTAGCCTCATGTGTGGAGAGGCCTTTTAGTCGAGCAAGATACAGGGCCTGTTCGCCGACTTTCATTTTTTTATACAGACCTCGTTCTTCTGGCAAATAGCCAATATGCTCTATATGATCGGGCTTGAGGGGTTCACCGTCTAAATAAATGGATCCTTGATCGGGGCCGGTTATTTGGTTGATAATTCGAATCAAACTGGTTTTTCCAGCGCCATTTGGGCCCAAGAGACCGAATATTGAGGAGCTAGGGACCTCAATAGATACATCATTCAGTGCGCGGTGCTCCGCGTAATCCTTAACAACGTTTTCTGCAATAAGTAAACTCATAGTGGTAAAAAAAAAGGGATCACAAATGTGACCCCTAATATAACTTTATGTTCTTATGAAAACATTTCTTTTACTCTGTCGAAAAAAGACTTTTCGTTTTTATTTGGCTGTGGCTTGCTGTTTGGACTTGCTTTGAATTCTTCAAAGAATGATTTCTCTTCCCTTGATAGCTTTTGTGGTGTCCAAACATTTACATGAATTAAAAGATCGCCTTTCCCGTAGTGCTCGACACTTGGTAACCCCTTTCCTTTGAGCCTTAGGATTTTCCCTCCTTGAACGCCCGCATCTAAACTAATTCTCGCTTTTCCCGAAACCGTTGGCACTTCGACTTTCGTTCCAAGGACCGCATCGGATAATCCGATGTATAAATCATAATGTAAGTTACTTCCTTCCCTTTGAAGAGTATCGTGCTCAATTTCCTCAATAACAACAATTAAGTCCCCAGCAGGTCCACCTTTCGGGCCCTCATTTCCTTTGCCGCGAACATTAAGCTGCATGCCATCGCTTACTCCTGCAGGAATTTTAATTTCAACAACTTCTTCAAATCGCTCTAATCCGTCGGCGTTGGTTCCAGGATCTTTACTTCCCACCACTTTTCCATCTCCGCCACATTGAGGACACGTGGACGCGGTTTGCATTCGACCGAGGATGGTTTCAGTTACCCTGTTTACTCGACCCATACCATTACAAGTAGTGCAAGTAGTGTAGGTGACTTTGCCTGAATTCTTCATTCGGGCAACCTTTATTTTCTTATCTGCTCCGTTGGCTATTTCCTCAAGGGTGAGCTTAACGCGAATTCTCAGGTTACTTCCTCTTCGGGCACGAGCTCCTGAACGACCGCCTCCGCCGCCAAAGAAACTATCGAATGGAGATCCTCCTCCGCCGCCGAATATATCACCAAACTGACTGAATATGTCATCCATATTCATGCTTCCGCCTCCGCCGAAACCACCACCGCCCATGCCAGCATGGCCGAATCGATCGTATTTCGCCTTCTTGTCAGCATTACTCAACACTTCGTAGGCCTCTGCCGCTTCTTTAAAGCGACCTTCAGCTTCTTTATCATCTGGATTCTTGTCTGGATGATACTTCAAAGCCAGCTTCCGATACGCTTTTTTGATTTCACTTGCGTCGGCACTCTTGGAAACTCCAAGAACGTCGTAATAGTCTCTTTTTTCCGCCATCTTTGATTTATTGTCCTACTACTACTTTAGCGAATCGAATTACCCGATCGTTCAATGTGTAGCCTTTTTCTAATTCATCTACGACCTTTCCTTTAAGGTTGTCTTCCGGAGCTGGGATTTGAGTAATAGCCTCGTGAAGGTCGGTGTCCAATGGCTGGCCTATAGACGACTCCATCTCTTTCAGGCCTTTTTGTTCAAGAGTTTTCTTGAACTTGTTATAAATCAAATCGATCCCTTCTTTTATACCTTCGATTGAAGGAGCTTCATCCATTGACTTTTTGGCTCGATCAAAATCATCAATTACCGGAATTAAAGCCGTCATTAACTCTTCTGTAGATCTACCGATCAATTCAATGCGTTCGCGAGCGGTTCTTTTCTTGTAATTCTCGAATTCCGCAAAAAGGCGCAAATGCTTATCCTTGGCTTTTTGAAGTTCATCCTCCAACTCATTTGAATCGGATTTCTCCGCGTTCTCCTCTTGCTGGTCAAGAATCTTTTCGGCAGTTTCTGCCGCATTCTCTTTGGCCTCTTGGTCCTTTTTGGCTTTTTTCTTTGACATGGTGCTTTTGTTTTCGGCTTGCCAGAATCAAATCCCAGGCCAATATTAAATTTGTGTCAACTTGTCACTATTCGGCGATCTGTGCTAGCGTAGAAGATAAGTTAGCTCCGCGTAAGTTTTTCGCGATAATGATGCCGTTGCCGTCAATCAAATAGTTTGTAGGAATGCTGTTAACGCGGTAAAGTGCCACTACTGCGGAAGTCCAGCCTTTTAGCTCGCTCACATGATAAGGCCAAGTAAGCTTGTCTTGTTGAATGGCGTTGGTCCACGCTGACTTCGAGTTCGACTGACGGGGGGTGCCATCCAAAGAAACGCTATAAACCGTAAATCCTTCAAACCCGTTCAGCACGTAGTCTTTGTATTTATTGTAAGTAGC
>CBFHRK010000011.1:0-3667 GCA_965658225.1 Flavobacteriales bacterium | reverse complement strand
CACCACATGAGGGTTTTCTCGACGGCATGGTCCGCACCAGCTTGCCCAAAAATCAATAAGTACATATTTACCTTTCAGGTCCGATAGTTTGATCACTTCTCCCTCTGGATTTTTCAGTTCGATCTCAGGTGCCTTGTCGCCTACATTTAATCCGACTTCTTGACCAGAAACGGAGGAGGCCATCATGATGGCGATAAAGAGATTGAGTATTCTAAAGTATTGGCTCATCTTGTAAAAACTTTAATCAATTCGAATGATATCTGCTCCTAAAGCGTTTAAACGCGTATCAATGTTTTCGTATCCGCGATCGATTTGTTCAATATTGTGAATCGTAGATCGGCCTTCGGCGCTCATCGCAGCGATCAACAGTGAAATTCCGGCACGGATGTCCGGCGAAGTCATGACTGTTGGCTTTAATTTATTTTGTCGATCTAATCCAATTACGGTAGCTCTATGCGGGTCGCAAAGAATAATTTGAGCACCCATATCAATGAGTTTGTCCACAAAGAACAATCGGCTTTCAAACATCTTCTGATGAATCAAAACACTTCCTTTCGCCTGTGTCGCCGTTACCAAGAGTACACTTAGTAAGTCTGGTGTTAAGCCGGGCCAAGGTGCGTCGGCAATAGTCAGAATAGATCCATCGATAAAGGATTCAATTTCATAATGCTTTTGCGCAGGAACAAAAATATCGTCACCCTTTACTTCTAATTGGATCCCCATGTGCTTAAAAGTGTTCGGAATAACCCCGAGTTCCTTGTATGACACATTTTTTATGGTGATTTCAGATTCCGTCATGGCGGCCATTCCAATGTAGGAACCAATTTCGATCATGTCTGGTAAACAGCGGTGTTCACATCCGCCGAGTTCATTTACCCCAGTTATCTTCAACAAATTCGACCCAATCCCTTCAATTTGAGCCCCCATTTTAACAAGCATTTTGCACAATTGCTGCAAGTAAGGTTCGCAGGCGGCATTATAGATGGTCGTTTCTCCTTCGGCCATCGTAGCTGCCATCACAATATTCGCCGTACCTGTAACAGAGGCTTCATCGAGAAGCATATAGGCTCCTTTTAATTTTGCACCGGAAACTTTGTAAAAGGAGGCTGAATCATCGTATTCGAATTCGGCTCCCAGATTCTGGAATCCAATGAAATGAGTATCTAAACGACGTCTTCCAATTTTATCCCCTCCCGGACGCGGAATATATCCCTTCCCAAATCGAGCCAAAAGAGGCCCAACAATCATAATACTCCCCCGAAGTGCAGCTCCCTTCAATTTGAAGGCATCTGAATCGAGAAAATCCATATTCACTTCATCGGCATGAAAACTAAAAGCATTCGGACCTAGCTTTTCCACTTTGACCCCTAATTCAACGAGCAACTCGATGAGCTTGTTGACATCCACAATGTTGGGTACGTTCCGAATAATTACTTTTTCGGGTGTAAGAAGCGTGGCGCAAATTACTTGAAGGGCCTCATTTTTTGCGCCTTGCGGCGTGATGGATCCTTTTAGAGCTTTTCCGCCATTAATGATGAAGGTAGACATGGATAAGAGCTTATTTTCTGCGTTTAAAGTTTCTTTTCTTCGTCGGTCTTTTTCTATTTGGTACCTCGGATTGAATACCGCCTTTTTGAACGAGAACTTGGGTTGAAGAAAGGCTTTGGTCTTCTTGAAGTTTCAATTTTCCGTCAGATAATTCCTCTAAATGATTCAGAATCACTTGATCTTCTACCGAATCTTTATTCCAGTTCAAGTAGCTCTTCTTCATGTGGTTTCCAAGAGCCTTAATGAGCTTTGGACGGTTTTCGTCTTCTTCCAAAGCAACCACTGCATCAATCATGTTCATGATCGTTTTTCCATAATAACGATACTTGATCTTCGTTTGAGGATACTCCAACTGTTTGGGAGGCTTTTCGAAAGTATCTTTGGTAGGAAGCGGATAGGGTGATTCGACATCGAGTTTGAAATCGCTCATTATGAATAAATGGTCCCATAACTTGTGCTTAAAATCGGGCACATCGCGTAGGTGCGGGTTAAGGTTTCCAATAACATCAATAATGGCTTGAGCTACTTTCTGACGTTCTTCTTTATCTTCAACGGTAATGGCAAAATCAACCATTTGCTGCACGTGGCGACCGTATTCCGGAATCCTTAGTTGCTCTTTCTCTGTATTGTATTGCATGCTTTTTTTCTTGTAGCGCAAAGGTAACCATTAAATTGACCCTTATAATGCCTTTAATTTGGCGAATTTCAAAAGGAGCTTTTTTTCGCCGTGACGGTCAAATTTCACAACCGCTTTTTTGTTCGCTCCGGCTCCTTCAAGTCGTTCCACAACCCCCTGGCCAAAGCGCTCATGGGCAATACGCATACCCTCTTGGAGGTCGATATTGAATTCAAAGTTGGAAGCGTCGTTCGATATCGGAGCCGATTTGCGTTCGCTTTGACGAAGTGGCTTCATGCTCTTTTTCATACCTAAGGGTTGCGGTTTTTTCGCTTCTTTTTTTCCGGTCTCTCGGCCCGATCCGAAATTGAGTTTATACTTATCCGGAATCGGAGGGTTTTGACGCGGTGCAGGAATCATCCAGTCGAGATACTTCTCATCAATTTCCTCGAGGAAACGACTCGGTTCATTGTCAATAACCTTACCCCACCGGTATCTTTGTAGCGAATAGGTTAGAGTCGCGGACTTTTCCGCCCGAGTAAGGGCGACATAAAAAAGTCTCCGCTCTTCTTCTAGATCCGTTCGACTATTAACTGCCATCATGGAAGGGAAAAGATCTTCTTCCAAGCCAACAATATAAACGTTCGGGAACTCCAGTCCTTTGGCCAAGTGAATGGTCATTAACGAAACCTTGTTGTGATCGTTCGGGTTATCATTGTCTAAATCCGTAATCAAACTAACTTCTTCTAGGAATGCCGATAAATCGGTTCGCTGAAGCTCTTCGGGTCCGGACTTTCGCTCTTCGGTAAACTCCTTAATACTATTCAGAAGCTCCTGAATGTTTTCTGCTCGGCTGATTCCTTCCGGAGTTTGATCGTCACTTAGCTCCTTTAATATGCCCGTTGTTTGTGCAATATGACTGGCGAGAGCAAACGCATCTTGAGTTTCTGCCATTATGCGAAAGCTTTGAATCATGGTAGCAAAACCAATCAGTTTTCGCTGCACACCAGAGTTCAATCCTACTTGCGGATACGCATCGATACGTTCGGTCATATCCCATAGCGAGCACTTAAATTGATTGGCTGATACGGTTAGCTTTTCCAGGGTTGAATTTCCGATTCCCCTGCGCGGGTAATTTATAACGCGTCGGTACGCTTCTTCATCGTTATGGTTGATGGTGAGTCGCAAATAGGCGAGTAAATCTTTCACCTCACGGCGCTGATAAAAAGAGACTCCTCCGTATATGCGGTAGGGGATATTCCGTTTTCTGAGCGCGTCTTCAATGCTTCTTGATTGAGCATTGGTTCTGTAGAGCACAGCGAAATTTCCCAAGCTCGTATTTTGACGCATTTGACGCTCCCAAATATTACCCGCGACATATTGACCTTCTTGGTTGTCGGAGGCCGCTTGGTAGACCCTAATTTTTTCTCCCTCGGCGTTCGAAGTCCAAACGCTTTTCTCTAATTGATCTGTATTGTGTTTAATGATCGAGTTGGCCGCCCC
>CBFHRK010000010.1:5268-40382 GCA_965658225.1 Flavobacteriales bacterium | reverse complement strand
GCTTGGGCCAAAAAAGGCGCTGATCGCCTTGCCGATGTATTGGCTGTCCTTTGAGTACATTATTTTGCGTTGGGATATGTCGTGGCCGTGGATGAACTTGGGGAATGTTTTCGCCAACCTACCCAGCCTAGTGCAGTGGTACGAATTTGTAGGAACGTCAGGAGGTACCCTGTGGATTTGGCTGGTGAATATACTTCTCTACGCGTGGGTGGCACGTTTCAAATCGAATTTCCAAGTGGGCCGACAAGCACTCCGCCTATTTGTGCGAATCGCAATCATTGTTTTAATACCGATGGCTCTTTCTCTTCAACTTCGGAGTCAGTTCCAAGAATCTGATGAGGTGGCTGATGTTGTTGTCGTTCAACCAAACGTAGATCCATACGGTGAAAAATTCAAGATTGACGAAAGAACTCAGGTTCAAAGAATACTGGCCTTGGCAGATTCCGTTATGGATCAGAAGGTCGATTTTGTTTTGGTTCCTGAAACCGCCCTCCCGGGCGGATTGCAAGAAGGGCGCCTCGAAAAAGAACCCTCCATTGTACTGATTCGCCGATGGCTAGCGAGTTATCCCAATACCACAATGATCATTGGGGCAAGTACATATCGTATTTACGATAATCCGCTCGAAGCATCGGCCACAGCACGTTATTCTGAGCGTGGCCAATACTATTATGATATGTACAACACCGCGCTTCAAATTAGCGCGAGCGACTCTATTGGCGTGTATCATAAATCGCAGCTGGTTGTCGGAGTAGAAAAAATGCCCTTCCGCCAAGTGTTGAAGCCATTATTGGGCGAAGTAGCAATCGATTTAGGAGGAACTACGGGTACCCTTGGTACCCAAGAACAGAGAGCGGTTTTCTCACACACGAGCAAAGAAATCAATGTTGCGCCAGTCATTTGTTGGGAATCTGTATTTGGTGAGTATGTTACCGAGTATGCGACTCGTGGAGCCGATTTTTTGGGTATCATAACCAACGATGGTTGGTGGCGCGATACCGATGGGTACAAACAGCATTTCGCCTATGCCCGTTTACGCGCATTAGAAAATCGCCGTGCCGTGGCACGATCCGCGAATACAGGGATTTCCGGATTTATAGATGCACGGGGTACTCCGCTTCAAACCTTAGGTTGGGAAGAAACGGGTGCGTTGCGGCAAAAGATCTCCATAAATCGAACCCCCACCCTGTATCAAAAGGTAGGTGATGTGATTGGCCGACTAGCGCTTTTTATGGCCGCTATATTCTTAATGTACGTATTCGTTCGCCGCCGCATCGGATCAAAAGAATAACCCGTCTCGATGGGCCATCGAAAATTGAAATTCTAAAATTCAGAATTGCAAGGTCCAATCCCTACCTTTGTATTCACAATTAATTGAATAGGTAAAACCATCATAATGAGTACGTACGACGTAACCGTAATTGGATCAGGACCTGGAGGATATGTAGCAGCCATTCGCTGTGCCCAATTGGGAATGAAAACCGCCATCATTGAAAAATATAATAGTCTGGGAGGAACCTGCTCAAATGTAGGATGTATCCCCTCGAAAGCGCTTCTCGATTCATCAGAGCATTACCATAATGCTGTTGCTCGATTCGAAACGCACGGTATCGAGATCAATGCGCCGAAAGTAAATATGCCTCAAATGATTGAGCGCAAGCGTGGCGTAGTTAAAGGAAATGCCGACGGGATCGCCTTTTTAATGAAAAAGAACAACATCGATGTTCATACTGGGGTCGGTTCTTTTGTAGACGCAACCACTATTAAGGTAACCGATTCGGATGGTAAGGAATCGGAAATTAAAACGGGTAAAGTAATCATCGCTACCGGGTCGAAACCCAATTCACTGCCGGGTATTGAAATCGATAAAGACCGAATCATCAGCTCTACAGAAGCACTCGAATTACAAGAAGTGCCTAAAGAAATGATTGTGATCGGTGCGGGAGTAATCGGACTCGAATTAGGTTCCGTGTACCAACGACTCGGAACCCAAGTGACCTTTTTGGAATATGCCGACAAAGCGATTCCAATGATGGACGCCGCAATGAGCAAAGAGCTTACGCGCTCCATGAAAAAACTAGGTGTTAAATTCCATTTCAGCACGCAAGTACAAACGGCCGAAAATACCGGGAAAGGGGTCAAAGTAACCGCCAAGAATAAAAAAGGAGAAGAAGTAACCTTTGAAGGCGATTATTGCTTAGTTGCCGTTGGTAGAAAGCCGTATACGGCCGGACTCAACCTCGAAGGGGCTGGAGTCAAAATGGATGATCGCGGTCGAGTAGAAGTAAACGAACACCTACAAACGAACGTAGAAAACATTTATGCGATTGGCGATGTGGTGAAAGGAATTATGCTCGCACACAAAGCGGAAGAAGAAGGAACCATGGTAGCCGAATTAATGGCGGGACAAAAACCGCATATTAATTACAACCTCATTCCAAACGTAGTATATACGTGGCCAGAAGTGGCGTCTGTAGGAAAAACGGAAGAAGAACTCAAAGAAGCTGGAATCGAATTCAAATCGGGTTCATTCCCCTTTAAAGCCAGCGGTAGAGCTCGTGCCTCCATGGATACAGAAGGGTTAGTGAAGGTGCTCGCCGACGCGCAAACCGATGAAATTCTCGGTGTTCATATGTGTGGTCCCCGAGCCGCTGATATGATTGCCGAAGCGGTTGTTGCGATGGAATTCCGAGCAAGTGCAGAGGATATTGCCCGTATGAGCCATGCTCATCCGACCTATACTGAGGCAATGAAAGAGGCGGCATTAGACGCAACTGAGAGTCGTCCGATTCATCTGTAATTAGTGACTCGTCAGTTACATACGTTTGCTGTAGATAACCCGACGAAATGGAAAGAAAAGCTGCTGCTCTGGACCCAACGGTTCAGGGCAGTTTGCGTTTTGGATAATCATAACTATCAATATCCAGGTCCGTTCGAGTCCTCCTTCGAGTACCTAGTGGGTGCGGAGTCTGTCCGTGATTTTATTTCAAATGAGGGGAATACAATAGGTCGACTGGAAGCGGCTTTTGAAGAAAATCCCGATTGGTGGTTAGGTGGTTTTAGTTACGATCTTAAAAATGAATTAGAGGACCTTCGGTCCGATAATGCCGATAAACTCGACTTCCCGAAAGCACGCTTTTTCGTTCCGAAATACCTGTGGCTTCTGAAAAACGATTGCCTTGAACTTCACGTACGAGAAATAGATTCCGTTGATTCTAGTGCACTTTTTAACGAATTATGTGCCATTGAAATTCCAACCATCGATGTGGAGAAAAAAGAGGTTCAACCAAATATAAAATGGCATACCCGGATCAATAAAAAATCCTATTTGCAGAAATACGAAACCATTCAAGAGCATATTCGACGGGGCGATATCTATGAAATGAATTTTTGCCGTGAGTACTATGTCGAAGAGGTCGATTTTAATCCGTACGTCTTATACGCCGAGCTCCAGAATAGAACGCAGGCGCCTTTTTCAGCATTTTGGCGATGGAACCATGAATATGTGCTTTCCGCTTCACCGGAACGATACATGGCTAAAAAAGGAAATTCACTTATTTCTCAACCCATCAAAGGAACGGCATCGCGTTCCGAGGATACTGAGAAGGACAAAATGCTTGCGAAAGCACTTCATGAAAGTAAGAAAGAACGGGGTGAAAATGTGATGATTGTCGATTTGGTACGAAACGACTTTAGTAGAGTAGCCGCTAAAAACTCAGTGGAAGTTTCGGAACTTTTCGGAGTGTATTCGTTTCCTACTGTGCATCAGATGATCAGTACGGTTCGTTGCACTTTGAGCGAGAAGAGCTCTTGGGCAAAAGCCATTGAAGCCACCTTCCCGATGGGCAGTATGACGGGAGCACCCAAAATTAGCGCGATGAATATCATTGAATCGGTAGAAGAATCGGCCCGCGGCTGGTATTCGGGCGCATTGGGCTATCTTCATCCTTCCGATAAGGAAGGAGAAGGTCATGGAGCCGACTTCGATTTCAACGTAATCATACGTTCTTTGATCTATCGTTCCGACATCGGTTATTTGTCGGCTCAGGTCGGTGGAGCGATCACCGTACTCAGTGATGGTGAAGAAGAATGGAACGAAACAGAGTTGAAAGCAAAAGCGTTATTGGCCGCGGCTAACGCCGCGACGAGAAGTGTTTAGTTGGCCGCACTTAAAGTGGTGACGAGAAATATATAGCTAGCCGCTCTTAAGGCTGCAACGAGTAGTAATTAGATAGGGACAGTAAAGGCTGCGAGGAGGAGTAATTAGTTATTCACGGATAACGCCGCGATGAAAAATAAATGAACCACTTAGAAAAGCATATCGCAGAATGGTGTCAACGGGAAATTCGGCCCGATGCAAAAATACTCATTGCCGTGAGCGGTGGAGTAGATTCCATGGTGCTCGTTCACTTGTTAAAAGCTCATTTCCCCAATCTTCAATTGGCACACGCGAATTTTCAATTGCGTGGCGATGAATCTGCTGCCGACGAAACTTTTGTTCAAGAGTTTGCCCAGGAGCAGGGTCTCACCCTTCACTGGCGTCGATTTTCGCCAGAAGAATTGACCGACCAGAGTGACGAGTCGGTACAAATGTGGGCGCGTCGAAAGCGGTACGATTGGTTCGAATCGGTGGTCCGCAGCGAAGGAATACAGCATTTATTGACGGCTCATCACCGCGATGATCAACTCGAAACCATTTGGTGGAACCTAATGCGGGGAACCGGAGTGAGCGGATTGAGGGGGATGCTTCCCGATCAAGAATGGGCGGGTTTACCCGGAGGGCTTGTTCGACCTTTATTAACCGTTGGCAAACAAGACCTTATTCAATATGCGTTGGATCACTCTATTCCCTATCGGGAAGATTCAAGTAACGCATCACTGAAATATCAACGAAACAAATTGCGCAATGTAGTGCTGCCTGAAGCACTTAAAATGCAACCGGCCTTAAGCGAAAATATTACAGGCTTTGCCGATCGAATGCGCGACCTCGAAGCTATATTGAATGGTCGTGTTTCAGCACTTAAAAATCGCGTTGTTCGGGAGAAAGACGAATGGATTGAAATAGACTCGGAACCCATTCAAACCTCCGAAGCTCCTTCAACCTTATGGCACGAATTACTTCGCCCATATGGTTTTACAGCGCTTCAAGATATTATTCGAGCCGTTTCCGAGGCTTCTGTAGGCGCCCGATTTTTTAGCGATCAGTACCGATTAACCGTCGATCGCACTTGTGTGGTTATCGACCGAAGAACCGATGAAGAACACAGCGAATACCATTGGGAACTGGCAGAGCCACTGAACAAGCCACTCGTCCTGCGCGGTGAAGTGAAATCGCGCCGTGAAATGGATATCCCGAACCATCCTGATAAAGCTGCCTTGGATTTCGATCTTCTTCACTTTCCACTGACCTTAAGACGATGGAGGCCAGGCGATGCTTTCAGGCCGTTAGGCATGAAAGGGACCAAGAAATTGCAAGATTTTTTCACAGATGAAAAATGGAGCCGAACGGCTAAGGAAAATGCTTGGTTACTTTGCTCGGGAAAAGACATAATCTGGCTGGTTGGCCACCGAATTGACGACCGATACAAAATTGGAGAGGCCACTGAAAAGGCTTATCTTGTGTCGCTTTTGAAAAATGAATTAGAAAACTAGTCTACCGCGAATGCAAAAGCTATTTCTCTCCTTAGTCATCTTTATTTTCGTATCGATTTCGGCCTTCGGCCAGATCCTAGATCCAGTTGAGTGGAGCTACTCCGTTGAGCGTGTAAGCAACGACGAAGCCATTCTTACCTTTAAGGCAGATATTGACCCCACTTGGCATTTATACAGTCAAGATATTCCGCCGGGCGGATCTATACCAACCGAGTTTATTTTCGTTGAAAGTGATGATTGGGAGCCAATTGATACGGTATTCGAGTACGGAGTGATGCACGAAGAGTACGATCCGAACTTCATGATGGTTCTCAAGTATTACGAATTACAAGCGGAGTTTAAGCAGCGAATTAGAATTCTCTCAACCAAAGACTTTAAAGTTACCGGCGAGCTCACCTTTATGGTGTGTGATGCGACTGTTTGCTTGCCTCCTGAATACGTCGACTATTCATTCTCGGTAAAAGGGAAAACCGAATCGAAGAGCGGATCATCTGAACCAAAAGGGAACGATGAACCGGATCCAGAGAAAGTAGAATCCGGTTCAGAAGATCCGGACGATGCGGAAGTGGAGGGTTCGGATACTGAATCAGCCCTTTCGAGTGAGAGTGAGAATGGATCGTCCGAGGAGCCGGTTACTCCGACAAATGATAATAGCGAAGGAGCTCAGGAAGCTTCTGAGAAAACAATTCCAGCCCCTGCTGAACAAGCTAGTCGATCACTTATTGGGATCTTTCTACTGAGCTTTCTGGGAGGCTTTGCCGCCTTGTTGACGCCCTGCGTTTTCCCGATGATTCCCCTTACGGTAAGCTTCTTTACCAAGCAGAGTAAAACTAGAGCCAAGGGAATCGCAAACGCCATTATTTATGGCTTATCGATAATCATACTTTACACCCTTATCGGCTTTTTAATCACCTTCTTTTTTGGTCCGGATGCGCTCAATGCCTTCTCGACGAATCCGTGGGTAAACATTGCCTTCTTCGTTATCTTGGTGGTGTTCGCCATTTCCTTTTTCGGAGCCTTTGAAATTACGTTACCCTCTAGCTGGGTGAATAATGCCGATCGCGCTTCCGAACGCGGAGGCCTTATCGGTATTTTCTTCATGGCCTTTACCCTTGCACTTGTCAGCTTTAGTTGTACTGGTCCAATCATCGGATCTTTACTTTTTGAAGCCTTCAGCGGCGGAATTCAAGGTCCGCTCGTAGGTATGTTTGGGTTCTCATTGGCACTCGCACTTCCGTTTGGTTTGTTTGCCGCCTTCCCAGGTTGGTTAAATACCCTCCCTAAATCGGGAGGATGGTTAAACTCGGTAAAAGTTGTACTCGGATTTGTGGAGTTGGCCTTTGCATTAAAATTCTTAAGTACGGCCGACTTGGTTTGGCAAGCCGGAATCTTGAAGCGAGAGTGGTTTATCGTTAGTTGGATTGCCATCTTCGGATTACTCACCTTGTACTTACTCGGTAAATTCAGACTACCGCACGATAGTCCGATGGAAAAAATCCCGGTATCCCGTTTATTCGTAGCCATCTTTAGCTTGATGTTTACCATCTATTTAATTCCGGGCCTTTGGGGAGCACCACTTAAAGCAATTAGCGGATTTACACCGCCTATGTTCTACAGCGAATCACCCGAAGGATTTGGCGGAAGTGCTGTTACCGTGGCTACCACCTCTTCAGATACACCAGATGGTGCCGACCCAGCTCATTGTCCGCACGGTTTGAATTGTTTTCACGATTTCGAAACGGGCAAGGCCTACGCTGAAAAAGTGGGGAAACCCATTCTACTCGACTTCACTGGATGGGGATGTGTGAATTGCCGCAAAATGGAAGAGCAGGTATGGAGCGATCCCCGCGTGTTGAGCCGATTACGGAACGATTTTGTACTTATTTCTCTGTACGTCGATGAGCGAGAGCGATTGCCAGAATCGGAACAAGGGATTTCTGAAATTACTGGGAAGAAGATCAAAACCGTCGGGAATTTGTGGAGCGAATTTCAAGCGCTCCATTTCCAAACGAACAGTCAGCCATACTACGTGGTTATTGGTCATGAAAGCATGGATGCTTTGACTGAACCGGCGGCTTATGATCCGGATATTGAGAAGTACATCGACTGGCTCGATCGGAGTAAAGCAGCATTCAAAAAGTAATACGGAGTGATAAAAGAGCAACTTCTCGAGGCGCAAAAAGTACTTAACGAGTTCTTATCGAAGGATGAGAACATAGATCGCATTGAAGCGGCGGGTGCCTTGTTAGTGAAAGCCTTTAAAGCCGATGGCAAAGTGCTCAGTTGCGGAAATGGTGGCTCTATGAGTGATGCCATGCACTTTGCTGAGGAGTTGAGCGGACGTTTCCGAGAAGACAGAGCTCCGTTGGCAGCCCTTTCTATTAGCGACCCTTCTTATTTGACTTGTGTGGCAAACGACTACGGTTACGACGCTGTTTTTAGTCGGGCCGTGCAGGCCCTTGGAAAAAAAGGCGATGTGTTGCTGGCTATTAGCACCAGTGGGAACAGCGAAAATGTATATCGCGCCGTGCAGGCGGCAAAGGAACGGGGTATGAAAGTGATCGGACTTACGGGTAAAACCGGCGGAAAAATAGGACCGATTTGTGACATCGAAATAAGAGCTCCCCACAGCGATTATGCCGATCGAGCGCAAGAGCTTCACATTAAAATTATTCACTGCTTAATTCATTTTGTAGAGCAGCATGTGGAACGATGAAGTAAGTCCGCCCGAAGAGCGCTACCGCATTCGAATGGATCGTGAAATAATCGGGTTCCTTCGCGTGATGAACGGTAAATCTAATTTCTTTTCAAGGGATGGTTTTTGGTGGACCGGCAGACCGCTCGACTTCAATATTCAAGACGAATACGTCGGAGTAAAGGACAAGAACAATCAGCATATTTACGAATGGGATTTGGTCAAGTATAAGATTGATCCGGACGAACCATACAGAGAAGGAGCCGTTTTGTGGCAACCAGATCGCAAGCGTTTCGTAATTCGCGATATCGAAGAGGATTTGTACTACCCGTTTGATGTTGATGGACTTCAGATGTTCAATCCAATGCAAATCGAGGTGTTTAGCTATCTGTTTATCAATCCCGATTTACAAGAATTGTGGGGATTGACTGAGTGAATTGATGCGGGTTTAATTTGTACCTTCCAAACACCTAAACCAATGCCAAATGAGTCAAGATTTTCGACCCACTTCGTGGTCCGATTTACAAGACCTACTCTTTACCAACACTTGGGACGATCGAATTAATCGATACCGTTCTAGTTTTATTTACCGAGGAGTTACGGATGCCAGCTTTCCCTTGCAATCGAGTATTCAGCGTTTGGGAGGTCCTTATCACAAGTTGGAGCGGCATTTGCTCCGAAATTTTCAAAAGTACGCCCATCGCGATGCTGCTCCGGGTAATAATATTTGGAATTGGATGGCAACGGCCCAGCATCACGGTTTGCCTACGCGGCTGATCGACTGGACCTATTCGCCTTATGTAGCTCTTCATTTTACTACCAACGATTTATCCAAGATCGATAAAGATGGGGTAATTTGGTGTCTTCATTATACGGAGTTAAATAAGTTTTTGCCCGAAAAATTACGGGCCGTTATTGAGGAGGAAGAATCGAATGCCTTCACGGCGGAAATGCTCGATCGAGTATGTTCGCGATTGAATGTATTGGACGAATTGGCAACAGAGGACTTTATTCTTTTTCTGGAGCCGCCGTCTTTGGATGAGCGCATTGTGAATCAGTTTGCCCTGTTTTCGTTAATGTCGAGCGCTACTTTGCAGCTCGATGATTGGTTGAAGCAGCACGAGGATTTGCATTATCGAATAATTATTCCGGCCGAGTTGAAATGGGAAATTCGCGATAAACTCGATCAGGCGAACATTACGGAGCGGGTACTCTTCCCTGGTTTGGGTGGCTTGAGTGAATGGCTCAAGCGTCACTACAGTTCTAAGAAATAACTATTCCGACTTTTTTAGAAGGGCCTAGCGGCCCGATTTGGCCCTGAGCGTTCCGTTCTTGTGACCATGATTGTAAAACTTCATTCTGCGGCATTACTCGGGGTAGAAGCTGTACCTATTATGGTTGAGGTCAGCGGGGCAAAAGGGTGGAAATGGAATTTGGTGGGGCTGGCCGATAGCGCTGTTAAAGAGAGCTTTTATCGAATAAGATCGGCCATCATGCATACCCAAAAATGGCCGGGATTTCAGTTCACCGTAAATTTGGCTCCAGCCGACTTGCGCAAAGAAGGTACGTTGTACGATTTGCCGATTGCACTTGGAGTCATGGCGGCCGCCCGTCGCATCACTTCCGACCGATTTAAAGATTACCTCGTGGTTGGTGAACTGAGCTTGGACGGACTCATCCGCCCGGCGAAGGGCGTGCTTCCGATGGCCCTTCTGGCGAAAAAGAGAAAACTGAAGGGCATTGTACTTCCAAAAGAGAATGCATCGGAAGCCAGCGTAATAGAAGACATCGAGGTGATTGGAGTTGAAACACTCAATGAAACCCTCGATTGGTTCAACGGAACCCGCGACATCGACCCAACTCCGAGCATTCCCTTTAATGCTTCGAATCAATACCCGAATAACGAAATCGATTTCTCTGATGTTCGGGGCCAGGCCGCAGTGAAAAGAGCACTGGAAGTCGCTGCCGCGGGTGCGCACAACATGCTTATGGTAGGGCCTCCAGGCTCGGGAAAAACGATGCTTGCAAAACGACTTCCGGGAATTTTGCCGCCCATGACTTTGGAGGAAGCTATTGAAACCACAAAAATTCATTCTGTGGCGGGGAAAATTAATGGGAGCACCCATTTGATTGCACAACGTCCATTTCGTCATCCGCACCACAGCTGTTCTTCGGTGAGCTTAGTAGGCGGTGGAAGTTTTCCGTCGCCCGGTGAAATATCCTTGGCGCATCACGGAATACTATTCTTAGATGAATTACCCGAGTTCAATCGGGTCGTATTAGAAGTGCTCCGGCAACCGCTTGAAGACCGCGTAGTGACTATTGCTCGGGCCAAGTATACGCTCGATTTTCCGGCCTCATTTCAATTGATAGCCAGCATGAATCCTAGTCCGGCCGGACATTTCCCTGATGAGCCTGGAAAAGGAGTGGTTACCCAAGAGCAAATGGAGCGTTATTTGGCTCGAATTTCTGGGCCGCTTTTAGATCGTATTGATTTGCACATCGAGGTGCATCCTGTTTCGTTTGATGAGTTAAATGGTCGTGAGAAAGTAGAATCGTCCCGCGAAATTCGAGAACGCGTTATGGAAGCTCGAGATCGCCAAAAAAGGAGGTATCGAGCCGCTAGGCTCTTCGCAAACGCTCAAATGAGTGCCGCCGATGTGCGGAATTATTGCGGATTGAATTCAGCAAGCGAAAGCCTTCTGAAACAAGCAATGGACCGATTGGGATTATCGGCGCGAGCGCATGATCGAATATTAAAAGTTGCGCGCACCATTGCTGACTTAGCGGGTACCGAGGAAATAGAAATCAGTCATTTGGCCGAAGCGATTCAATATCGTAGTCTAGACCGAAAACTTGGGCAATGAAAATGCGTACTTTAGCAAAGTATGCGTCAATTGTCTGTTAAACGGATCGTTTTTTTAACGTGGATTGCCCTCATGCTTTCCGCTTCACTTTCTGCCCAAATCACTCGGGTACGCGGAACAGTGCTCGACTTCGACAGCGGAGAACCCATTCCATTTGCGAACGTTATATTTCCTGGAACCAGCCTCGGAACCATCACCGATTTCGACGGGTCTTTTGAGATTCAAACGGTGCAAAAAGTAGACTCCGTGGAAGCTACCTACCTCGGTTATCAAACAGCCGGTATCGCCATTGTACCGGGAAAAGATCAGGAGATCAATATTCGATTGAAGGAGTCTTCCATCGCTTTGTTGGAGGTAGTGGTTACCGCAGACCCGGATGAAAAAGAAAAGGAAAATCCCGCTCATCGAATTTTGCGGAATATTTGGGCCAATGCTGAGCGGAATTCGCCCAAACGCTATTCTGCATTTGAGTATAAAAAATATGAGAAGATCGAGTTCGATATCAATAATATCGACGAAGAATTTAAAAACCGAAAGGTCTTTAAACCTTTTCAATTCGTTTTTGAATATGCCGATACTTCAGAGGTAAATGGCAAGGTATATTTACCTGTTTTCTTAGTCGAAACAGCCTCCGACTATTACTACCGACAAGATCCAAAGATGGAGAAAGAGGTGATGACGGGAACCCAGAGCGCCGGCTTTGATCAAAATGCAGGGGTGCAGGAGTTTATGAAGGCTTTGTATCAGGATTACGATATATACAACAACTACCTACCTATTTTTGAGAAAGGATTAGTTAGTCCAATCTCCAATCTGGGACTTCTATCGTACAAGTATTACCTAACCGATAGTGTCATGGTCGACGGTACGTGGCAATACAACATTCAGTTTATTCCAAAACGAAAACAAGAGCTCACTTTTAAAGGGGAAATGTGGGTGCACGATTCTACTTGGGCAGTCACTAAAATGGATATGAAACTGAGTGGCGATGCTAATGTGAATTTTGTAAACGACCTCAGTTTGAGTCGTGAATACGATTGGTACCACGATTCAGTATGGCTACTTTCTAAGGATCAAATCGTAGTCGATTTTGCGATGAATGAAAGCAAAGACGCAAAAGGGTTGTACGGGACTAAAACCACGCGGTTTAGTGAGTACGTTTTAAATCAACCCAGACCGGAATCCTTTTATAAAGAAGAGCCGCTGGCAAGGGAGCTAATGATAGCCAATTCGAATGACGATGCGTTTTGGGACGCTCAACGTCAAGAACAATTGACGGAAAAGGAAAAGGGAATCTACAATATGATCGATACCCTTAAAAACACGCCGGCATTTAACACTTACCTCGATGTCATCGCTTTTGTGTTGAGCGGTTATTGGGAAATGAACGGCTATGATATTGGTCCTACCCTGCAATCTCTTTCGTTTAACCCAGTAGAAGGATTGCGATTGAGGGTGGGAGGTAGAACGTATTTCGACTTGAACGATACTTGGCGTGTTTATGGTCATATTGCCTACGGGACGCGCGATCAAATAATTAAATACGGCTTTGGTGGTAAATGGATGTTCAAAGATAAAAACCGACTCGAAGTAGGTGCCTTTTATAAATTCGATATAGAACAAATTGGTGCGCGTTACACGACTACCGCAACTCAAACAGGTAGCTTTTTAAGCTCCGTATTAGCCCGAGAACCCTTTGATCGTTTGAGCCTTGTGCAAGAGTATAAAACGTATTTCCGAGCTCAGTACATTAAAGACCTAGAGACTAAAATTGAGTTGCGATGGCGCGAAATTTACGGAGTGGGAAACAATGACTTTTCAGAGATTAATATACCCGATTCAAAAATTGCAACTACGGAGGTCGAATTCAATGCAATTTATCGGCCCGGAAAGAAATGGCTGGGGGTTGGCGTTGAACGGAATGAAGTCTATTCTCCACACCCAACCTTTATTTTTAACTATTCACTTGGTCTTGAAGGGGTCATGAATGGGCAATACGATTTCCATAAACTGTACGCCGGATACACTCAGCCGTTTCTTTTACCGCCTTTCGGTAAAAGTATTATCACGCTTGAGGCGGGGAAAATATTTGGAACGCTACCGTATCCACTATTGGATATTGCTCCCGGTAACAACACCTATGCATATACGCGGTATTCTTTCAACATGATGAATTTCTTCGAGTTTACAACGGACCAGTATGCATCGTTTAATTGGGAACATCATTTTGTCGGACTCTTTTTTAATAGAATCCCGCTTCTGAGAAAATTAAACTGGCGTGAAGTTATTACTGCCCGTGGAATGGTTGGTACTCTTACGGATGAGAATATTGCCTTAAATACTAGTGATGACACATCTATTCGTGCACCGGAACGCGGATACTATGAAGTAGGTGTCGGCATCGAGAATATCTTTAAATTCATTCGTGTGGACGCCATTTGGCGCTTAAGTTACCTGGAAGAAAGTCCACTCTCCGCTCCACAACAATTCGGCATTCGTGTCGACCTAGCAGTACGATTCTAATGGAACTATGTAAGCATTGTCAACAAGAGCACGATGGAAATTATTGCCCTAATTGCGGTGAGTCGAGAGGGCATAAAAGACTCACCCTCAACATTATGCTCGTCGATTTTTTTGGGAGCTTCTTTAGTTATGATTCAGGCTTTAATAAAACTATGCGCCTGCTCTTCGTGAATCCTGGAAAGTTGATTCACGACTACTTAAATGGAATTCGCAAGCCCTATTTCCATCCCATTCGACTCATTTTGATTTTTGCGACAATTAACGCAATTCTGTTTGTGCAATTAGACCTACTCGAGACCGTTGCGCCAGTTGACCCAAGCGATGAAAATCAAAAGATTATCATGACCTACATGCAAGGGCTCATGGTTCGGTACATGAATCTTTTCTCAATAGGTATTGTCCCTTTCTTGGCGGGAATGGCAATGCTGTTCTTCAGGAATTCAAAGTATGCCTACGGAGAGCACCTGCTTATTTTTACTTATCTCTATTCAATGGTGTTGTTTTTAGGGATACTAACTACGCCTTTTCAAGTGTTTTTTCCCGAAGCCATTGTTTTGCACTCGATCTTAGGTATTGGACTTACCGTGGTGTACCTGCTTTATGGCCTTTTGTCCGTTTATAAACCTTCCGTTCGAAATGTACTCGCAGGGATTCTTACCTATTTTTCGGGATTCTTCTTTTACATCATTGGCTTCATGGTTATCATTGGCTTTCAGGTTTATTCTGATTTCCAAAGCGGCGATCTTGAGATACCCAGCAAGCATCGGGTGAAGAATAACTTGGCCGGCGGTTGGGCCTTACACTCCATGGACTTGTACATTGATTCTTTAGATGCGTACCAGCCTTTTTTGGGCGGAATGCAAGGAAGCTTAGTGTACGATGGTAACGGCCATATGTCGGTTCAACTGCAAAGCGCCGACTACAACGATTTCGATGGTGAAATTAACAACTTCACGGAGCAGAATAGCCTTGATGCCTTGAAGCATTTGACGAAGAATTACGGTTATTCCGGAACCTACGTTTTGCTTGAAGGCGATTCGATCATAGAGCATCACCGCGTGTTGCATTCAGACCCCGGCGACGCCGGTTCCATAGTTCAAAGGCGAATTTCCTATGCAAATGACACATTAACTTTACAACCCTTAGAAGAACAAAACGCGGGTTTTCGCCTTAAATGGGTGAAACAAAAATAACGTGGTACTTCTATCTTTTTATCGCTTCCCAAAAAATCGCCGATGGTGGGCCTTTAGGCAAATGGGCCTCACGGCCCGACGAATCAGCGAGCAATCCGTTCAACCCACCTTCAGTGCCTTTCTAGGCACCGGAGCCGGTAAAGGCTTTAGCTGGAAGCCCGATCTTTGTGTCTACGCCCATTTAACGGTTTGGAATAACGAGGGCGACGCTAATCAATTCTTGCAGTCCGATTTTTCTCGTGATTGGCAAAATGAAGCCGACGATTATGGCCACCTTCAATTGTCTCCCGTAAAAGTTCACGGTCAGTGGAAGTCCGTTGCCCCTTTCGGCGTGCACGGAGTGTATTCAAAAGGCCCTCTTTTGGTGCTTACTAGAGCGCGCATTAATACGAATCGCTTAGCTGAATTCTGGAGTAATGTGCCACGGGCGAGCCGGTCACTAACCGAAAACAAAGAAGTTCTTTTCTCAAAAGGAATTGGCGAACTCCCCTGGATTGAGCAGGCAACAATAAGCATCTGGCCCAGCAAAGATGCGATGGTTCGCTATGCTTATGAAGGAGATATCCATCGGGAAATCATCGTAAAAACCAGAAAAAGGAAATGGTATTCGGAAGAATTATTCGCCGAATTTATCCCCAAGGTAATTGCAAACGAGCAATTCTTTCCTCAAAGCTTAATGGATGCCCTTCGCTAAGTAGACTAGCGTCTTGTGTTCACGGTCAGCTATCCGAGTATCTTTTTTAACCATCCGAGTTTAGTTCCATAAGGCGCATAGCGCAGGGGCAAATCGAACCAAGTAGGTTTTTTGGTGATCCCTTTCAAGTGGCTAAACGTCTCAAATCCATAAATCCCGTGGTAACTTCCCATGCCGCTAGTGCCAATACCACCAAAAGGAAGATGATGATTGGCCATGTGCACAATTACATCGTTGATGGTAGCATTTCCAAAGGCCATTTCGCGCACAACCTGTTTTTGTCGTTTTCGGTTTTCACTGAAAAAATAGAAGGCCAATGGCGGCGATAATTTTTCAATGCTTCGCAGGGCTTCTTCCCAATCAGAATAGGTTACTACGGGTAAAATGGGACCGAATATTTCTTCTTGCATCACCGAATCCGTCCAGCGGATATTGCTCAATACATGGGGCGGAATATATCGTTCGTCCCTGTCCATTTCTCCTCCAATAAGCAAGTTGCCATCCGATGCAAGTTTCTCTAAACGATCGAACTGACCGCTGTGAATGAGACGTCCGTAATCCGAATTTTCTTTCGGGTTTTCACCCCACTGTTTTACAACCTCTTTTTTTAAGGCGGATAACAATTGCTCTTTTTTACTTTCGTGAACGAGGATGTAATCGGGCGCCGTGCACGTTTGTCCGTTGTTCATGAATTTCCCCCATACGATTCGCCTAGCGGCGAGATTGATCCGAGCCGTTTCGTCAATAAGGGCCGGACTCTTTCCCCCGAGTTCTAAGGTGACCGGAGTCAAGTGTTCCGCTGCTGCCTTCATTACAATTTTCCCAACTTGCGGACTTCCGGTAAAGAAGATATAATCGAATGGGAGTTTTAATAGAGTTGTGGTTTCTTCCACTGCTCCTTCAACCACGGAAACCAATTCGGGCGGAAAAGTCTCCTGCACTAATTCCTTAATAACGGCACTCGTCGCCGGAGAATATTCCGAAGGTTTTATGATCACCGTATTTCCGGCCGCCAGGGCGCTGGCTAAAGGCATTAAAGCCAGTTGAACCGGGTAATTCCATGGAGCTATTATTAAAGCGACTCCGTAAGGACTTCGAAGGGTGTAATTCTTCGATGGGAAATTCCCAATGCTATCGGGTACGTATTGCGGGGCGCTCCACTTTTTCAGATTCTTTTGCATCGACTGGATATCGTCCAATATGAGCATGATTTCGTGAACCCAGCCTTCAAAGGCGCACTTCCCTAAATCACTTTTTAGCGCCTGAAGTAATTGAGGTTCGAATTTTTTTACAGCCCGCTTAAAGCGTTTCAGTTGTTCCTTCCGGAACGATAAGTCTAACGTCTTCTTTGAGGCGAAAAATACCTGTTGCGCTTCAAATATTTGTCCAATTTCTCCCATGGTCGAAAGATAAGAATTCCATTAAATGCGTCTTGGGGAAGGAAGCTAATGGCAGTCATAACATTCAACTAAATTACGGGTAGTCCATTTTAATTTTATAGCTTCTACACTTGAAAAAAGTTAAACAGCATTAATTAAACGTAAATCAAAGTGCTATGGAAGAAGATAATAAGATGGGCTTTGCCATAGGAGGAATGTTTTTTGTCGGATTCATGTTCGTTGGGGCGGGAATCGGATTCGTTTATCATGCCGTTCATATTGGCGGAGCCATAGGAATGGGCGTTGGATTTTTAGCGCTAGGTGCCACGGTGGCCTACTACAAAGGTAAGTAGCGTCTTCTATGGAATTCGCTTGGCCTTTTCAGCAACGAAAAGAAGGGGCGCTTGCGAAAAAGTGGCTTATACCTAGAAACACTAGTAAGTATCCGCTACTTTTGCCAACCATGAATTACCTATCCATTGAAAATTTGGCGAAGTCGTACGGAGAGCGCGTGCTTTTTGAAGACGTTAGTTTTGGAATCGATCAAGGCCAAAAAGTAGCCTTTGTAGCAAAAAATGGAACGGGGAAATCCTCGCTTCTGCGAATTCTTGCCCAACTGGAATCGGCCGACTCGGGGAATGTTACGTTCCGAAAAGATATTTCCGTTGGCTTTCTCGATCAAGATCCCGATTTACCCGAAGAGAAAAGCATTGTCGATGCAATGTTCGATTCCGATGATCCCATCATGTTGGCCATTCGCCGTTACGAACGCAGCGTGGAACATCCTGAAGATGCCGATGAAATGCAGGCCGCTTTTGACGAAATGGAAAAGCTTCAAGCCTGGGATGCAGAAGTTCGCGTGAAGCAAATTCTGGGAAAATTAAATCTCGATCAAATTGACCGACCTATTGGCACCCTTTCGGGTGGACAAAAAAAGCGGGTTGCTTTAGCCAAGCTCCTCATTCAAAATCCCGATTTAATCATCTTAGATGAGCCAACCAACCACCTCGACGTGGAAATGATTGAGTGGCTCGAAGAGTTTTTAGGGCGTCCAGAAGTAACCCTTTTCATGGTTACGCACGATCGCTATTTCCTGGATTCTCTTTGCACGAATATTATAGAACTCGATCAAGGTCAGATCTTCAAGTACCAAGGAGATTACGCATATTACGTTGCTAAGAAGTCGGAACGATACGAGAATCAAACGGCTCATGCCGACAAAGCAAAGAATTTGTTGCGCAAAGAGCTCGATTGGATGCGTCGCCAACCAAAAGCGAGAGGAACGAAAAGCAAAGCGAGAATAGATGCCTTTTACGATTTAAAAAAGGACGCCAGCTTTAAGCATAAGGACGATAAGGTCGAAATGGAGATCAAGATGCAGCGAATGGGCGCCAAAATTGTGGAGCTGCACAACTTAAAAATGAGTTTTGGAGATCTACCCATTCTCAATGGATTTAGCTACAACTTTAAGAAAACAGACCGCGTTGGAATTGTCGGGAGAAATGGAACCGGAAAAACGACCTTCTTGAAGATGATCACAGGGGCTATCAAGCCGCTAGGCGGAAAAGTAGTTATCGGTGATACCATTAAATTCGGTTACTACAATCAAGATGGAATTACCCTTAAAGAAGACCAGCGCGTTATCGACGTCATTAAAGATATCGCCGAGGTAATTCCTTTAACCAAAGGGCGTAAGCTAACAGCAGCACAAATGCTGGAGCGCTTTTTGTTTTCGCGTGAAGAGCAATGGACCTACGTTTCTAAATTGAGCGGAGGAGAGCGTCGTCGTTTGTATTTGCTCACTGTTCTTATGGCCAACCCTAATTTTTTAATTCTGGATGAGCCTACCAACGATCTCGATTTATTGACGCTAACGGTTTTGGAAGAATTTCTGCAGGAATTTGAGGGCGTTATAATTGTAGTATCGCACGACCGGTATTTCATGAATAAGTTGGTCGATCATTTATTCGTTTTCGAAGGAGCCGGAGAGGTGAAAGATTTAAACGGGAATTATACCGACTTTAGAGCTTATATGGCCGATAAAGAACAGCGAGAAAAGCAGCAGCGGAATAAAAGCGCTGAGCCTGCGGCGAATTCTGAGCCAACTAAAGAGAAGAAAAAGCTGAGTTACATGGAGCAACGTGAATACGATGCTTTGGAAGGAGAAATCGAAAAGCTCGAGAACCGGAAACAAGAAATACACGACGTTTTTGCTGCTGGAAACGCAGAAGGCGCTGAGTTGGAAAAGCTAAGTATTGAACTGGGTACCATTCAAAAAGAAATTGAGGAGAAAACAGATCGCTGGCTAACGCTCGCGGAATTCGCGTAATATGAACACGTATCTTGCTCAGGCATACATAAAGCATTTGTTGACGGCGAAAAATGCCCATGCACTCCATTCGCCCTACTTGTTCGGTTTGTATAACGAGGTGATTCGATCCCGTAAAATGCCTGAAGCCGCACCTATTGAAGAACTCAGAAAAAAATTGTTGCGCGACGATCGCTTATTGGAAGTAGTTGATTTAGGCGCAGGGAGCAAAGCGGGTTTGAGTCAAGAGCGTAAAGTAAAACAACTGGCAGCAACAGTTACCGTAGCACCGAAGTATGGAGCCTTATTATCGCGTTTGATTTCGTTTTCTAAAGCTAAAAACATATTGGAATTAGGTACTTCATTGGGAATTGGTACTTCATACCTAGCATTAAATGAATTGGTATCCGTCACTAGTGTCGATGCTTGTGGAAACACACAAAAAGTAGCCCAAGAGAATTTGATCGGATTGGGGCTATCGGAAAGAGTTGAGTTCGTTAATGACTCGTTTGACGGGGCATTAAAGGGTCTTTTAAAAGAGGGAAAAAAATGGGACTTGGTATATGTCGATGGAGATCATAGATATAGTTCCACACTGCGTTATTTCAAACAACTACTCCCTTATTTGCACGAAGAAAGTGTGTTGGTTTTCGATGATATATACTGGTCACCGGGTATGACGAAGGCTTGGGAGGAGATAAAAGCGGATCCTGCCGTTAGGCAGAGCGTAGACGTATTACAATTTGGGATGGTATTTTTTCGACCGAATCAACTCCAAGAGCATTTCCGGTTGCGTCTTTAATCTATTTAATTAAGTTTGGGTCTGCGATGGAACATGTAATTCAACTTAAAGATATTGTCCGAAACTTCAGGGTAGGAACCGAGGTAGTTAAAGTGCTGCGTGGAATTTCGCTTAATATTGAAAAGGGTGAATATGTCGCGTTGATGGGGCCGTCCGGTTCGGGGAAATCAACCCTCATGAATTTAATTGGTTGCTTGGACACACCTACTTCTGGTCAGTATATTTTAAACGGCACCGATGTAAGCGATTTGGTTGATAATGAGCTAGCCGAGATTCGGAACAAGGAAATCGGTTTCGTATTTCAAACGTTTAACCTTTTACCTAGATCGACTGCCCTGGATAATGTGGCCTTGCCGTTGGTGTATGCGGGGTTATCGTCCGCCGATCGCCGGAAAAGGGCCGAGGAGGTGCTCGAAATGGTGAGTTTATCCGATCGGATCACACACCGTCCAAACCAACTTTCGGGAGGGCAACGTCAAAGGGTTGCTGTAGCTCGAGCTTTGGTGAATAATCCGTCGCTTATTTTGGCCGATGAGCCAACGGGGAACCTTGATTCCAAGACGTCGGTGGAGATTATGGCCTTAATGGATGAAATCCATGCCAACGGGAACACCTTGATTGTCGTTACTCATGAAGAGGAGATTGCCCAACACGCGCATCGTGTCATTCGATTGGTCGATGGAGAAGTAGCTTCCGACGAGCGCACACGATAGGGAATCGTTTCAAAAAAAGATTATGAAAATTTATACTAAAAAGGGCGACGCTGGGTCTACCTCGTTAATTGGAGGTACGCGAGTGGCCAAACACAGTTTGCGCCTCGAGTCATATGGCACTATTGATGAGCTGAATTCCTATCTAGGACTCGTTCGCGATTCCGCGGATAACGAGAACTGCTCTTCTCAAATTATTGAAATTCAAGATCGATTATTCACGATTGGAAGCTCCTTAGCAGCGGATCCGGAAAATTCGAAAATGGTGTTGCCCGATATTAATGAATCGGATGTAACCCAGCTCGAGTCGTGGATGGATTCATACGATGAACAACTTCCTCCATTAACGGCTTTTATACTTCCGGGCGGACACGTATCGGTGAGTCACTGTCATATCGCACGTACAATTTGTCGCCGTGCCGAACGTAGGGTGACCGAATTACGGTCGGTGAGTTATGTGGATCCCTTGGTTTTGACCTATTTAAATCGCTTGTCAGATTATTTATTTGTTATGGCTCGCGTATTGTCAAAATGTGTAAACGCACCCGAAACGCCTTGGGTTCCAAGAAAATAAGTGCCTAACGGCACTATGATAAATAACTTGCATGTGTCAAATAAAAAATTACATTTGCAAAAAATTTGATACCCATGTATTGGACATTGGAATTGGCTTCTTATTTAAGTGACGCTCCTTGGCCGGCGAGCAAGGATGAATTGATCGATTACGCGATTCGTACAGGTGCGCCTCTCGAGGTTGTAGAAAACCTGCAAGCAATTGAAGATGCGGATGGGGAAATATATGAGTCTATCGAGGAAATTTGGCCCGATTATCCGTCCGATGAAGATTTCCTCTGGAACGAAGATGAATACTAACAATCAACCCCGCTATTTGCGGGGTTTGTTGTGAATTAGATGAATATTAACAATCAACCCCGTCATTTGCGGGGTTTGTTGTGAAGTAGATGAATATTGAATTAAACCCCGCCACTCGCGGGGTTTCTTGTTTTGAGGATGACTATTAATGATTAGCCCCGCCGATCGCGGGGTTCGTGGTTTATTGAACGCATCTTATTTTTTGGTCCTGCTTGGGTGAAGGGTTTGTTCTTTAAACAGAGTCGAATCTTCCGCCAATAGTATCCCCGGGTTCGCAGATAAAAAAACAGATTCTATTTTCCTTTCTTTTAGAAGTCATCGACGGCGAATATAATACCCCGTATTTTGCGGGATTTTTTATTTCATTGCCTCACCGCCGCGACTAATTTGCGCTGATCGTTACTTTTTTAATGCCTATTTGGCAGACGAATTGCACTTGGACTCGTTTTTGAAAGGGTTTCCTCGTTCAAATGGCTATTTTTGTTCCCCTTCAAGAGATCAGAGCACTATGAGTTTTCTAAATAAAGCAGTTCGGTCCATGTTCGGAAGTAAATCCGATCGCGACCTCAAAGAATTACAACCGTACATCGATCGCGTGAATCAGGCCTCGGCCGGATTCGAAAAGCTATCTCACGATGAATTGCGCGCCAAAACGGATGATTTCCGCGCGCGCATTCAAAAAGCAGAAGAAGCAGAACAAACACGCATCGCGGACATAAAAGCACGTCTCGCAGAGGAAGATATAGAGGTCGATGAGTCAGAAGCTCTTTACACCGAAATTGACAACCTCCAAGAACAAGCGTTGAAAAACGTGGAAGAGGCCTTAAATGAATTGCTCCCAGAAGCATTTGGGGTCATTCGCGAAACAGCTCGTCGCTTCAAAGACAACGATTTTGTAGAAGTCACGGCGCGCGATTACGATATCGAATTATCGCACAAACGCGAGAACATTGAGGTTAATGGCGCTAAAGCATCTTGGTCTTCAACCTGGATGGCGGCCGGAGCCAAAATCAAGTGGGATATGGTTCACTACGATGTTCAGCTCATTGGAGGAACCGTTCTGCACCAAGGTAAAATTGCGGAGATGGCTACCGGTGAAGGAAAAACCTTGGTGGCTACTTTGCCTGTTTTCTTGAACGCCCTAGCGGGCCGAGGAGTCCACTTGGTAACCGTGAATGACTATTTGGCAAAACGAGATAGCGAATGGATGGGACCTATTTTCGAGTTCCACGGACTCACTATCGATTGTATCGATAAACACCGTCCCAACTCTGAAGAAAGGAGAAAAGCGTACCTCGCAGATATTACCTACGGTACCAACAACGAATTCGGCTTCGATTATCTGCGCGATAATATGGCGCGGAATCCAGAAGATTTGGTTCAAAGAAAACATCATTTCGCAATTGTAGATGAGGTTGACTCTGTTTTAATTGATGATGCCCGTACACCTTTAATTATTTCTGGTCCCGTTCCTAAAGGAAGTGATCAACAGCGATTTATTGAGCTTCGCCCGAAAGTAGAACAGCTAGTCAACGCTCAGAAGAAATTTTTGACTCAGCGCTTATCCGAAGCTAAAAAATTGATTGCGGAAGGGGACTTAAAAGAAGGTGGTTTTAAACTGTTACAAGTTTATCGCGGATTACCCAAAAGCAAGGCGCTCATAAAGTTCTTAAGTGAAGAAGGAGTTCGCGCTACCCTTCAAAAAACGGAGAACTTTTACATGCAAGATCAAAGCAAAGAAATGCATAAGGTCGATGTCGACCTCTTCTTTGTTATTGATGAAAAGCAAAATAGTATTGAATTAGCCGATAAAGGAATCGAACTCATTTCGAGTGAAAACGATCCCGATTTCTTCGTGATGCCCGACATTGGAATGATCATGCTCGAGATCGAAAAAATGGATGGCTCCGATCAAGAAAAAGCGGCTAAGAAAGATGAAATGCTGCGTGAGTATTCAGTTAAAAGCGAACGCATTCACACTTTGAACCAATTATTGAAAGCCTATACGTTGTTCGAAAAAGACAACGAATACGTAATCATGGAAGACAAAGTGAAGATCGTAGACGAGCAAACAGGTCGTATCATGGATGGTCGTCGCTATTCAGACGGACTCCACCAAGCGATTGAGGCGAAAGAAAATGTGAAGATCGAAGACGCTACCCAGACCTTCGCAACGGTAACTTTGCAGAATTACTTCCGGATGTATGAGAAGCTGAGCGGTATGACCGGAACGGCGGAAACAGAAGCTGGTGAATTCTGGGATATTTATGAATTGGACTGTGTGGTGATTCCGACGAATCGACCCATTGCTCGTGATGATCGACAAGATTTGGTATTTAAGACCACACGAGAGAAATTCAACGCTGTTGCAGAAGAAATTGTGCGCTTACGTGAAGCCGGGCGTCCGGTATTGGTGGGTACTACGAACGTTGAAATTTCGGAGCTATTGAGCCGAATGCTTCAGATTAGAAAAGTGCCACACAACGTATTGAACGCAAAACTACACAAAAAGGAAGCCGATATTGTTGCTGAAGCCGGACAAGGTGGTATGGTTACAATTGCCACCAATATGGCAGGTCGTGGTACCGATATTAAGTTAAGTGACGAGGTGAAAAAGGCGGGCGGATTAGCTATTATTGGTACCGAACGTCATGACTCTCGACGTGTTGACCGCCAGTTAAGAGGTCGTGCCGGACGTCAAGGAGATCCGGGAAGTTCACAGTTCTATGTGTCCTTAGAGGATAACCTCATGCGTTTATTTGGCTCCGAGCGAATTGCGAAACTAATGGATCGCATGGGCTTGAAAGAAGGAGAAGTTATTCAACACTCCATGATTAGCAAATCGATTGAACGCGCTCAAAAGAAAGTGGAGGAAAACAACTTCGGAATTCGCAAGCGATTGCTCGAGTACGATGATGTCATGAATTCACAGCGTGAAGTAGTATATAAGCGTCGTCGTCATGCACTCTTTGGGGAGCGCCTATCGGTCGATTTGGCCAATATGATATATGATACCCTGGAAAATTTGGTTGATTTGTATCAGCAGGACAAAGATTTTGAGGGCTTTAAACTCGATATGATTCGATTCTTCAGCATGGAATCGCCGGTCGATGAAAAGTCGTTCTTTCAGATGTCACGCGACAAGGTAATCGATGAGGTGTATGCGTCTGCGCGCAAGCATTACAAAGAGCGCATGATTCATGTGGCAAATATGGCTTGGCCGGTCATTAAGGATGTTTACGAGAACCAGAAAGGGCAATACGAGAATATTGTAGTTCCATTCAGTGATGGTTCTCGAATGCTTCAGGTAATTGTGAATTTGGAAGAGGCTTATCAATCGGGCGCTCGTGCTTTGATTACGGCTTTTGAGAAGAATATTACTCTTGGAATGATCGACGAGCAATGGAAAGATCACCTGCGCGAAATGGATGATTTGAAGCAGTCGGTTCAGGGAGCTGTGTATGAGCAAAAAGATCCTTTGTTGATTTATAAGTTCGAGTCGTTTGAACTGTTCAAGCAAATGCTAGGCACTACGAATCAGGAGATTGCATCGTTCTTGTACAAGGGTGAATTGCCTACTCAGAATCCGAACGAAGTTCAGGGAGCACGTCAACCGAGACGTGAGGATATGAGCAAACTTCAAACGAGTAGACCTGGTGATGCCAATGGGTCTGGAGGCGCGCCAGAACCTCGTCAAGTAGGGGCGGGACAAGCACCACCGCCTGCGGCGAGAAAGCGGGTAACTGAACCCATTGTGCGCGAAGAACGCAAGATCGGTAGAAATGACAAGGTGACCATCAAGCACCGAATGACGGGTGAAACGAAGCAGGTGAAGTATAAGGTGGCCAAGCCAATGCTCGACCAAGAAGAGTGGTTGTTGATCGATTAAAAGATTCCGCCTTCGCTGTCGGGCGTCTTTTTTAGTATTCGAGCGTCGGTAACGAGGCAGATACCTCCGTATTTTGATATGACCGGTCTGAAGGCGTTTACAATATCCAGGGTTCTATCTTTTTCGCAGGCGATGAGTACGTACCAGTTGCGGCCCACATCTGCAGGTAAATCACCCGTTTTGAATCCCGATTCTCCTTTCCCCAGGACTTCTCGTATTATACTGTATCCTTCAATACCCCATTCATCGAGTTTTGCTAATAAGCGATGTTGGGCAAAAGCGGAAGGAATAATCAATTCAATTCTATCAACAGAGGTCATAAGCTTACCAAATTTGTTGGATGATGAAGTAGTACAATGGAATCCCGATTGTAATATTAAAAGGGAATGTTATGGTCAAAGACATAGGCAAGTATAAACTCGCATTTGCTTGGGGCACTGCAATCCGCATAGCTGCGGGAACGGCTATATAGCTCGCTGAGCCGCATAGCAATGTGAAGAGGAGTGCATTTCCGGCCGAGAGGCCGAGGAAGTAGGCCAAACCAAGACCTAATAAACCGCTGAAAAGAGCAAAGCCAACACCAAAGCTTATTGCCATTTTAGCGATTTTCCGGAGTATTTTTATTCGTCGGGCCGAAGCCAAACCCATGTCGAGCAGGAAGAAGCAAAGCATCCCCTTAAATAAATCGGTGGTGAACGGTTTTAGTGCTGCCTCGTATTCTATATCGGCTAAGTAGCCAATGAGCAGACTTCCCAAAATGAGTACTACAGAGCCGTTTAAAAAAGCATCTTGCAAAAGAGGTTTCCATTCAATTGCTTCGTGTTTTGAACTACCTCCGTATTTATTGGCTAAGAATACACCTACAATAATGGCCGGACTTTCCATGAGGGCCATAGCGGCGACCATGTATCCGTCGAAAGGAGTCCCTATTTTTTCGAGAAAGGCAACGGCGGTAATAAAAGTTACAGCGCTAATAGAGCCGTAAGTAGCAGCAATTGCCGCTGCGTTGTAGGCGTTAAGCCATTTCCTCAAGAGGAAAAAAGCCAATAACGGAGTTACGGTAGCCATTACTACGGCTGCGCTAAGGGTGGCAAATACGCTTCCGCCCGAAGCAGAATGCTGCAGGGCGAAACCACCTTTAAGGCCGATCGCCATTAATAAGTAAAGCGAAAATAATTTACCCAGAGTAGACGGGATTTCCAGGTCTGATCGCATAAGAAAAGCCCCTATTCCCAAAAAATAAAAGAGAATAGGGGGAGACAAGAAGTTGTGTAGGATGAGAGAGAGATCCATAGTGCTGATTTACGCAGCAAATATAATAGTAAAACTATCGACTTAGTGCGGAAGACTAGTTTTATTCAATAAATTCTACAAAACCATCGCTTAATCGATAATAGGAAGGAACCACTCGAACCCGACCTTCTCTGTGGCCTACTCTGATGTAGGGGTCAGCATCTTGAATATTTCGAGCCACCATTTTTGCATTAATTCGTACGGCATTGGTAAGCAGATCACCCTCCATTTCTTGCGCGGCGAGAACAGCCGGTCTAATTTGTTGAACAAGAGCATCAATATGACCGCCTGGTAAGTCAATCTCCAAGCTGGCAGCTACAGCTCCACAGCTTTCATGGCCCATTACCACAATTAGGTTCACCCCGAGATGTGCTACGGCATATTCAATAGATCCGATTACCTTGTCTTTTGCAATGTTTCCAGCTACGCGAATAACGAAGAGGTCTCCCAGGCCTTGGTCGAAAACAATTTCTGGGGTAACGCGCGAATCGGAACAGGCTACGACAACGGCGTAGGGTTTTTGACCTTCGACCAGCGAAAAGCGCCAATTCATATCTTCATGTGGGTGCGTGAGCTGATTATGAACAAAGCGTTCGTTTCCCTCTTTTAATTTTAACAGTGCTTGGTCAGCGGTCAGGTTGTCGGACATATTGTATTTTTGATTTTTAAGCATACTCACTTGAAGCAAGTACAGGTTCGTTATTTTTTACATGATTTTCATTGGCGTCACGGAAATTCGGAAGATTACTTAGCCTTACTTCCAGATCGTCAGGCCGCTGAGGTTTGTCAATTTACTCACTTCAAAGGATATTTCAATGCCTTAGCCGGAAAGCTTTTACTTCGCCGCGCCCTTCTTGAGTGCGAAGAGCCTCTTTCCAAACTTAGCGGAATTGAGAATGGAGTGCACGGAAAACCGTTCCATCGCGAGTTATTTCACTTCAATGTTACGCATACTGATGGCTTAGTAGCAATGGCCTGGTCGTACGACCTACCGGTCGGATTAGACTCTGAGCGCATACGAAAAAAAGATCCCTATTTATTTACAAAGCAATTCAACTCGGTCGAAATGCAAGGGTTTCGCGAAAGTGAGGATCCGGTGCGAGCTTTTTTCAAACGTTGGACCCAAAAAGAAGCAATTGTAAAAGAAATTGGGGACGGACTCACCCTGCCCTTGCGCGAGATTAAAGAAGGGCCGAGCAGTACCTTTCATTTTCGTGATGAAAAATGGAATACGCAAGAAATCTCCGTTTCCAAGAACCATTTTTTGAACTTGGCTACTCGCGAGATGGTCGACATTAATATACGCGAAGTCGAATTTTAAGGAAAGGAAACTGCATTCTGTTGCGCTTCCCATTCGCGAAAAGAGGTCAAGGTTTCGATTGGCTGTTCCTCCATCGGGACATGTCCTGATTCTGGAAATGAAACAAAGTTGCTGTTGGGGAATGCCTGCGACCAAGAACGACCGTTTTCTGCAGAAATCCAGGGATCCTTTTCTCCCCAGATAAACAGGATGGGCATTTTCATTTTAAGTGAGCGTTCGATGCTCCATTCAGAATAGGAGGTGTTTAAACGCTTTCTTAAGGCGGATCTATTTCCAGGAAAAAGAAGGAGGTTATAGTGACGATCAATAAGTTCTTGGTCCACTTTTTCAGGGTTTCCGTACACGTTATGCAAACTTTGTTCGACCATTATTTTGGGAGAGCAATAAATTAAAATTTCTCCCAGTGGACCTTTTGCCAAATCGAAAATGTTAAAGGGTTTGTTTTCTTGAGGCCACCCGCTTGAATTTATCAGTACTAATCCGTTTGTTCGTGTTGGGTATTTTTCGGCGTATGAGGCGGCCAAGAATCCACCAAACGAATTTCCAACCACGGTCCATTTCTGAATACTGAGTGCATCACGGAGTTCTTCAAAAAGTTCGAGATATGTTTCCTCTGAATAGTCCTGATCGGGATGAGGTCCGCTCAAACCAAAACCGGGTAAATCGATTCGAATGACTCGGTGATCTTTTTTTAAGTTCTCCGTCCATCCGTTCCACGTGTGTAATGAAGAGCTGGTGCCGTGGATGAGTAATACGGCAGGGCCTACACCTTCGTCGGTGAAGTGAATATTTTGCTCGTGAAGCATCATCCAGCCGGAGGCTGGAAGTACGTACTTTTGCATTAACTCTTCGGCGGGTAAATCGCTTCGGTAGGTAAGTGCAATTGCACCGCAAATAAAGATGGCAAGGGCTATTAGTATTAGACTGAGTAATTTTTTGAAGCTCATGGGGGAGTCCTATTTTTTTTGCACCTTTATTTCAAATAATATTTAAGCATGAAAAAGGTAGTTATTTTACTGTTAGTGGTAGGTTTCTTCGGACTTGAATCACAAGCACAGATTTTCCAATTAGGCGCACGTGCGGGAATCGGGCGGGCGGATTTTACTATAAATGAAGATTTGACGCTTGATCCTAATACTACCGTCACTGTGCGTCCGGCTAAACCAAATACGGCTTTTCATGTGGGTGCATATTCGCGCTTAAAAGTTTTGGGTTTTTATGTCCAGCCAGAATTACTGTACACAAGTCACCCTTCTACAATTGCCTTTACAAATCTGAGTACAGGAGAAGAGATTGATGTTCAAGTGAACTGGAATCGTTTGGATATACCTGTATTAGTAGGGCTTAAATTTGGACCGATTCGAATCAATGCCGGCCCTATGTTTTCCACTACTTTGGGGTCGAAGGATGATAATGATGAAGTTGAAATTGGTGTATCAGGAACTTCATTTGGTTATCAGTACGGTATCGGATTGGATCTCGGAAAATTTTTGATCGACTTTAAAGGGGAAGGCTCTTTTGACCAACCTATTGAATCACTTTCAGGCGGTGGAGATTCGTTTCCGTTAAACGGGGGTAGTCGGCAAGTATTATTGAGTATCGGCTACCGAATTCTATAAACTCGTATAAGTGCGCTTATTAACTCTGATCGTACTCCTTTTCTTTTGTAGTTCCTTGAGTGCGCAGAATGATACAATCATTTCCGATACAGTCAGTTCGCCACTTTATCGGCGGAATATAATAAAGTGGAATCCCACTCCGGCTTTGGTTTGGGGTGGAGGCTCTGCACTTTTTAGTTATGAACGAGTGCTCAGTCCTCATCAAAGCTTCAGCGTATCATTGGGAAGTTTGAGTTTGCCGGGTTTAGTGCGAGAGAGAACGGCAGATACGGCGAGTTTTAATTATGAAAGATCTCGTTCTATAGGCTATTCGGTAATTCTTGATTACCGGTTTTATTTAAAATCGGAGAACAAGCATTTTGCACCTCGTGGTTTTTATATTTCGCCTTATGTGGCTCATCACAATCACTGGTGGGAATCAAAGGCTACTTTATCGCTATCGAGCGGCGAATTCATAAATGCGGATATCAATGCCCAGCTGATAACGGCCGGATTTGGGGCTCAAATAGGTTATCAATTTAGCTTGTTCGAGGATCGATTCACGATTGATCTAATCACCTTTGCACCGTCTTATACCTTTTATCGACTAACCTTAGGCGCCGACTCTGAAAGTAATTTTGACTTTGAGGAATACTACCCTGAAATGGCTGAGTGGTTATTATCCAATTACCCTTGGCTTCAATCATTGACTGAAGAGCAATTAGTTGATTTCACAGGAAGTTCGAATACCTTTTCTGTAGGCACTCGATTTGTTGTACAGCTGGGCTACCGCTTTTGAATCGTGCCGCTAGGCACTTTCGATAAAATAAATTTTAAAACTTAAAATCGTACCCTTTGATCGACATGGTAGCGTATTGCTCCTCGTCGAAAGAATAAAGCTGCGATGGCTTTTTATTACCTGGGGCGGCAATCACCTTTTTATCGATGGGCAACAAGAGTTCCGAGCGCGTAAATTTTTTCTGAAAGTTGCGTTTGTCCAACTCGCGTTGAAGGACCTCTTCATAGAGCTGCCGAATTTCTTTGAGGGTAAATTCCTTGGGTAAAAGGTAGAACCCCATGGGCCGGTGGCGCACTCTCCTTTTTAGTCGTTCATAGGCGAATTCCACGATTTCATTGTGGTCAAATGCCATTTCATGACGCTCTTCTCGATGCACCCATTGATACCCTTCCGGTAATTCTACTTTACTTATTTCCTCCCAGTTTACAAGCACAAAATGAGCAATGTTGACAATTCGGCCTTCTGGATGTCTGTACTTTCGTGGAAAAGCATTTAGCTGTTCAAGGTAGCTGTGTTCTGTTTGAAAGATATCAGAAAGCATTGCTTTTGCGACATCTTCACAGCTTTCGTCGACGTTAATATAGGTTGAGGGTAGAATAGAAGCCCCCGAATACGGATCCGACTTTTTACGTCCAATTAAATAGAGAACGGAATCGCCGTCAAAGGCAAAAATAACGAGAGAAGTGCTCAGCGCTACGCTAAAATCGGGTGTTTTCATATTATCTTCCTTAGTGTCGAAGGTACACTTTCTTTTAAATTGTAGGAATCTGACCGTGTTATTTTATTGCTAATAGGATTTTCACCGCCTATCTTTGATTTATGCAGGCACGTATTCACGACGGACTTAACTTATTGTCGAAACTCACTTTCAAGCGCGTGCTGAATGCTGTTTTAATTCTTAGCAGTTATTATTTTTCTAGGCTTACTAAAATGCATCGTCCGTGGGGTAAGCCGTTGGCTATTGCTTTTGAACCAACGACCGCCTGTAACTTAGGATGTCCAGAATGCCCTAGCGGCCTGAAGCAGTTTACACGGCCAACTGGGAATTTGAAAATTGATTTCTTTCAAACCATGCTCGATGAGCTCGCGCCAACCACCGCGTACATTACCTTTTATTTTCAAGGCGAGCCTTTTATCAATCCGAAGTTTTTGGAAATGGTTCAGAGGGCCTCTACTCGAAAAATATATACGACGACTTCTACCAACGCTCATTTCCTACACGATGATTTAGCTCGTAAAACGGTGGAATCTGGACTCGATCGACTTATAATTTCGGTGGATGGAACCACTCAAGAAGTATATGAGCAATACCGTAAAGAAGGTAGTTTAGAGAAAGTGCTTGCCGGTACGGAGCGGATTATTCACTGGAAGAAGAAACTCAAATCGAGAACGCCCCATGTTATTTGGCAGTTTCTTGTTGTTAAGCCGAATGAGCATCAAATTGAAGAGGTGTACCAAATGGGAAAGCAATTTGGGGTTGATGAAGTTCGGTACAAAACAGCTCAAGTGTATGATTATGAAGATGGAAACCCTTTAATACCGACGATTGAAAAATACGCGCGATATAAAAAGGATCGATCGGGAAAATGGGTGGTGAAAAATGCGCTTGATGACCATTGTTGGAGAATGTGGCACTCTTGCGTAATTACTTGGGATGGACAAGTAGTGCCGTGCTGTTTTGATAAGGACGCGCACCACACTTTGGGTCAGATTGGGCCGCAGTCTTTTGCGTCTATTTGGAATGGTCCCGCCTATGCAAACTTTCGCTCGGCGCTTCTTCGCTCTCGAAAAGAAATTGATATCTGCGCAAACTGTAGTGAAGGAACGAAGGTTTGGGCTTAGCCTCGAACAGATTCACCATCTTCAACCCACGATTTAAAGTCGGTCATATACTGGTAGCTTTGCTTTTTAAACATTTTAGGCATCAAGAAAGCCAGAACTTTCAGAGGAAAAGATTGCATGACGAATTCGGACCGTGAGGTCCATCGTGTTTTAGTTTCCGTTATTTCAGAAAAAGTATTTTCTTGAAGATTCCAAACCCCTTTAGCTTCGTAGATGGCGGAAAAATAGCGCGGTAAATCATTTTTTGTAATGGTTTCAACCATATCAACTGCGCGTTTACCCATGATGTATTTAATCTCGGATTTCGCTCCCTCTTTGCCTAGCTCCCCTTCAATGTGTTCAATGGAAACAAATCCGCGTTGCCAATCGGCCAATTGAATGGGGTCGGAAAACGCGTCTGCAACGTCGTTCAATGGCAAGTCAATTTCAATGCTTAATTCATATTTCATAGTGGCTACAGATTAAATGAGACCGTCGGTTTTGTACAGCGAAACGCCTGTAGAAATTAATTCTGAAACTTCTTTTTTTAATGATTCGTCAAGGCGTTTAATATGGAAGCAGCTCTTTCCTTTTAATTGTTTTCTCAATTCTTCTGATAATTCTGAATAGTCTTGCACATGCGTGTATATGGGGAAGAAGTACAGGCGGATGTCCTTTGGTTTGGGTACTATAGATGCAAAGTAATGTCCATCAACCTTTTGCTTGCCTTGCATAACGGTTTTGGTTCCACTGAATTCAACTGAATCGGGGATCGCGCCTTTGGCTTTCAGTGAGGGAGCGTGTTTCTGCAGTTCATCGTTTAAAAACTGTTGAATATCAGTCAAATCCATAGGTTTCATTTTCTTCGACCCAAAAGCTGACTTTGTAAATACTGGAACTTCTACTGGTCATCAGAGAGTCTGCGTGTAGAGCAAAGAATCGAATTCGAGTCGAATCAATATTGCGCTTTTCCTGCAGATAGGATCGAATAGCGGCAGTTCTTCGCGCTCCAACCTTGTCTGATTGTTCGGCAGCCCTTTCGTTTCCTACATATTCAAGGCACCTAGATTGGATGGGTAAATGCAGTTTATCGGCCGGAATTCCTTGGTTAACAAAATGTACAAAAGCGCTATCGTTTAAATCTAAATTGGTAATTGCTTCAGATTCTTCTTTCGGTAATATATCCTCTACCGTAGTTCCATACAAGTAGAGATGGGCGGTTTCTAGAATAGCAAAGGATTCCATGGTTTCGAATTGGCGCGTTGCTCTTTTGAATTCGATATTTAGGTCGGGGCGAACTTCGAGAACTCTGGACATTTCATCAAGTTGCTTTTCGTGCTGATTACTCAATCTCATTTGTAGCAGCCCAAAATCGAGCTGTTGAAGTTTCTCCTCTTCTATGCCGAATTGATTTCCAATAAATTTAAACGGAGCTGTAACAATGTTGACGACCACATTTTTTACGGCAGTCCAAATTGCCTTTGAATATTTGTATTCGGGGTCGTCGAGATCACCTTCTATAGGGATATCCAAAACGATGTCGCCATTCTTATCTTTTAGGAGCCCAACCGCAAGCCTAACGGGTAAATTATAAATGCCTTCGTAGTCTGTTTTTTGTCCGAAGGTAAAATCATCAAGTACAATGTTATTGGAACTTTCAAGATGGTTGTCTCTTATTTTAGTGCTGTTTTCATAAATGAGATCACCGTGAACAATAGGGTGCGCAACATAGGTGTCTGAATATGGCGAGAACGGAGATAACTGCGTTCCATAGAGCTTGTAGTCAATATCGATATTCCGAAGGTTGTCCGTATACGATTTTATAGAACCCTCAAAGCGACCCAATTCATTTACTGTAGCGTCCGCTTTTATTAAGAGATATTCATCGTGAGAATTGATTCCTTCAGCGCCCACATGAATATCACTAATCTCATACCGAAAAGCCTCGCGCATTGTATAGTCGTTGTAGGTAAAAGCGCAATTGGCAATTTCGAAGTGGTTTAGTTTGTAGTCTGCGGATTTGTACGATTTAACCATGTGCTCCGCGTAGGCGGCTGCGATAGAAAAAGGGTTGTCAAAGTTTACCGCTTCACCTGTTTTCAATGTATCAGGTCCTTTCTCATTGAGTGCGGGCTTAATGATTCGGGTGTACGTGTCGGTGTCTTCAAAAACTTCATAAATGCCTTCGAAACCTGTTATTACAAGGTCGCCTAGATCGAATTCAGCATTGGCGAGGTCTATAGAATCGAACCCAATGTGCATGTGTTCCAGCGCAACGATTTCGTCGCCGTAGATATCGATCATTTGAAATTCAGCTAAATTGAATTCTCCTTTTAGCCGTAGGTTATTTCCGCCCGAGAGGGCGCCGCGAGCCGATAAATTGAGATCGATGTTGCCCGAAACTTTCTCAAGGTCCAGATACGCTTTAAAATAAGGCTCTAGAAAAGTAAAATCCATATCGATCATATTTATTTCCGAATGAAATAGATCGAGATTCGGGAATAGGTCGGTAACTAGCTCAAAAGTTCCTCCTGACTGGAGGTTGAAGTCGATAAGTGAATGAATTTTCGAGGCGGTATCGCTTAGCAGCGGGACAAGCACGTTCATTCCCGGAATTTCCAAATCGGGTTGTAAGTTACTCCGGTAAAAGATTGTACCATTGTCGAGATGGTAGTTCTCGATAGCGATACTCCAAGA
>CBFHRK010000010.1:0-5170 GCA_965658225.1 Flavobacteriales bacterium | reverse complement strand
GCGAAGGTTCAGAAGTTGTTGTATCTGGCGAGTCTGTCGCTCCCAAGGCCAGTAGATCGGAAAAGTTAAACTCGGTTCCGTTCTGAACGAAGCGCACCTTTGGATTTTCAAGAGCGACTTCCTTTACGTGGATAAAACCTTGGAACAGGCTCCAAATATGGAGGTCCACAAAGAGGCGATCATAGCTGATGAAGCTTATGGAAGTGTCTTGCTCTCGAATATCAAAACCCTTGATTTCAATTTGTGCTGTGAACCATCCGATCGAAAGATCGTCCATTGTGATTTCTCGACCCACTAAATCGACGTCGTTTTTTTCAATGTAACGATGAATGATTCCCGAAGCCAACAGCATGATTGCGATCACTAAGAGACTCAAGAATGTGAGAATCCCCAATACCCATTTCTTCCAAAGCTTCATTTAATCCGTTTTTTGAAGTAGAAAAACAACCGCTCCGTCAGATCCAAGGAGCATCAGGCTGCGTTCTTTTCGAAGATAGCTACTCACCTGGGGTAGAGCGGCCACGAACGTATCTTCGACCGAATCTTGGCAGTATTTTTTTGTCATGGCCATTCGGGATGAGAAACGAAGGCTTTTTTCGCTTACTTCAATGGGGCCGTTAAATTGATTACACCCAGAATATCCAGAAACACGGCCTTCGGCCGGATAAAATTCCATCCGAGGATTTTCTTGACCCTTGCCTATGGCTACTCCGTTAATCTCCGTCACCACGAAAACGTCGTGCAGATCGTTTATTACGGCCGCGCTCAACGGTGCTTTTTTCTCAGAGTACGAGAGAACCACGTTTCCTTCGATCGTTAAATCAAGATCTCCGTTCCCGTTCAATCGATATCCGTCGACATCCAAAAAGAGCTTTTTAAAGGACTGATCGAAATCGTTGCCGCAATACATTTCGGTGCTAAACCCGGGTTTAAACAAGAGCGAGTTTTCGCGTTCATCCAGTTCACCGCCAATTCCGTTACATCCATCATTTGCGCCATAGGTCCCTCTGAGGACGTCTAAGCTCAACTCGGGGACTCTAGTGGCCAAATTAAGATCGAGATCGACGCCTGATTTTAGTTCATAATCGAGCCGAAGGCTCCTAGCATCACCCTTTAAATAGCCACATCCGGAAAGAGCGTCATTGTTGTCGAGTATAACTTTCACTGCGTATTCAAACGACTCATCAGCCATAGAATCTTGACAATTTTCTTCAGCGATTCGAACCTCCAATGCATGTGCTTCCGTACTAGATTTGAGCACCATTTCACGTGTTTTGGGATCAGTGAATCGCTCCGGAAACGGCACTGTTACGACTTCATCCGAATTGAGTTGTTTTAGCCGCATCCATTTTCCAATTTCCATTTCTAGTATCCAAGACGGCTCATTTCCCCGAGCGATGAAGTCGACCCGTTTTTTGGGTTCTCGAACCTCGCGCTGTACACTGCGTACTACAACTTCAACCGGATTCAGCTCCTCTAAATTTGCCCGCGTTGCTTGGGTGCTAATCATTCGAAGGTCCCCATCAACGTATATAGCCGCTTGCACTTGATAGATATGACCGTCTTCTAGAGTGCCAGGGTTATAGGCGAGGGTATAGGGAATGGGTGGCGCCTGCGCTTTTAGAGTGTCGACGCTAATTACTTTTGCGGGAACATCTTGAAGGCTTACATCGACGAGTTTCACAACGACCACCGCCTGCGGCGGGAGAAGCATTTTTTCGCGGTAGGTAACGGTGCCTTCTAAAGAGCTTTGTGCCGACTTGGAGGCGGAACACGCTACGGCAAAAAGAGCCAATGTTCCTAATAGGAGATTTCGGAGAGTTCTCATTGGATATCCGGTTTCAAAAGGAAGTTCAAGGGAGTCATAAGGCGGGCATTCCAACTAACTTCGGTATGGCTTGCTCCTTCAAATTTACGCGTTTGCCAATTTTCATTGGTCCATCCCGATTGGTTCATTTGAGTGTCTATGATTTTTTGAGCAGGTTCGTACTGCGCGTCCAGGGTTTCGGTACCGTAGTCCATGTATATTCTACAATGGCCCGGTTCGGGACTATTTTCTTGAATGTATTGCGCGAAGGCATTGGGCACTGTTTCGTTGAATTCGTATCCACCGATTAAGTGGCTCGATAAACAGGCAGCTGCGCTAAATACTTCCGGGTATTCAAAGAGAGCGTATAGCGACATAACTCCGCCCATAGAAGCACCCATGATGTAGGTGTTTTTTCGATCACTTAACGTCATGTATTCAGTATCTACGTAGGGCTTTACTTCATTGACAATGTACTTCAAGTATTCATCACTGCTCGGAGCCACGTTATTCATGGCCATTGTAATTGCCGAATCTTGAAGTGATTGAGGCAGCTTTTCGAAGGGTTTTTCCGGAAAAAATTCTCGGTATCGAATTTTCGGTATGTTGTAGAGTCCAACCACGATGCATGGAGGTAATGCTCCTTGAATGATCGCTGAACCTAAAACACTATCTATATCCCATTCTGTTTTGTTCCAAGTAGTAGTGCCGTCAAAAAGCATTTGACCGTCGTATACATAAATAACGGGATATCTTTTTAGCGGAGAATAATCGGGTGGAGTCCAAATAGCGAGAGGGCGTGCATCGACGTGTGCTGATTTAAACTCTTTTACGAAATGAAGGGTTCCAATTTCGGTTGTTGGTGTTTGCGCTTGGGCAGTAAGAAGGCCCAAGATCAAAATGAGTACGGTCATTTTTTTCATAGGCCAAAAGATACAAAATAAGCGATGTTATTCAGGAGGACCGCCTCTTCTTTGCATACGTTCTTGACGTTTTTCTTCTTGAATTTTTTGATACTTTTTATACTGCTCTTTTCTAAGAATACCTTTCATTTCTTTATCGCGTTCTTTTGATAAAGCCTGCATAGCGAACATCATATCTTCTCTATCGCCTCCAGCCTGTCGAATTTCCATGACTTTTTCGCCAAATGCTTCATTGATTTCGTTGAAAGCGAGCATTTGTTTTTCATTGAGTTCAAGGGCTATGGCCATTTCGCGCGCTTCTTTTTCGGCTCGTTGGCGTATTTGTTCTGGAGAAGGGCGGTTACCCGGTTGGGCGAAAGAACAGAGGCCCGTGAAAAGGAGCAGTGAGAATAAAATAGATTTTATATTCATAATAGTTTAGTGGATTTTATACGCTGTTAGATGCGCATGTCTTATAAAAGTTTAATTCGCGAATGCGTCAGAAACTATTTTTAGGGTTCAGCGCGAATGTTCCAATTTCTTCATTGCTGAAAAGTAGGGAATCGCCTTCTTTTTGAATTCCAAATTGCAATTGTTCGCAATTATTGGTTCGGGGTATCAAGGTGATTTCGGGTCGATGGGCATGAGTTGTCCAATAGCCGCGTTTTTCGACGGAATCCTTTCTAAGCACAAAGACTCCGGTCCAACTCAAGTGAATTTGATCATAACCTGAAATCCAAGATTCACCTTGGGAGTCCATGTCGTCTATAGACCAAAGTCCCATACACCAATCCGCCGGAGCTTCCGGCAGCTCCGATATTCGAATGAGTTGTACCTGCACCTTTTGCCCATCTTCGGTCCGGGTCCATAGCATTGTGGATTCTTGGAGGTCTACCAGTTGAAAAGGCCCCATTGTGTCTTTGGGTCCTTTGGAGGCTTTCAGCTCAATACTGTTGCTGGGTACGTCAAAAACAACCGACCCTGAGTTGTGTTGCAGCCATCCATTCCCTTCGGTAAAAGAATTATTTGAATCGAACCGGATCCATTTCTGCTGAGGTGTCATTTGCTGGGTGCCCACGAGAACGGACTGAACCAGCCACAGGCCTTCGAGAGATTGAGCAATTAAAGGGTTGTCAGCCAAAAGAAGAAGTAAAAGAATAGTATGGCGCATTTTTTCTTTTAAAGATACTTTTCTGTTTTGGGCCTCATCGGCCCGATAGGGCCAGCGGTTAAAAATAAGGAGTGAATGGAAGTAATTATAAGTTGTACCGATAAACCGCCTTCAATGAGAAAATGATACCGTTCTTTAGTTGAGGGTTTTCCGGTTCGGGCCGATCGTCGCCGAAGTTGAAGGCGCTGAGCCCCCATTTCATTTTATCTCGATCGTCGTATACGTCGAATCTTCGGCCAACAGTAAAGCCAATCCCTCCTTCGATAACGAGACTTTTTGTTGGGAAGAAGCGAAGAAAAGCCTGAAGCTCTTGACTCGTTTTTTGAAGGTATTCGCCGTTTTCAGTAAACACCGCTTTGTTGAGATTATACGTTCGAACAAATGCATTGAATCGCGCTCCGACCTGTAGGCTTTTAGAGAGTTGATAGTTAGCCTCGGCGAGTAATGGAAGGGTTAGGTTGAATTCCCACGGACTATCGGGTTTGTGCATATAGAAACCGAGTAGGGGAACGAAGAAAGGGCCGAAAAGCTCTTGGTTATAATACAATCCGTATTTCCATGTAAAATAATCGGACTTCTTATATTTCGCCAAAACAACAGCGCCGAGCTGAAAATCATCCGAACTGAGTTCAATAAAATCGGACGATATTTTTGGCAATAGTACATATTGCATCGAGAACCGGTCATTGTACTGTACGTTAAGGCCTACTTTTAAGGTTGTGCTGTACACTTGAGTTATGTTCGTGTCATTTGGCTCCACCTGCGAGCCCAACGATTCTCCGATGAACCCAGTTATCAGCGCAAACTTCTCATTGAGTTCAACGGGTACGGTCGCATCGAACGTGAACTCATTTACCCGCGAACCGCCCGGGGCGTCTTCGTATCCGTTTATAGGGGTGCTTTTGTATTGGAACTTAACGAGATCAAGGTAGGATTGTCCAAAAGTAGCGTTGCTCGACGCAATGAATAGGGCAAATAAAGCGATTCTTTTGAAGGACTTGAGGCAGGTCATAGGTTCAATATTAGAGTATTTTTTTATACCCTTGAAAGAAAGAGGAACTTTCGCCGAGGCCATTACGGTTTTCCGCTTCTACATGAAGGGATTATGATTTTTTCATATTGACCAATGGAGAATCAATTAATGTATCAGATCCTCTTCTGTATCAAATAGTCTAAGTGAGAAATAAGGCAATTCGGGAGTACGCTTTCACTTCGTGAAAGCGTGATCAGTGGGGGAGCCTTCACCACCAAAAAACGAAACCTGCTTCCTTCTGCTGTCGCAGAAGCGCA
>CBFHRK010000009.1:24643-43604 GCA_965658225.1 Flavobacteriales bacterium | reverse complement strand
GACTTCGAAGGAAACGGCAATATCAATACCTGGTTTGCCGATGATTGTAGTTTGGACCATTCTTTTGCAAATCCATTCGCAAATGGCCCTAATACCTCTGCAACCGTCCTCCAATACAACGATGCCGGAGGCACTTGGGCCAATGTTCGATTCGACGTATCCGATAACTTCCTTTTTACTGCGGGGCACACCTTTTCGGTGGACGTTTATGTACCATCGAGCAGTATTACTGGGACTCAGCCGAATCAGATTTCTTTAAAACTCCAAGATAATAGTCTGGGTCAACCCTGGTCAACCCAATCTGAAATCATAAAGCCCATTGTCCTCGATCAATGGCAAACAATCACCTTTGATTGGCTGAACGACGCTTATCAGAATATTGATCCCAGTTCACAAGCGCCAACGAATCGGACCGATTTCAATCGGGTACTTTTTCAAATTAACAGCGAAAACAACAGTGACCATGTGATCGCGTATATCGACAACGTAAGTTTCGATGGCCTTTTAGATACTGCCGGAAATCTGCCCCCCATAGTTTACGATCAATTAGTTTGGGCCGATGAGTTTGACGGTACTGGAATGATAGACACTTCGAAATGGTTTCATCAAACCCAATTGCCGAACGGATCGAGTTGGTTCAACGGCGAATTGCAGCATTATACCGATGAACTATCAAACAGTTTCGTTGATAGCGGCTATTTGCATATTGTCGCAAAAAACGAATCGTATACCGATCAAGGAGTAACCAAACAGTATACTTCGGCAAGGCTCAATTCAAAATTTGCTTTTACTTACGGGCGTATAGAAGTTCGAGCGAAGTTACCCACTGGACCGGGAACGTGGCCGGCCATTTGGACCTTGGGAAAAAATATTGACGAGCTTGGTGGCTATTTCGACAATCAATTTGGTTCTGTACCCTGGCCCGCCTGCGGCGAGATGGATATTATGGAGCATTGGGGTGTAAATCAAGATTACATATCGAGCGCCACGCATACCCCCTCGTCTTTCGGTGGAACAGTAAATGTGGGCGGTTTAACGATACCCGGCGTTAGCGATGAATTCAATGTTTACGCTTTAGATTGGTACCCTAATCGGCTCGATTTTAGCGTGAATGGAAATGTATTTTACACGTACGAGCCCACAGTGCTCGATCCTGCGACCTGGCCATTTACGCTCGACCAGTACATTCTTCTCAATATCGCAATAGATGGCAACATTACAAGTGCCTTCACCGAGAGTGATATGGTTATCGATTACGTTCGCGTATATCAATCGAATGAAGTTGGGCTCGATGAAAGTGAAGGAGGAATTCCGTGGAATTTATATCCGAATCCGACCAGCGACCTTGTTAACATTTCAATACCGGAGGGCCAATCGGGCCGTGAGGCCCTAATTTGCTCTATAAACGGTCAAGTACTCGAAAAACTTCGTCTTGAAGCGCCTATTACCTCGTTTTCCGTTGCGCATTTAAAAGCGGGTACGTATTTCCTTTGCGATCCGGAGCATGAGGCGCGGCCCATTCGCTTTGTTAAAGCGTACTGAAGACTCTTTTAAAACTACTTATCAAGAGCTTCTGAGGGTCAGCGTTTTAAATTTCTTTGGAACTTATGGTATAATTCACCAAAAGTTATTACTTTGGTCATCTTCACTTAAAATTTAACTTAAAATTAAAAGTGACGTAATTGAATTAAACGTGGCCTATACACTTCTAACCAACCTATGAAAAACAATTACTTACTGTGCTTTCTTGTGCTGTTTTTATTTGGAACTGTTGAATTAAGCGCCCAATCAAAGACGATATCCGGGAAGGTGGTTGACAGCGAAACCGGGGAGGAATTACCCGGGGTTAATGTCGTAGTTAAAGGTTCAACTCGAGGAGCCGCAACCGATTTTGATGGAATGTACTCGCTTGACGCGAGCACGGGAGATTCTTTAGTATTTTCATTTTTAGGGTATAAAGAACAAACCATAGTCGTTGGCGCCGCTACCTTAATCAACGTCAATTTAGTTGAGGACATTGAGGTTCTTAACCAAGTTGTAGTGGTTGGGTACGGATCAGTCAAAAAGAAAGAGCTCACCGGGGCAACGTCAACGGTGAAAGGTGAAGAAGTAACGAAACTAAATATGCCCCGACTAGACGCTGCTCTTCAAGGTGCGGTAGCCGGTGTAAATATTGCGACTAGTTCGGGTTCTCCAGGGGGTTCTTCTGTTATTCGTATTCGCGGTTTGAGCACCTTCGGAGATAATGATCCGCTCATTTTAGTAGATGGTATTGTTTACGATTCGGAAGGACTTAATGCTTTGAATCCGGCCGATATCGCCTCCATCAACGTTCTTAAAGACGGAACCGCTGGTATTTATGGCGTTCGTGCTGCGAATGGAGTAATTATAATAGAAACGAAAAAAGGTAAAAAAAGCGAGTCCCCGCAAGTGGAGTTTAGCGGATACTATGGAATGCAACAAACCGCAAATCGACTCGGACTCCTGAATGCTTCTGAATATGCCGTTATTAAAAACAATGCCTTTGCCAATGGAGGTCAGACTCCGCCATTTCCGAATACACAAATCGGAGAAGGAACAGATTGGCAAGATGCCGTTTTTCAAAACGCACCGGTTCAAAATTACAACCTCAGTATTTCAGGTGGAACCGATAAGGCGACCTACAGCGTAGGTGGTTCTTACTTTGAGCAAGAAGGAATTGTTGGTGGAGACAAAGCACAATTCGAGCGCTACAACGGAAGGGTAAACTTCACCTTGCAATTATCGCCAAGATTGAAGTTTAGAAATGTGTTCTTATTCACTCATGAGGAGCGTAGTACACTTCCCGAGAATGGCATTGGTTCTGTTCTGTACAACACCATTAATGCCTATCCAACAGAGCCTTTACTTCAGGACGATGGAAAATATAGCTATTTAGACCTTGTGAGTGATATTATTAATCCACTCGCCCAAATGGAGAATTCGTACAACAGAACGTGGGTAAATAAATTTGTTGGAAAAGAGGAACTTGAATACAGTTTTTCGGACGAATTAACTTGGACGAATCGTTTTAGCTACAATTATGCCAGTGTCGATGAAAAAATCTTTTCGCCGCTTGTTTGGTACGGACCTGGGAAAGCACAGAATACAGCGTTGAACGAAGATCTGGATCCGACCTTAGTTGAGATTGCCGACAGTGTTTTCATCGAACGCGGAGCAAGTGTTTATGAAAGACGCGATACCTACGTAGATGTAACCTTTGAAAGTTTCTTGAACTACAGTCATCGATTCGATGAAAGAAACAGTATTCGAGCTACTTTGGGAGCTTCTGTATTTAACCGTCAAGGCGAAGGACTTAATGCAACAGCATTCAATATTCCCAATAACTCCGTTGAGTTTGCTGACATTTCAGCGAACCAAGCGCCAGGAGGGTTTTTAAACAACGCAGGTTCTTTCCAATTCGAAGAGCGCTTATTATCCGCTTTCTTGCGCGTGGAATACAACTTAGACGACAAATACTTGCTTTCCGGTATTTTGCGTAGAGACGGATCTTCGCGATTTGGAGAAAACAACCGATGGGGTATCTTCCCATCTATCTCAGGTGCCTGGATATTTTCCGAAGAAGATTTTTGGAACAGTGAGGTCATTGATTTTGCCAAACTTCGGATGAGTTATGGGGTTTCCGGAAACGATCAAATTCCCAATTTTGCTTATCGAGCACTCTTAAACGGAGAAGGTACCTATGTTTTCAACGACGTCATACTTCAAGGGGTTGCCATTGGTAGAGCGGCGAATCCAGACTTAAAATGGGAAACTACGCGCCAGTTTAACGTAGGAATAGATATGAATCTGTTCGAAAACTTTACCGCGACCGCGAACTACTTTGTGAAGCGCACGAACGATTTACTTTTTCAGCCTCAAGTATCCGGTTTATTGGGAACTAGTGGGGCTGGAGGTTTCCCGCCTTTCGTAAATGCTGGAGACGTGCAAAACTCGGGAGTTGAACTCGAATTAGGATATACGACCAAACCACTCAACAATTTCATTTTCTCTGTGAACTTGAATGGGGCGTATTTGAAAAACATTGTAAAAGCCGTACCCGACGGAGTTGACTTTATTCCAGGAGCCAATTTTGGCGTCGGTGGTAATGTGGCAACTCGCTTTGAAGAAGGTTTCCCTATTGGTTATTTTATCGGTCTTCAAACAGACGGTATTTACCAAACACAAGCTGAAATTGATGCTTCAGGTGTAGAACAACCAGGGGCAACCCCAGGTGATTTGCGTTTTGTGGATCAAAATGGCGACGGTGTGATAAGCTTTGGTGACGACAGCGATCGTGTTCAAATTGGTTCACCCATTCCCGATTTCACTTTTGGATTGAACTTAAACGCTCGTTTCAAAGGATTTGATTTAGGAATGAACTTCTATGCGGCCATTGGTCATGAAATCATCAGAAACTACGAACGTCAGCAGCCCTATGCGAATCAGCTCGATTACTACATCGACCGCTGGACGGGTCCTTTTACTTCGGACGAAATTCCTAAAGTGACTACCGGGTCGACCAGAAATACAGAATTCTCAGATTTCTTTGTTGAAGACGGCTCCTTTCTTCGCTTGCGGAATATTCAACTCGGTTACACATTCCCTTCGGCTTGGTTAAGTCAAATACAAGCGAGTTACTTCAGAATTTATGTTAGTGCGAACAACCTGTTGACCATTACTGGATACCAAGGGTTCGATCCGGATATTGGATCAAACGGAGGGCCGTTGAATTCTGGTGTTGACTACGGATTTTATCCGCAGGCGAGAACGTTCATGGGTGGATTTAGTGTTCGGTTTTAATAGAAAAAGATCATGAAAAAAATTGCATTACTACTTGTTGTTATCGGGTCTTTTATTGCAACCGTGAGTTGCGAGAAATTCTTAGACGTAGGTCCAGAGTTTACTCAAGATGCGGAGAACTACTTCTTAACGCCGCAAGACTATGAACTGGCATTAATTGGTGCTTATGACTTGTTACAGACCTCCTACATTACACAGTGGATCGGAGAAATTGCTTCCGATAACGCCATAGCTGGCGGAGAAAGTGTTTTCGATTCTCAAGGTCTTCATGAGATTGAGAATATGACCCACAATGCTTTCAATAATGAGTTGCGGTCCGTTTTTCAATTCAACTATACTGGAATTGCGCGGGTCAATTACATTATGGAAAACAAAGATAATATTGACTTTGACGGAAAAAACCGCGTTCTAGGCGAAGCTCGTTTCTTACGCGCCTATTACTACTTCGAGTTGGTCAAATACTTTGGAGGTGTTCCTTTGATTATTGATGAGCGATTGGGTGCCGATGAGGTAACCAACATTGAACGGGCCACTAGAGCTCAAGTGTACAATCAGATTGAAAGCGATTTAACCTTTGCTGCGGAAAACCTCGATTGGGGTCGTTTTGAAAAAGGTAGAGCGGATAAAGGTGCTGCTTTAGCATTGTTGGGAAAAGTCCATTTGTATCAAGATGAATTTGTGGATGCAACCTTGGCTTTTGACCAAGTAATTCAATCGGGCAGTTATGCCCTACTTTCAGATTATGCGGATATTTGGCCTGTTTCGAATGAAAACAATGACGAAACCGTATTCGATATCGAATACAGTGGTCTTGAAGGGGGATCATATGAGTGCTTTGTTTGCTTAGAAGGTAATGCTGCCGTTGGGTTCCACGGTATACGACAATACAACGGGCCTACTTATGGCGATGGAAACAGTTACAACCTTCCAACGGAAGACTTATACAACTCCTTTACTGCCGGGGATCCTCGTCGTGACGAAACTGTGCTTGATATAGATGCGTTTATAGCAGCACAACCAAACCCGGGCAGTATTACTTATGCCATTGGCGGTGGAGGTCATACCGGATACTACAACAATAAATACATCAAACGGCAAAATGAAATAGGCTTGCCCGACAACGACTTGACCTCACCCGTGAACTACAAAGTAATTCGTTATGCGGATGTGCTTTTAATGGCCGCAGAGGCCTATAATCGTTCAGGAGATGATGGAACGGCACTAACTCTTGTCAATCAAGTGCGCGATCGTGTGGGAATGCCCCCATTATCGAGTGGAGGTTCACAGCTAACTGAAGACATTTGGCGCGAACGGCGCAATGAATTGAGTGGCGAGGGATATCGCTTTTGGGACCTCGTACGGACGGGACAAGCAGCCAACGAAATAACTGGATTTACTCCAGGTAAACACGAATTGTTTCCAATTCCACAAATTGAAATTGACTTAGCCGGTGGAAATTGGCAACAGAATCCAAATTATTAATCAATCAATTAAATAAAAGAAGAATGAGCACGAATAAATGGACAAAAGTTTTTGCTTTTGTTATTGGGATCGGATTTCTTGGAGGGTTGACCTCGTGCAAGGACGATGAACCAACTTTAACGGATCCGCCAAGTATGGCGGATGCACAATTTACCTATACGGTTTCTCCGACGAGCGATAATGTACTTATGCTTACGGCTTCAAATGCCAACATGACCAACCAATGGGATTTTGGAAATGGCCTAACTGGGGAAGGGTATGAGGTAACCGCTGAGTATCCGTTTGCTGGAGAATATACGATCACACTCACGGTGTACAATGCCGGTGGTTCAAACTCTAGTTCACAGGTGATTACTATTGATCAAGACGATCCGGGATTACTCGATAACCCGTTGTTTGATCTTTTGACCGGAGGTTCTGCAGGACCCGGTTACAAAACGTGGGCGGTTGATTCTGCTTCCGACGGTCACTTTGGCGTGGGTCCTAACCCATCACAAAATGGCGACTGGCCCGAATACTATCAAGAATCTGCCAACGGAAAGGTAGGGTCGGGAATGTATACTGACCGTTATACTTTTAAATTAAGCGGATACGAGTTTGATATGGTAACCAACGGTGTTATCTATCTTAACGACGCTCACTCTGCTGATTGGCCAAATGCATACGATCCGGGTGTGGGTGATTTGTCATCTGCTTTTCCTGATCAACTTGGAGAAAACTGGTCAATTACGGAAGGTGCCGACACTACGCTAACCGTAACGGGAAGTTCTTTTATCGGATGGTATTGCGGAGCTCAAACGTACAAGATTGTCAATATTGAAGAAAACCAATTAATCTTACGTGCCGAAGATTCGCAAGAAACAGATTTAGCGTGGTACTTCCGTCTTGTTCCAGAAGGGTACAACAGCGACACTGCTGCTCCACCCCCCGCTCCAACAGCTACCTTGCCAATGGATTTTGAAACGGTTGAGCCGGATTGGGGAGCCTTTGGAAATAGCACCGTTCAATTCATTGACAACCCTGACCAAAGCGGTATCAACACCAGTATGCGTGTAATGGAAACGGTACATGGAAATGAGACATGGGCTGGCCTTGAGGTTAGTCTAGCGAGCGCACTCGATTTTTCGACACAGACGTCTATCAAGATCAAAGTTTGGGCGCCTGCAACAGGAGCCTTTAGACTTAAGCTCGAAGAAATCGATAACGCCAATTCTTTTGTAGAACTTGACGTCAACGTAACTACGGCAAACGCTTGGGAAGAAATCACCTTCGACCTAACTGGAACGCCAAACATTTACAATAAGCTCGTAATCTTCCCTGGTTGGGATGTTGCGAATGCAGGAACATTCTATATCGATGATATAGTACAACAATAGAAGTAGAGTAGTGTTAAAAGGGTAGATACGTGCGCGTATCTGCCCTTTTTTTAAATCGAGAATTATGAAAAATTTCCTTCTTTCTTTCTTATTTATTGCTGCTGCTTTTAGTTGTGCAAAAGATTCGGCCAACGTTCCGGTTGCCCTTCCTGCCAATTTAAATTTCACTGTTGAAGAATCTTCTGAAACGGGAGGTTTAGTTGAAGCTACGGCTACGGCAATAATGGCCAATTACTACACTTTCGAGTTTTTTGATTCAACGGGTTCCTCTGAAATTGTGAACGCTCCCGAAGGTGAAGCTAGTTACCAATACAATGAATCTGGTACGTTTCGTGTACTCATCAAGGCACATGCATCCTATGAATATTATATAGAAAAGGAAACTACGGTAACGGTAACGGTAGATGATCCACTTCCACCGATTGGAGTAATCCCGACTACCGGATATACAACTCCACTTACCTACCCAAATTACACCTTGGTTTGGAATGATGAATTTGAAGGTTCGTCATTGTCATCAGATTGGACGCATGACATCGGCACCGGCGGAAATGGCTGGGGAAATAATGAGTTGCAATATTACCGTCCAGAAAATACCGATGTCCGTGACGGATATTTAATTATTCAGGCCAAAGAAGAAAATTTCATGGGTCGGAATTACACCTCGTCCAGAATTAAAACTGAAAATGCTCAAAGCTTTCAATATGGTCGAATTGATATTAGAGCAGCCCTGCCTTTTGGTCAAGGCATTTGGCCAGCGCTTTGGATGTTAGGAGATAATTTCTCTACGGTCGGATGGCCTTCGTGTGGGGAAATTGACATTATGGAGCTCGTAGGCGGCGGGGCAGGAAAAGACAACCGTGTTCACGGGACTGTTCATTGGGATAACAATGGAACCAAAGCCGATTTTGGATGCAGCAATACTCTGTCTGAGGGAGTTTTTGCTGAAGAATTTCACGTTTTCAGTATTGTCTGGGATTCGACCTCGATCACTTGGTATCGCGATGATATCCAATTCTGCGCAATAGACATTACCTCGTCTCCAATGAGCGAATTTCAAGAACCCTTTTTCTTTATTTTCAACGTTGCCGTAGGAGGAATATGGCCCGGTTCACCCAATGAAACGACGCAATTTCCACAACAAATGGTTGTCGACTATGTGCGTGTGTTTCAGTAATAAAGTGCGAACAATCTTTAGTTTGCCGCGGCTCTAAAACTGCCGTTAATGGTAATGGTTGATCCATCAAAATTGACCATGCGCATGTTCCGAATTTCGCCTTGAAAATCGTTCGATTGGCCTTTGTCAATTCGAATGGTTCCGGCCGTACCGTTAAAAGCGGTGTTGGCGTTATCTTGCAAATTACTGTTCGACTCGCCATTTAAAGTGACCCCGTTATCGTTTACAGAATAAGTAGCACTTCGGAAGATATTACTCGCCTTTAAGTTCACGGCCAATACTTTTTCGCCATCACTTGAAGCAATAGTAACGCCCGCAAGTGTATCTCCAATAAAAAGAACAGAAGCTGTACCCACAACAGAATAGCTCAAGTCACCTGTTACCGTAATCGCTCCGGTTTTAATTTCTAAGTCGTTTTCTTCTTTAGAACAAGAACCAAGAGTAATTGCCGCAGCTAGGGTCAGAATAAATAATTTGATTTTCATTTTTAATGGAGTCAATGGTTAAAAAGTCGCGCAAACGTACTGATTACCCGTTAACTCATCAAAAGTTCTTATCAACAAGAAATTAGGATTTTTGCAAAACCTCAACAAGAATGCCATTTGCACTTCTTGGATGGATAAAAAACACCTTCGTATTGTTTGCGCCCAGCTTTGGTTGATCACTCAAAAGTTCGAATCCCGCCGATTTTAGGCGGGCCATTTCGGCGTCAATATCGTCCACTTCGAACGCCATTTGCTGAATTCCTTCACCGCGCTTTTCAATAAATTTCGCCATCGGTCCTTCCCCATTCATTGGCTCAAGCAATTCGAGCTTTGTATTCCCAATTTGAATAAATGCCGTATTCACTTTTTCATTTGGAACCGATTCTTCGTGGGCAACCTTATGTCCGGTTAGCCTTTCAAATAAGGCCTTAGCGGCCTGAAGGTCTTTTACGGCAATTCCAATGTGGTCGATATTCTTAAACATAATTAGGCGATTTTTAAATAATAAACGGAAATAAAGGTGTTTCCGAGTTTCGAAAGGCTAATTTAAGCCCTTAACCAAACCTATTTTACATTATTATGGACAAAATTCAATTATCGGCGCGCATGACCGCCCACGAAGGAAAACTCGATGAGCTGATTGAATTGGGAAAGCAATGCATAGCCCTTGTGCGCGAAAATGAACCTAATTCTATGCAATACGAGTATTTCGTGAATAGAGATTCCGGCGAAGTGGTCGTTCGTGAAACGTATGCCGACTCAAATGCCTTGCTTGCGCACATGGGCAATGTAGGGCCTGTTCTGGGTCAAATGCTGGGAATTTCCACGCCTATGATCGAAGTTTATGGAAACGCCTCGGCTGAACTTAAAGGAGCTTTAGAAGGACTGCCAACAAGCTATCATGAATATCTGGCTAGTGCTTAACAAGTACTAAACGAAACTTTGCATTTCAGTAAGGCGGTTGTAAATACCGCCTTTTTTTATGAGCTCATCGTGCGTTCCAACTTCCATCACTTGGCCTTCTTTGAGTACAATGATTTTATCGACATGCTGCACTGTACTCAATCGATGCGCTATAATAATGCTCGTTCTATTTTGCATTAAATGATTGAGGGCATCTTGAACCAATCGCTCACTTTCTGTATCTAAGGCTGACGTCGCCTCGTCGAGAATCAAAATGGGTGGATTCTTAAGTACCGCGCGGGCAATGCTAATTCGTTGTTTTTGCCCACCACTTAATTTATTTCCGCCGTCGCCAATATTTGTGTGGTACCCCTCTTCTAATTGCTCTACAAATTCGTGCGCATTGGCCACTTTTGCAGCGGCAATTACCTCTTCTTCGGAAGCATTCAGGTTTCCAAGCCGGATATTATTTAATACCGTATCATTAAAAAGCAAGCTCTCTTGAGTAACAATACCCATTTGAGCGCGAAGGTCTTTTAATGTGTATGCCGAAACCGGGTGGCCATCGAGCCGTAGGCTCCCTTCAACAACCTCGTAGTAACGGGGAATTAAATTAGCCAGGGTTGTTTTTCCCGAACCTGACGGTCCGACCAAAGCCACTGACTCGCCTTTATTGACTGTAAAACTCACACCTTGCAGCACCGGGTCATTTTGGTATCTGAAGGTAAGGTTATCCACTTCAATGGATTGGTTAAATTGCTTTAAAGCGACCGGATTTACAGGATCAGTAATTGGATTCTCCGCGTCTAAAATTTGGAACACCCGCTGGGCAGAAGCATTTCCTTTTTGAATATTATAGCTTGTTGTAGCTAGGCTCTTTGCGGGGGAAATGATTTGAAAAAAGATCATTAGGAAGCCAAAAAACACTTCGGGCCGCAGGCCGTCACCTTCTAAAATCAAACTCCCGCCGTACCAAATAACGGAGGCTATAACCGTAGCTCCGAGGAACTCACTAATTGGAGAGGCTAAATCGCGCCGCCAAAGCACCTTGTTCATTAGGTTGCGGTAGCTATTGTTTTCAGAGGTAAACTGATCGTGCTTCTGCTCTTCTGCATTAAAGGCTTTAATTATGCGCAAACCCGTGAGCGTTTCTTCAATAAAGGAGAGCAGTTGGCCCATGCGGCCCTGCGCTTTAGAAGAGTTTCGCTTTAAGCTTTTTCCAATCGTGGCAATTAAAATGCCCGTGACTGGGAGCAACAGCGCTATAAACAAAGTGAGCTCCGGACTAATAAACATGAGTACGGTAAGCGAGCCAATAATCATGAGCGGTTCACGCACTACCACTTCAAGGGCAGTGAACATGCTCCACTCGATTTCGACCATATCAGTGGTCATTCGAGCCATCACATCGCCTTTTCTTTTCTCATTGAAATAGCCCAAAGGCAGTTCCAATACTTTTTTGTGCAAGGCGTTTCGAATATCGGCGATAGCTCCGTTCCGGAGGATGGCCAAACAATAGAGCGCCCCGTAGCGAAAAAGGTTTTTTCCGAAGTAGGCACCGACCACAAGTAAACAAATAAATGCAAGGGCCCGGGTAGGGCCTTGATCTTCTATGATTAATGTAACCTGATAATTGAAAAGATCTTTTATTGACGCGATCGACCAATCGAAGGAAGGGGCTTCAAAAACCTTTTCCTGAGTACCGAAAAGAACACCCAGTACAGGAATGATTAAAGTCACCGAAACCAGGGAAAAGGTGACGGTGAGAACGTTAAATAACCCCGCTAAGCCAGCAAAGGGCATGTACGGACGAGCATAACGCAAAATGCGTAAAAAGAATTTCATTTGGCAAAGATAGAGGATTCAAACACAGAATCGATTTTCGTAGATTTACGGTTCAAATTGAAAAAATAAATACGATGAAAAGATTATTTCTATTAATGTCCGTGGTAGCCATTACACTTACCAGTTGTGGACCTTCTGTTCGCGTGGTTACGGACAAGGATGTGCATGCGGATTTTTCAAAGTACAAAACGTTTCAATTTGCCCCTGAAGTATTAGAGCGCCCATATAAAGGGAATCAAATGACGTATCAGCGAACGCTTTCAAGTATTGAGGCTCAAATGGATATTCGAAACATTGTACGGGCCGCAAATCCTGACTTATTCATAAACCTTTATGTGAAGTCACAAGAGAAAACACAGGTAACTCAAAACACCAATTATTACGGTGGATATTATTCGTACGGATATGGTCCTGGATGGGGTGGAGCATACGGAACAACGTATACGGACGTAAATCAATACACCGAAGGTTATTTATTCATTGACTTCATTGATCACGAAACCAATATGATTGTATTCCAAGGGATTCTGAATGCAACGATCGAACAAGATCCGCGTTACATGCAAGAGATCATTGATGAAGGCTTGCGTCGTATGTTCCGCGATTTCCCAGTGGCGCCGGTTCCAACGGCTCCAGAGGAGTAATTAATACGCTCGGGAACTACCTCCCAAACGAAGTATGAGTCCGGCCGTTAGGTCGCCAGCAAACGTATAGCTCGAAGTATAGGCTCCTCCACTGCAACCGCCGGTTCCGCAAAAGAGGCCGAATCCGCTAAAGTACAAGGGCATGAGTCCGCGTGCTTGAAGGCGAATACCAATGTTGTCGGAAAAGAAATACTTAACTCCACCTCCGAAAGCAATGCTAAACTGGGTTTCATTGCTATATCCGGCCAAATCAGGGTTATAATCTACTGCACCAAGGGTAAATACACCGAAGGTGGTAACTTGACCAATACTTTGTTCTACTAAACCACCGAGGTGAAAATACTGAATGGTTGCATCGAACGGTGGATGTGGATTAGAAATTCCGTAATAACGATCGAGCTGCATTGAGGTCTCCATTCTGCTGTACATAAGCTCCAAATAAACGCCTGGGCGAAGTTCGATATTTACAGTTCCTCCCCAATCGAGACCGTCCTGCGTTTTTACTTGTCCTTCATAGGCGTGTAAGGTGTTTCCAAATTGAAAACCCACATACGGTTGAATTTCAATGGCATTGCCTTGAGCATTTGCTAAAAAACCTGCTGCTAGAGCAAAAAGGAGTAATCGTATTTTCATCGTTAAATGTTTAGAACCTTAAAGATAGAAAATGGAATGGATTGTTGGTAGAAGTATTTAATCATCGTAATATTGCAATATTATGGGAACCACAAGAAATGATTTATTCACTGAGGAGCAAAATAAGTTAAGCGCCTACGCTAAAGTAATTGGGCATCCGGCACGAATTGCCATTCTCGAATACGTAATGAATTCCGAATCGTGCATTAATGGCGATTTAGTGGAGGAACTTGGACTCGCGCAAGCCACTATTAGTCAGCATCTGAATGAACTGAAACGAATGGGACTCATCATGGGCTCCCTGTCTGGAACGCGCATGTGCTATTGCATCAACCCGGAGGGTTGGAAAAAAATGAAACGTGTACTGACCGAATTCTTAAATACAGATCCAAAACTCAACCATCTATGTTGCTAAAAGAGTATATCGAAAAACGATTGAGCGAAGCCGATTTAATTTCACCCGACCGAAAATCCTTGTTACAGGCTTGGGCAAAAGATATGGCCTACGAATACAAGCTAAACCAAAAACTCGATCTTCTATTTATTTGCACCCACAACTCGCGCCGAAGTCAGTTCGCAGAGGCCTGGGGAACATCAGCTGCGGCATACTTCGATCTAAAAAACACGAAATGCTACTCGGGAGGAACTGAGGTAACAGCCTGTCATCAAAATACGGTGAATGCACTTGAATCGGCCGGATTTACACATCGGCCCGCAGGGCGAGAAAATAACAAGCCTTACCCATTGAGCTCCTTAGATCCAGCCACAGAAATGCTGCTTTATTCTAAACTGTACAACACCGAAGAAAATCCGCAAAAACAATTTTTCGCGCTGATGACATGTGCTTCTGCGGATCAAAATTGCCCCTATATTCCCGAAGCGCTCAGCCGAATTGCCCTGAACTACGAAGATCCCAAAGTGGCAGATGATACACCTCAAGAATCCGAGGTCTACGCCGAACGATGTTCAGAAATCGCCCGTGAGATTTTATTCGCATTTGCAACGCTGAAAAGCCTTTTAAACTAGCCCCATGAATACAAAACCGCGCCTTTCATTCCTCGACCGTTGGCTTACCCTTTGGATTTTCGCTGCTATGGCCGTTGGCATTGCCTTGGGCTACTTTTTTCCGGACCTAGCGGTCCGATTGGAAAGCGCCTCGTCCGGAACAACCAATATTCCCATTGCAATCGGACTCATACTTATGATGTATCCGCCGCTGGCTAAAGTTAATTACAAACTACTCCCCGAAGTCTTTAAAAACACGAAAGTGCTAGGAATTAGTTTGTTTTTAAACTGGATTGTTGGCCCCATACTCATGTTCGCCCTAGCCCTTATCTTTTTACACGACTATCCGGAATACATGACCGGACTCATACTAATCGGCCTGGCTCGTTGTATCGCCATGGTCATTGTTTGGAACGAACTGGCCGACGGAAGTCGAGAATACGCGGCCGGACTTGTAGCTTTGAACAGTATTTTTCAGGTTTTCTTTTATTCTCTCTATGCCTATCTGTTTATCACTTGGCTCCCCCCATTACTCGGATTTGAAGGCGCTCTGGTAGACATTTCAATCGGCACCGTAGCCGAAAGTGTGCTCATTTATTTGGGAATCCCTTTTGCGGCCGGATTCTTATCGCGGTATTTTTTGGTCAAGCAGTACGGCGAAGAATGGTACCGAACCAAGTTTATTCCCGTTATTTCACCCATTACCTTAATCGCCCTCCTTTCTACTATTGTTTTGATGTTCAGCCTCAAGGGAGAACTCATTGTACAAATTCCTCTCGATGTTTTGCGCATTGCCGTTCCGTTAGTGATCTATTTCGCACTGATGTTCTTAATCAGCTTTTTCCTCGCTAAGCGCATGGGAGCCGATTATTCGCGTAACGCATCCATTGCGTTCACGGCGGCTGGGAACAATTTTGAGCTAGCCATTGCAGTAGCCATTGCCATTTTTGGGTTGAATTCAGGCCAGGCGTTTACAGGAGTTATTGGTCCGCTCGTGGAAGTGCCCGCTCTCATTGGGCTGGTATCGGTGAGTTATTGGCTAAAAAAGAAATACTACGACTCTAAATCCACCTCAGCCGAGTAAGAAGTAGATTATTTTGCCCGACGGTGTAATAAAACGTGGATGTATTCGTCTTTATCCAATATGCCCTAGCCAACCTTATTTGGCCCGGGTTAATGTCGGAGAAAATGAACGCAGTACGCATCCTCATACCTTTTCAAGAGCTATTCAATATTCACATTGAAAAAGTAGACGATGAATATGTCGCCGCCTGGGTTGATGCCAAAGGAAACGCGCGCGTTCGTGGATTTGGGAAGCATCCCATTATGGCGCTGCAAGACCTCAACAGTAATTTGTTGTAAACAGGGCCTAAAAAATCTACGAACCTTTTCAGTTCATCTGGTACTCAAAAACAAACTCTTGAACCTCTGATGGCTGCAGTTCCAGCGACTTTTTTATTTCACTGAGCATGAAGCCTTCTTCGATACAATAGCGAAACATGCGCATTTTAAGATAGCGATCTAATTCACGTTCTGTTGTCATAATGGGGCAATTTTTTGCATAGCATAAAACTATAAAGCCCTTGTAACTCTAATGAACGTATTTCGTTAAGCTACTGTAAATGAAGCATTTAAAGCGCAGTTATGAACACAATGTTCATAATTAATTAGCCTTTTCGCTGGCCTCTATTGGATCGGTTTCCACCTCCGCCCTTTGGGCCTCGGTTTGATGAACCTCCGTATCGGTTATTCGGGTTTGCCCCACGTCCGGGTCCGCCCGACCGATTACCTGGAGCGGTCCCACCACGGCGTTGACCTCTTCCTTGAGGCTGTGCTTTTGGAAGCACTTTTCCTTCGAGGTCCTCGTATGGATGGCCTTTCACTACGGGGACTTCTTGATTGATTAAACGCTGAATATCGCGCAGATAAGCGCGTTCCTCGCCATCACAAAAAGAAATTGCTGTTCCACTTGCTTGAGCCCTTCCAGTTCGTCCGATTCGGTGGACATAAGTTTCCGGAATATTGGGTAAATCGTAATTGATTACTAATCCCAAGTCATCTACGTCAATTCCCCGGGCGGCAATATCGGTAGCTACTAAAATATTGAGGTCACCCTTCTTAAAATCGCCGAGGGCTTTCTCCCTGGCCGGTTGCGATTTATTTCCATGGATGGCTCTCGCTCTCAAATCGGCTTGCGCCAATTTTCTCACAATTTTATCTGCCCCGTGCTTTGTTCTCGAAAAGACCAAAGCCGTTTTTTCCGGATTTTCAAGAAGAAGGGACTCCAAAAGTTTTGGCTTGTCTGCTTTGGTTACAAAATAAATCTCTTGAGATACGCGCTCCGCTGTGGCTTGTTTTGGCTGTACCGAAACACGCTCAAAGTCGCCCAATATAGTACGCGCTAGATCCACAATTGATTTAGGCATGGTCGCCGAAAAGAAAAGAGATTGACGGCGTGCAGGCAGTTGCTTGATTAACTTTTTGATATCGTGGATAAAGCCCATATCGAGCATTTGATCCGCTTCGTCGAGCACGAAAAAATCTAAATCGCGCAGCGAGATATATCCCTGATCCATTAAATCAAGTAATCGTCCAGGTGTAGCCACCAGAACATCGGGGTTACGCTTGAGTGCTTCTACTTGCTTTCCTTGTTTTACTCCTCCAAAAATAACCGTGTTCTTAATGGAAGTATTCTGACCGTAGGTCGAAAAACTATCGCCAATTTGAATGGCTAATTCGCGCGTTGGCGTTACAATTAAAGCCTTTATAGGTTGACGTCCTTTGTTTCCTCTCTTGCGCTCTTCGAGCATTTGAATGATTGGAATACCAAAGGCGGCGGTTTTACCTGTTCCTGTTTGCGCACAACCCATAAGGTCCTTCTGTTGAAGAAGAATGGGAATGGATTGCGATTGTATTGGCGTTGGAGTTGTGTAGCCTTCGGATTGAAGGGCTTTCAAAATGGGATCTATAATCCCTAAGTCGTTAAATGTCATGTAATCTAATAAGGCCACAAAGGTACATGGAATAAACGGCAATTGCGCCGAGTGCTCCTTATACCTTTGTGGCCTTGACTGTTAAGCAGTGTTAATCTGCCTAATGAACTCCTTTTATTTCAGGTACTCGTCGAGCCATCCAAAGAATTCACTGTGCCAAATCAGCCCGTTTTGAGGGCTTTGAACCCAATGTCCTTCTTCAGGGAAGAAGAGTAATCGGCTTGGAATTCCTTTTATTTGAGCCACTTGATAAGCTTCCAACCCTTGTGTATAAGGTACCCGGAAGTCTTTACCTCCATGAATGACCAAAATAGGCGTATCCCATTTATCGGCATTCAGATGTGGACTAAAACGATCGTAGCTATCTGGGCGGTCATCTCCCCAATAAGGTCCACCTATATCCCAATCCGCAAAGAATAGCTCTTCGGTACTTCCGTACCACGATTCTAAATTGAAGAGCCCACAATGACTGATAAACGCTTTGAATCGGTTCTCGTGAATTCCGGCCAGGTAGTAAACACTGTAACCACCGTAGCTCGCCCCAACGGCACCTAGCTTATTTTGGTCAACGTATTCTTCCTTACTCATTTCGTCAATTGCGGCTAGGTAATCGCGCATGGGCTGGCCACCCCAATCTTGAGAAATATCTTCATTCCAGGCGGTACCGAACCCTGGCAAACCCCTTCTGTTTGGCGCCACAACAATATAGCCTTTCGCTGCCATTAATTGAAAATTCCATCGGAATGAATAGAACTGAGAAACCGGACTTTGTGGCCCTCCTTGGCAGTAAAGCAAGGTTGGATATTTTTTCTCCGGATTAAAGTTGGGCGGATAAATAACCCAGGTCAGCATTTCCTTTCCATCGCTTGTTGGGATCATTCGTTTCTCTACTGAACTGAGGGTAATACTGTTGTAGATGTCCTTGTTAACCTTAGTAAGGTTAATTGCTTCACCCGTCTTTTTATCAATTCTGAAGTATTCAGCTGCGTGATTCATATCGGTTCTAGAAGCCACCAAGTATTTTCCCGCATCCATGGGAACTCCGTAGTTAAATGTCCCGGAAGTAATTTGCTTCACGTTGTATTCGTCTTCATCGGAATTGTCTTTCCACTTCTTAAACACATCAATCGCAAAAACATGCTGCGTTGCGTTCGTGGGCATTTCCACGAATAATGTTTTTGAATCCGCCGACCAGCTGTATCCGCCCACTGTTGCTTCCGGGTTTTTCATAACAGAAGCGTATTCTCCGGTTTTCAAATCCATGAGCATCAAACGGTTTTGATCGCTTTCGTAGCCGTCACGCGCCATACTCAACCACGCCATGTATTTTCCGTCCGGAGAGAATTGGGCATCGTTGTCATAACCCTTGTTAAACGAAGTAAGATTCCTGGTTTCGGCCGTTGAGATATCGTATTGGTACAAATCACCATTCGTAGACCGAGCATATTCCACACCGCTAGACTTCTTACAGGCGTACACGATACTCTGCCCATCAGCCGACCACGTCACCGCTTCGGAACCTCCAAACGGGTTTAGCGGAGAATCGAAACGCTCTTGAGCCATAATATCTATTGCTTCGCCCGTAATTTGACCGTCT
>CBFHRK010000009.1:0-24545 GCA_965658225.1 Flavobacteriales bacterium | reverse complement strand
TACATAATCAACGTAATGTACGTGCGAGTAAAACCCGTCGGTCCATCGGTTCCAATGGCGATACATTAGTTCATCATAAATCAGCGCATTGGCTTCCGGATAATCTGGATACTTATCAATAGTTTCCAAATCTACTTTCACCTCTTTAGTAAAAAGTAATCGGTCGCCTGTAGGGGCGTATTTAACATTCGACACGGAAGAATTGAATTTTGAAACTTGTACAGGGGCTCCGCCTTCGGCGGGAATTTCATGCCATTGGCCCGCATGAATGAATCCAATTTTTGATCCGTCCGGGTGCCATTGAACACTGTGTTCGCTTCCCGGCATTGTGGTGAGTTGTTTCATCTCGCCGGAGGCGACATTCACCGAGAATAAATTGCTTTCGCCCTTGTTGTCTTCAACGGAATATCGCGAGACGCTAAAAACGAGCGTTGTTCCATCTGGCGAAAGACTTCCACCCCCTACTCGTCCGAGATCCCAAAGGAGATCTGGAGTCATAACTCCCTGAGCATCAGCAGAAAAAGATACAAGAACAATTAACAAAAATGTGTAGAATCGATTCATTTTTTAAAGTAGTTTAGACCACGAATATAACGAACAATGAAGAACAGATACATCGATCTCGTTGAACAGACCTTTGATTTCCCTCAAGCCGAGTTTACACGAGATGAAAAAGGCGAATTAAAGTTTCACGATATTCCATTAATGGATGTAATTGAAAAATTTGGTACGCCACTAAAATTTTTCTACTTACCTGTTATTGGCGAGCAAATTGCCGAAGCGCGTGGTTGGTTCAAAGAAAGCATGGAGCGTCATAATTATACCGCGGACTATCACTATTGCTATGTTACCAAAAGCAATCACTTTTCGCATGTGATTAAAGAAACGATAAAACAAGGGGCTCATCTTGAAACATCTTCCACTTATGATATCGCCATAATGAGCAGTTTGTACCAAGAAGGGGTGCTCAAAGGCGACCGGTTTATCGTTTGTAACGGCTTTAAAACGGAACCTTATATTGACGCTATTGTTGGATTACGTCACAGTGGATACGAAAATATAATTCCTGTAATTGACAATCATTTGGAATTTGAAAAGCTAGACGAGCGCTTAAATGAACCGATAAATATTGGTATTCGAATTGCTTCTGAAGAAGAACCGAAGTTCGAATTCTATACTTCTCGTCTGGGTTTAGGGTATAAAAACATCGTCCCTTTTTACCTCGAACAAATAAAGGACAATGAGAAGTTTAATTTAAAAATGCTCCATTTCTTCGTGAATACAGGAATTCGCGACAACGCCTATTATTGGAGTGAATTAAACAAGTGCTTGCGCGTTTATTGCGAACTCAAAAAAGAAGCTCCAGAATTAGATTCGTTGAATATCGGGGGTGGATTTCCAATTAAGAATAGTTTGAGTTTTGATTTTGACTACGCCTATATTGTTGACGAAATTATTCAACAGATAAAAAGTGTGTGCGCGGAATACGAAGTACCCTTACCTCATATTTTCACTGAATTTGGCAGCTTTACCGTTGGCGAAGGAGGAGGAGCATTGTACAGCGTTCTATTTCAAAAAAGACAAAACGATCGCGAGAAGTGGAACATGATCGATAGCAGCTTCATGACTACACTTCCTGATACCTGGGCCATAAACAAGCGCTTTATTATGCTCCCCGTGAACCTCTGGGAAAATGAATACGAGCGGGTATTTTTGGGCGGACTCACATGCGATAGCGATGACTACTACAATTCTGAACAACATATCAACGCTATTTACTTGCCTAAATATTCAAAAACGAAACCTCTTTATTTGGGCTTCTTCAATACCGGTGCCTACCAAGAAAGTATAGGGGGTTTTGGAGGTATCCAGCACTGTCTTACTCCTTCTCCTAAATATGTGGTAATTGATAAAGACGAAAGTGGTAATTTTAAATACGAACTATTCAGAGATACGGAGACTGCCGATACAATGTTGAGTATACTTGGGTATAAAAAAAGAAAGGAATGAACTACGCAGGAATTGAAGATGAATACGCGAACAGAGAAAATGCAAAAGTTGCGCTAATTCCCGTTCCATACGACGGCACCTCAACCTGGGGAAAAGGCGCGGATGAAGGTCCGGCCGCTTTTCTTGAGGCCTCCGAAAATATGGAATTGTTCGACATTGAAACGAGAACAGAGGTGTACAAAAAAGGTATCTTTTTAGCTGACCCCGTTTCAAAAATGTCTACTCCGGAAGAAATGGTGCAAAGCGTTCAAGAAATCACGGGTACTTTTATCGATGAAGGTAAGTTCACAACCGTTTTTGGAGGAGAGCACAGTATTTCCATCGGTACCATTCGAGCATTTAAAGAACGTTTCGCGGACTTAACCGTAGTTCAGCTCGATGCTCACGCTGATTTACGTGCAGAATACAATGGGTCCAAATACAATCACGCTTGCGCGGTTCATGAAGCAAGTAAAACAACCAACCTTATTCAAGTTGGTATTCGGAGTATGGATAGCACAGAACTTCAGTACCTTGACGAAGAGCACGTATTTTGGGCGCACCGTATTTATCAAAACGATCGATGGATGAAAGATGCGCAACGCCTAATGACCAGGGACGTTTTTATAACCATTGACTTAGATGTTTTTGACCCGGCCATTATGCCCTCTACCGGAACACCAGAACCGGGTGGAATGGAATGGAATCAAGTATTGCGCTTTTTGAAAATGATGTTTAAAACCCGTAACGTTGTCGGTTTCGATATTGTTGAATTAGCGCCCAACCCGAATAATAAAGCACCTGACTTTTTAGCCGCCAAATTGTACTACAAAATGCTGAGCTACCATTTTAAATGGGGCAAATAAGAGAACCGAATGAAGATAAAAGAATTTATAGAGAAGTACTACCTCCACTTTAATGCGGCCACGGTCGTCGATGCAACAAATGCATACCAAGCCCATTTAGACAAAGGTGCACCTATGATGATCACTTTGGCCGGAGCCATGAGCACCGCCGAGCAGGGAAAGCTCCTAGCTGAAATGATTCGACAAAACAAAGTGGATATTATTTCATGTACCGGAGCCAACTTAGAAGAGGATATTATGAATCTTGTTGCGCACGATCACTATGAGCGGGTGCCGAATTATCGCGATTTAACTCCGCAACAAGAATGGGATTTACTTGAAAGAGGATTAAATAGAGTTACCGACACCTGCATTCCAGAAGAAGAGGCTTTTCGCCGTTTACAAGCGCACATTTTTGAATTATGGAAAAAGGCGGAAACTGCAGGCGAGCGTTATTTACCGCATGAATTCATGTATCAAATGATCAATAGTGGGGTGCTGGAGCAGTACTATCAAATTGATCCAAAAGATAGTTGGATGGTTGCTGCAGCAGAAAAGAATTTACCCATCGTATGTCCGGGGTGGGAAGATTCGACCATGGGCAATATTTTTGCCAGCTATTGTTTTACAGGAGACTTAAGTCCGAGCACCGTAAAATCGGGAATTGAGTACATGACGTACCTAGCTAAATGGTATACAGATAATAGCGGTACAACTGGGGTTGGGTTCTTTCAAATCGGTGGAGGAATTGCAGGAGATTTTCCGATTTGTGTAGTGCCTATGTTACACCAAGATTTAGAGAAGACCGATACGCCTTTCTGGAGTTATTTTTGTCAAATCAGCGACTCAACAACAAGCTATGGCTCCTATTCTGGAGCCGTGCCTAACGAAAAAATTACATGGGGTAAGCTCGATATTGACACACCGAAGTTTATCATTGAATCGGATGCAACCATTGTAGCACCATTAATATTTGCCTCTTTACTTGATCTTTAAATACGCCTAACTACGATCTTTTAAATTGCCATGGAAAAAGCAAGAAGAATAATAAATGCCCAGAATATTACCGAGGATATTCTAGAATCGATTAAACTCACTTTCCCGTATGGGTTTGATGATGACGATTGTATCAAATTTGTTAACGCCGCCGGTGATACCATTTCTGCGTTACCCATTGAAACAGAAGATGCTCATTTACTAATCAAGATTGGCGTTGAAATGAATAAGAAGATCGACGCCTTCATGGAGGATGACGACGATGAAGTCGAAAATAGTGATGATGACTTTACTCCGGACGAGGCTGTAGAGGAAGACGATGAATAAAGTAATCGCCCAGCATACCTAGCTTTCAGAACTTTCAATTTTTTTTGAACCTTGAGAGTCGCTTTCTGTTTTATATCCAGAAGGGACGATGCCGTCGTTCAAAAAAAGTAGAAAATTTGAAAACGCAAGTACAGCCAATCCAATTTGATTTTGATGAGACCGCGCTTTTATACGAGCGGCTTCATCAATTCCCCGATGCTTCGAACGAGGAGCGTGCAACAGCAGGTCGACTAAAGCAGTATTTATTGGACTTCAAACCTACTCGACTCGTCGACAACGTAGGTGGGTATGGCGTAATCGCCGAGTGGCAAGGCCCCTTGCCAGGTCCGACCGTAATGGTTCGCTGCACCATGGACGCTCAAAAAATTCAAGAAAACGGCGATTTGTCCTTTGCCTCGGTCAACGAAGGTGTATCGCATTTGAGTGGGAGCGATGGTCAAATGGCTATTGTTGCGGGATTAGCTCAATACTTGAGTGAAAATCCGCCCGAGAAGGGCGCTGTAGCCTTACTTTTTCAGCCGGCAAAAGAAACCGCGGAAGGTGCCATGCGCGTAGTGCTTGACGATAAAATTCACTCGTCGAAGCCCGATTATATCATCGGTTTTCAAAATGTACCCGGCGCACCTTTAGGAACTGTTTTATTCAAAGAGGGCGTTATTTGTTCGGGCAGTAAAGGTGTGGAAGTGCGCCTGGAAGGGAGCCCAGCGTCTACGGCTAACGCGGAGGATGGAATCGACCCAACCGCGGGTATGATTCGCATGATGGAGCAGATTCAAGATTTGGCCGACGAAAAGAATTACGATGCGTATGTAAATGCTCGGGTTGTTTCGAATGAGCTAATAAGTGGAGGTTTTCACAGTTCGCCCTATCGGGCAGATGTGCGGGCATCGCTCAGGGGATATAAGAAACGAGAGCTGGACAAAATTGCAAAACGAGTGGTCGATCAAGCGCAAATTATTGGTCAAATACACCAACTGAAAATTGGTGTTTCCTGGCACGACGCATTCGAACCCGTGATCAATGAGGAGGATTCGAATCAACTTTTAAGGCGCGCGTGCAAGTGCCTCGATGTGCCCATTGAGCAAATGAACGAACCCTTTAAATGGTCCGATGATTTCGGGGTTTATCTCAAGAAATACGAAGGAATATTCTTCGGTATTGGCTCGGGTTTAGAGGTCCCGGGCCTACATCGGCCCGATTACACTTTTCCAGAGGCGCTCATTCCCGTAGTATCGAATTTATTACTCGAGCTCATTCAGCAAGCTCAAGTTTCTTATTCTTCTTAAACAAATGGAGGCCTTTCTTATCTGAATCCGTTTCTTTTCCAACGTTCTCGGCCTTTTTCTTTTCTTTTTCAGCTTCCTTCATTTCTTTGCGGTAAGCTTTGTCCTCTTTCTTGGTTTTAGAACGCAAAACGGAGTGCAAGAGTCCGTCGAGAAGACCCTCAACCCAATGGCCAACAAAGGCTTTGTACGGCTTATTCTGAACACCTACAACACCGCGGTGATAACCGTACTTTCCAGATGGGTTGTCCTTGTGATAAAACATTCCCCCTAAAGCCGTGGTGAAAAAGTTAACCAGTCCGCCCATATCATCTCCGGTTTCCTTTTTGATCAATTCAACTTCTAAATTAGAATAATGAAAATCGACAAAGCCATAGGTGGTATCCTTGTTTCCCTTCATATCAAAGGTGAGCGAATTCAAGTTTCCGCTTTTAATCGAAACATTGCCCGAATGCTCCATAAACCGGCGCATAATTTGCAAGTCGGCCGGATCCATTGATCCTTTCAAGGTATAAGCATTATTATCGCCGTAAAAGTACGCTGCCTCCAGAGCGACCAAAGCCTGCCCCTGCAGCTTAGTGGAGCCCTCCATGATCAAGGCGGGAGCATTTAAGTTTTCATTTTGTAGGCCTAGAAGTCGCGCGTTCAAATCGAGCAGCTCAATCCTAGCCGGTTGTACTCTTTCTCCGTGCAGCTCTTCTATTACTAACTTGGCATCGCGCACAATGACTTCATCCATCCGCAATTTCATTTTCAAAACTTCGAGCATTTCTTGGGGGTACTTCTTCACCATGTCCGGAAATGGCAAACGGCCATCTTTGAATATACTCGCGTCCAGATCATTTAACCAAAGCCGGCTTAAATGAACTCGATGGGTATCAAGATCTCGAGGAGCTTCCAAATACCAATTGGGCACATCCATGGTCCAACGAGCCTTTTTCCAACCGTAATGATGACCATAAGCTATTTTATTCAGGTTCGACTCCAAGTGCATTCCGAAACCAGCAAAAATGGTGTCTCCGTATAATACTTCAACACTATCCACTGTCACGGCATAAATACTGTCCGGAAACTGAAAATATATGTCTGGAATCAGCACTTTACCCGATTCCATTTGAACGAGTTTCTGGTTAGAACCATCGATTAAAACATTCGATAACAAAATTTCAAGACCTGCCTTAAGAACCATGGGGCCTTCAGGATCGAAAGTGATATTTCCACCAGATGTTCGAATTTTTTTAACCTTTAAGAAAAGAAGCTCCTTGGAACTTTCTTTTGGTTCTATTTTCTTTTTCGCGGTATCCTTAGGTGCAAATTGATAACCTTCAAAGAATGGGTCATCCACGGTGAGGGAATCAATGGCTAAGCGACCGGTGGTCAGATATTCGGCAACTTGAAATCCGTGCATCTGTATTTTCGATACATCGAGCTCCCAATAGGTATCGGTGTCATCCCCCTTAGAGAGATAGAGGCCATCAATAACTAACACCCCTGATGAAAGCTTTAATTTGCTCTTGCGATAGTCGAAGGTCCAACCGTCGCCTAATGCGTTTCGGACCTGGCTCTTAAGTAGATTATCTACTTTTCTTAGCACCAAAACATTGCTGTTCAGTAAGCCCACGACCAAGAGAACCAAGACGATACCAATGCCAAGTAAAATTTTTCCTTTTCTTCTCATAGCGTCTGAAGATACTAAAATTCAGTCGTCGCAAAATACCGAAAAGACCTAACTTGCACATCTAAATTTGATAATATGTACGGGCCAATAAAAGGTTTTCTTCAAGAAGAATTAAAAGAAATAGATAAAGCCGGGTTATATAAACGAGAACGTATTATTACAAGCCCTCAAGATGCTGTAATCAAAATTAATACCGGTGAGGAAGTAATCAACTTTTGCGCAAATAATTACTTAGGCCTCTCTTCACATCCTAAAGTATTGCAAGCAGCCAAAGATTCGCTTGATTCTCATGGCTTCGGAATGTCGAGCGTTCGATTTATTTGTGGCACTCAGGATATTCACAAAACACTTGAAAATAAACTTGCCGAGTTTCTAGGTACGGAAGACACTATTCTATACGCAGCGGCTTTTGATGCAAATGGTGGTGTTTTCGAACCCCTTCTAGGTCCGGAAGATGCCATTATTTCTGATTCTTTGAATCACGCTTCTATCATCGATGGGGTGCGCCTGTGTAAGGCCAAGCGTTTCCGCTACGCCAATAATGACATGGCCGATTTAGAAGTACAACTAAAAGCCGCTTCCGATGCCCGGTTTAAGCTCATTGTAACGGATGGAGTTTTCTCAATGGATGGTTATGTAGCACAACTCGATAAAATTTGTGATTTAGCCGATAAGTACGAGGCCCTCGTCATGGTCGATGAATGCCATGCCAGTGGCTTTATTGGAGCTAATGGAAGAGGAACCCACGAATTGTGCGGGGTAATGGGTCGTGTGGATATTATTACAGGTACACTCGGAAAGGCCCTTGGGGGTGCTATGGGCGGATTTACTTCCGGGCGTAAAGAAATCATTGAACTACTTCGTCAACGGTCGCGTCCCTATTTGTTCTCAAACTCACTCGCTCCAAATATTGTAGGTGCGAGTATTGCGGTACTCGACTTACTTAGTGAGAGTACAGAACTCCGCGATAAGTTAGAATGGAACACCAATTATTTCAAAAAAGGAATAAAAGAAGCTGGGTTCGACATTAAAGATGGCGACAGTGCCATTGTACCTGTAATGTTGTACGATGCTAAATTGTCTCAAATAATGGCGGATCGCCTCCTCGCGGAGGGAATTTATGTCATCGGTTTTTTCTACCCCGTGGTACCAAAAGAACAAGCACGCATTCGAGTTCAATTAAGCGCTGCCCACGATCAAGCACATCTCGATAAGGCCATTGCTGCTTTCACGAAAATCGGCAGGGAATTAGGGGTTATTTAATTCCTCCAAAAAAGCCCAAATTTTGTTTTCAACACATTTTCGTTCATAAAATTGGGGGTAACATTTTATTGTCGTAAATTCGCAGCCCGTTTTTGAGAGGACTCCCTTGTGAGTCAGGTAATTAATTAAAATCAAGTCAAGTGGACACATTGAGCTACAAGACGGTTTCGGCCAACGCCGCCACAGTGAACAAACAGTGGGTTTTGGTTGATGCGGAAGGTCAGACCCTAGGTCGTTTGGCTTCTCGTATTGCGAAAGTAATGCGCGGAAAGCACAAGCCTAACTTCACCCCTCACGTGGATGGTGGAGATTTCGTTATCGTTATCAATGCCGAGAAAGTGAGCTTGTCAGGACAAAAATGGGATCAAAAAGAACACATTCGCCACACGGGTTACCCAGGCGGACAGCGCTCGTTAACGTCGCGCGAGTTGTTCGAAAAAGATCCTATTCTTCTGATCGAGTCAGCTGTTAAAGGTATGTTGCCGAAAAACCGTTTAGGTCGTAAGATCTTTAAAAACATGCATGTTTATGTTGGTGCAGAGCACCCGCATGAGGCACAAAAGCCCGAAGTAATCAACTTCAACGAAATTAAATTCTAAGCAATGGAAATTAAGCACGCTATTGGCCGTCGTAAGGCTTCAGTTGCGCGGGTATATTTAAAAGAGGGTAAAGGGAACTTCACCATCAATAACCGCACATTAGAAGACTACTTTACTACTGGTACTCTTCGTTACAAAGTAATGCAACCCTTTACTTTGGCAGACCTCGTAGGAAAGTACGATGTAAAAGCCAACATTGAAGGCGGCGGAACAACAGGTCAGGCCGAGGCTCTTCGCCTAGGTATCGCTCGTATTTTATGCGAGATGGACCCAGAATACCGCGTCCTCTTCAAGCCGCACGCTTTGATGACTCGTGACCCTCGTATGGTAGAGCGCAAAAAGTTTGGTCAGAAGAAAGCTCGTAAGAAATTCCAGTTCTCGAAACGTTAATTCGAATTTTTTACCCGGTTTAGCACCTAAATTGATGGGATGTCTTAATGGCCTACCTGTCAATTGCTTAAGCCACGTTAATTAAGTCTAACAGAAAGTAAACCAATTGGATAATGCAACCAATAGAAATTGAAAAACTCTTAAAAGCAGGTGTACACTTCGGACACTTGACTCGTAAGTGGAATCCAGCCATGGCTCCTTATATCTTCATGGAGCGCAACGGAATCCACATCATTGACCTCAAAAAAACGGCGGCTAAGCTCGACGAAAGTCGTAAGGCGCTGGCATCCATTGCAGCCAGTGGAAAGAAAATCCTCTTTGTAGCAACCAAGAAACAAGCAAAAGAAATCTTGGAAGAGCAAATGAAAGGATTGAACATGCCTTACATCACCGAGCGTTGGCCTGGGGGAATGCTTACGAACTTCGTAACCATTCGTAAAGCGATCAAAAAAATGCAAACCATCGACAAAATGATTGCTGATGGAACATTTGACTCGCTTTCAAAGCGTGAGCGTCTTCAAGTAACTCGTCAACGTGCGAAATTAGAAAGACAATTAGGGAGTATTGCTGACATGAACAGATTGCCAGGAGCACTTTTCATTGTTGATGTGATGCGCGAGCACATTGCGGTGAAAGAAGCTAAGAAATTGGGAATCCCAACTTTTGCCTTAGTGGATACAAACTCTAACCCGAACGATGTTGATTATGCCATCCCTGGAAATGACGATGCATCCAAATCAATCAAAGCGGTTTTAGAATATGTTTCCGAAGCAGTGAAAGAAGGTCTTTCAACACGCAAAGAAGACAAAGCAGAAGCTCCAGCTCCTGAAAAGAAAAAAGCCGCAACGAAAGAAGCAGAGGCGGAAGCCGCTGAATAATTCGGATCGAATTAATAACCCTGAGAATTTAATACAGAAATGGCGAACATTACTGCCGCAGAAGTAAACAAACTCCGCAAGCAAACCGGCGCGGGGATGATGGATTGTAAAAAAGCCTTGGTAGAAGCCGAAGGTGATTTTGATGCAGCCATTGATATCCTTAGAAAAAAAGGTCAAAAAGTAGCTGCAAAACGCGCTGATCGGGAAGCTAGTGAAGGAGCTGTTCTCTCAGCTACCACAGCCGACAACACCAGCGGTGTATTAGTTAGCGTAAACTGTGAAACAGATTTCGTAGCTAAAAACGAAGGTTTTGTAAATCTGGCTCAGCAAATATTGAACGTAGCTCTAGAAAATCGTCCGGCAGATCATGCCGGATTATTAGCGCTTAACTTTGATTCATCAATGACCATTGGTGAAAAACTGATTGAGCAAACTGGAGTAATTGGAGAAAAAATCGAAATCTCAGCGTATGAGAAAATCGATGCTCCTTTTGTAGCTGCCTACATTCACGCCGGAAGTCGTTTGGCAACTTTAGTTGGTTTATCTGCTACTCCTTCACAGGAAGACGCAGGTAAAAATGTTGCAATGCAAGTTGCGGCAATGAACCCAATTGCAGTAGACGAATCGGGTGTAGACCAAGCAACTATCGACCGCGAATTAGAAGTAGGTCGCGATCTTGCTCGCCAAGAAGGAAAGCCTGAAGAAATGCTCGATAAAATTTCACAGGGTCGTTTGAAGAAATTCTTCAAAGAAACCACCCTTATGGAGCAAGCCTTCATTAAAGAAAGCAAACAAACGGTAAGCCAATACCTCAACTCTGTTGACAAAGGCCTAACGGTTACCGCCTTCAAGCGCTCCGGCCTCGGAGTGTAACACATATTGATTAAAAAAGGAGAGACTTAGTTCTCTCCTTTTTTTTGCCCTTTTGTTTTCTATTACCTTTAACAACGGAAAGAATATTTTTTTATGAAGTACAAAAGAATCCTTCTCAAACTCAGTGGAGAAGCGCTGATGGGCGATAATAACTACGGTATAGACCCAAACCGTATTAAGGCTTATGCCGAAGATATAAAAACGGTCATTGAATCGGGCGTAGAAGTGGCCATCGTTCTAGGTGGCGGAAATATTTTTCGAGGGTTAGGAGCGTCCGATCAAGGCATTGATCGTGTTCAAGGAGATCACATGGGCATGCTCGCCACCGTTATTAACGGACTCGCAATGCAATCTGTACTTGAAGGCATGGGCCTTCAAACACGACTTCAATCGGCCATTGAAATGGATAAGGTGGCTGAACCATTTATTCGCCGTCGTGCCGTTAGGCACTTGGAAAAAGGACGGGTAGTAATTTTCGGTGGAGGAACGGGTAACCCCTATTTCACTACCGATACGGCCGCTACCTTGCGCGCGATAGAAATTGAGGCCGACGTAATATTGAAAGGCACGCGCGTAGATGGTATTTACAGCGCCGACCCAGAAAAAGATAAAGACGCCGTTCGTTACGAAAACCTAACCTTTAAGGACGTGTACGAAAAAGGATTGAACGTTATGGATATGACGGCTTTTACTTTAAGCAAAGAAAACCACTTGCCGATTATCGTATTCGATATGAACCAAGAAGGAAACTTGAAAAAGGTAGTACTGGGCGAATCTATAGGAACACTTGTAGAGAATTGATCGAAAAGAAGTATTTCCTAAATTAGGCCACCCTAAAGAAAAGGATGATGAACGAAGAATTACAATTCATTTTTGATGCCGCCCGTGAATCGATGGGCCAAAGTATTGATCATTTAGAAAAAGAGTTATTGAAAATTCGCGCTGGAAGGGCGAATCCGGCCATGCTGAATTCAATTCATGTGGATTACTACGGTTCTATGACACCGCTAGCTCAAGTATCGAATATCAATAGCCCAGATGCACGAACGCTTACCGTTCAGCCATGGGAGAAAGGAATGATTCAAGAAATCGAAAAGGGAATCTTGAACAGCGGACTTGGACTCAACCCAATGAATAATGGCGAGGCCGTTATCATTAATATTCCGCCTTTAACTGAAGAGCGCCGACGCGATTTAGTAAAGCAAGCAAAAGCTGAAGCGGAACACGCGCGCGTGTCGATCCGAAATGCGCGTAAAGAGGCGAATGACGAAATAAAAAAGCTCATCAATGACGGGCTATCAGAAGACCTTGGAAAAGATGCCGAAGCGCAAATCCAAGGCTATACAAATACTTATAGCGAGAAAGTAGACAAGCATATGGAACGCAAGGAAGAAGAAATTATGCATGTTTAACCCGTGAAACGTAATGAAACTGAAAAGCGCCCGTCTTCTGATGTGCGCTTTTCTTTTTTGGTACTTTATGCCATCCTAAAGCCCTGCATAAACTCACAAGCATGAAAAGACTCTTCCTTTTGGTCCTTACGCTCGTTGCAACAAGCTCTTTCGCCCAACGATTTGCTGGGTATATTGTAGACGAAAAAACCGATGAACGACTTGCTTTTGTTCATATAACCTATGATGATACGCGCAAAGGAACGGTATCTGATATAGACGGACGCTTCTTTATTGACACCGACCTACAGCCAAAGACAATTACATTGAGTTTTGTCGGGTATAAAACGAAAACAGTAACCGTTCCTGCCTCAACGAAGAATAATCGTTGGGAAATAAGAATGGTCGCAGAAAATTTCTTGATTAATGAAGTAGAGCTCGTTGCACAGGAAAATCCGGCCCACCGCATTATCCGCAAAGCAATCGACCATAAAGATGAAAATGCGCCGACCAATTACAACTCTTTTTCCTACGATTCTTACTCCAAATTTCTGATCACTGTTGATACCGACTCACTGGAGATTCCAGAAACTCCGTTAACGAGAGAAGACAGCAGTAATCTCGAACTCAAAGAATTTACCGACAAACAGCACCTCTTCATCATGGAGAGCATTACCGAGCGCAAATTCATCAAAGACAAGCGCGATAATGAACGCGTCATTGCCTCGCGCATATCTGGGCTCAAGAATCCAAGTTTTGTCATCCTAGCCAACGAATTTCAGTCGTTCAGTTTTTACGACGATTACATATCTGTGCTCGGCCAAAGCTATTTGAACCCAATAGCCAAAGGTTCTATCAAACGGTATGTTTATGAAATTCGCGATACCATTTATACCGACGACGCCGATTCTGTTTTCGTAATCGCCTATCAGCCCTCCGTAAAGGCAAACATCAGCGGTTTGAAAGGAGTCGTTTATATCCATTCCAAGAAATATGCTATTTCGAATGTAATCGCAGAACCCGACGAAGAAGATCCGCCCTTCTCGATTAAAATTCAGCAGCGCTATGAACGTATCGACGGTGAACACTGGTTCCCAACGCAATTGAATACCGATATTATTCCGCCTATCGAAGCGAACGGTATTGTGGCAAAGGCCATCGGAAGAAGTTACCTCTCCAATATCCAAGTAAATCCGGAACTAGAGAAGAAATCGATACCCGGAACTGCGGTAACACTGGAAACAAAAGCGGCCAAACGCGACGATGAATTTTGGTCAGCCTATCGGCTCGATAGCTCCCTCACCGATAAAGAACAGGAAACGTACCGATTCATCGACTCTATTGGTGAAGCCGAGAACCTCGATTTAAAGCTCAAAGTACTTCAATCGGTGGTTTCGGGAAAGGTGCCTGTCGGACCCATAAGCATAGACCTCAACAGAATCATTCAAGTGAATAGTTACGAAGCCGCTCGTTTGGGTGTTGGACTCCATACCAATGAAAAAGTCAGTGAGCATTTCACCGTAGGTGGATTCTGGGGTTGGGGTTTTCGCGATGAAGCCGCAAAATACGGGCTCGATGGCGAAGTAACGCTAAACAAGGCAAAAGACCTCCGCTTCGGATATGCCTATTCTTTCGACACTCCGGAATCGGGTGGCGTTCAATTCCACGTGAATGATCGACCTTTATTAATTGACGATTATCGCGGATTTACCGTTGAACAAGTCGATAAAACAATTCAGCACAGGGCCTATCTGGCCGTTAGGCCATGGTCGAATGTGAAAGCGCAAATATTCGGACAGTGGGAACGCAGACATACGGTTGGCGAGTATGAATACCTTTCCGATGTTAACGATCCAACCAGCACACTAGATCGATTTAACTACAGTGAAGCGGGGATTTCGGTTCAGTGGTCGCCAAACGATCGCTATATGGAAACGCAATTCGGGTATGTGACTATTGAAAAATCGTATCCGATTTACACCTTTCAAGTAACGCAAGGTATTGAAGGCCTTTGGGGGAACGATTTCAATTATACGCGTCTTGACGCCCGCCTCGAATACAAATGGAAAATCCGCCATGTAGGTGATTTATACCTCACCCTAACGGGTGGATGGGCGGGTGGCGACCTTCCCTACTCGCGACTATACGCCGGTTGGTATAACGGTCCCAACGTAATCAGCGATAAATACAGTTTTGAAACGATGCGCAGAAATGAGTTTCTGAGCGATCGGTACGGACAAATTATTCTGCGTCACAATTTTGGACGCATGTTCCGAAAAGAAAGTATCAACGCGAAATTCTGGGTGGTTACCAAAGCTGCTTGGGGCGATTTAGAAAACCCTGACAAACACCTCAACATCGGAAAAAAGGTGATGAATAACGGGTACTACGAATCGGGAATTGAAATTACGGAAATCCTAAACTCCACAGGATTAGGACTTTATTATCGGTATGGATCGTACCCGCGACCCGGATTCTGGAACAACGTGGCGATTCGAGCCACCTACCGTTTTTTCTGGCAGGAATAATCCGTACTTTCGTTCGTTCCAAACCTTCGCCGACCCTTTAGTATGTGGACGTTCGTAGCTCGAGTTATTCTTAGAAATCGGATCACCATTTTGGTGGCTATTTTGCTAGTTACCGCCTTTATGGGCTATAAAGCGCAGTTCGTTCAAATGGACTATGAATATGCGCGACTGCTTCCCAAAACGGATACAACGAATATTGGCTACGAAAATTTCAAAGCCATTTTCGGCGACGAAGGAAATATCATTGTCGTTGGAATTACGGATCCCGATCTCTATACGCTCGATCACTTTACCGATTGGAACCATTTAGCGGATACGCTGAGCGTTCAAATGGGAGTCATTGATGCCATTACTATTTCAGACGCTTTGGTCATTGAACGAAATGACGATTTGCAGGCCTTTGAATTAAAACCCGTAATGACCACTTTTCCTGCCGACCAGGCAGAGTTAGACGCCCTTCGAAATCGCATATTTTCATTGCCTTTCTACGACGGAATCCTTTTCAATCCGGAAACGGGAGCCACTATTATGGCGATATCGCTTGAAAAAGAACTGCTGAACAGTAAAAAGCGCGTGAAAGTGGTGAATAACCTTCGGAGAATCATTGCCGATTTTTCGAAAGAAACCGGACTAGAAACACACACCTCCGGATTCCCCTACATACGTACCGTGAACGCGGAAAAAGTACAGCAAGAAATTGTGTTGTTTGTGCTCCTTGCTCTGTTGGTCACGGCCATTATTCTTTACTTGTTTTTCCGATCGTTCCGAGCCATGCTCTTCAGTATGGTAGTGGTTATTGTGGCCGTAGTTTGGTCTATGGGTTTCATTGTTCTGTTCGGATTCAAGGTAAGTTTACTCACCGCGTTAATACCTCCGCTGATCATTGTTATTGGCGTTCCCAACTGTATTTTCCTGCTAAATAAATACCACCAGGAATACGTAAAACACGGTAATCAAGTAAAAGCCTTGAGTCGAGTAATCCATAAAATTGGAAATGCGACACTAATGACGAACGCGACTACTGCTTCGGGTTTTGCCACCTTCATTTTAACCAGCAGTCGGGTACTTGTGGAGTTTGGTATTTTGGCCTCGGTAAATATTATGGCGGTATTTTTATTGTCGCTTTTGCTCATCCCAATAATTTTCAGTTTCGCCAAACCACCGAAAACGCGTCATGTACGCCACCTCGAGCGTCAATGGATTAATAAAGTCGTCGATTGGATGATGATTCGCGTGCAGTACAAACGGAACAGCATTTACATTACTACAGCCATTCTGATTACGCTCGGTGTTTTTGGAATGATTCAAATGCGGAAAACAGGGAACTTGGCTGAAGACCTCCCTCAAGACGCAAAACTCTATCAAGACTTGGTTTTCTTTGAAGATAATTTCAACGGGGTACTGCCGTTCGAAATTATGATTGATACCAAACGAGCAAAAGGAACCACGTCACTTTCGAACCTCAAGAAAATGGATGCGCTTCAAAGCATCATGGCTGAGAAACTCGAGCTTTCGCGGTCACTTTCGATTGTTGATTTAGCGAAATTCTCGCGACAAGCATTTTATGGAGGCGATTCGAGCTATTACAGTCTGCCCAATTCGCAAGACAAAAACTTCATTTTTTCCTACGCAGACCGCTCGAACACGAGTGCGAGCGCAGTTAAGGTGCTCGTAGACTCAACCGGTCGCTATGCGCGTATTTCTGCGAATATCGCCGATATAGGTACCAAAGAAATGGATTCGCTTAAAAATTCTCTTCGCCCTTCCATTGATAAGATCTTTAATCCAGACCGCTACGACGTAACTCTGACAGGAACATCCGTGGTCTTTATTATGGGAACAAATTATTTAGTCAAGAATTTAGTGGTATCCTTAGCCCTCGCAATTCTTTTGATTGCCTTATTCATGGCTTGGATGTTCCGATCGGCAAGGATGGTTATTGTGTCTTTGATTCCCAACCTTATTCCACTTTTACTGACCGCGGCATTGATGGGTTATTTTAACATCCCAATTAAACCTTCTACCATTTTAGTATTCTCCATTGCCTTTGGAATTAGTGTAGATGACACCATCCACTTTCTCGCCAAATACCGTCAGGAGTTGAAAGTGCGGAATTGGAATATTAAAGAAAGCGTGCTGGCTGCTTTAAGGGAAACGGGAGTGAGTATGACCTACACCAGTATTGTGCTCTTTTTCGGTTTTTCCATTTTCATGGCTTCTCAATTTGGAGGAACTAAAGCGCTCGGCTTGTTGGTATCGATAACCCTTTTGATCGCCATGTTGGCCAATTTATTACTTCTTCCGTCGTTGTTACTTACACTTGAAAAGCGCATCACCACGCGAACGTTTCAAGAGCCATTAATTGATATCTTAGACGAAGAAGAAGATATTGATTTGAACGAATTAGTGATTCCAAAGTCTCCAAGTGAGGAAAGAGACTAATCGCTAGAAAACTTTAATTACTATGAAAGGAATTGTTCTTGCAGGAGGCGCCGGTACCCGACTGCATCCGCTTACCCTTGCCTTGAGTAAACAGCTCATGCCTATTTATGACAAGCCCATGATCTATTATCCATTATCGACCTTGATGATGGCGGGCATTCGGGATATCTTGATCATTTCTACTCCGCACGATTTACCCCGTTTTGAAGAACTTCTCGGTGACGGATCGCGCATTGGATGTAATTTCACCTACCAAGTTCAGGAGGTGCCGAACGGACTCGCACAAGCATTTGTTCTGGGCGAAGAATTCATTGGAAGCGACCCGGCAGCCTTAGTATTAGGAGACAATATTTTCTACGGCGCCCGAATGGGCAAATTGCTTGTGGAACACCAAAACCCCAAAGGAGGAGTTGTTTTTGCCTATCACGTTTCGGATCCCGAGCGCTACGGTGTCGTTGAATTTGACGAAAATCAAAAGGCGATCTCCATTGAGGAAAAACCCTTGAAGCCAAAAAGTAACTTCGCCGTTCCCGGGCTTTACTTTTACGATAACGACGTCGTTGAGATTGCCAAAAACTTGAAGCCTTCGGCACGTGGTGAATACGAAATCACCGATATCAATAAAGAGTATTTGAGAAGAGGCGATTTACAAGTGGGTATCCTAGACCGAGGAACTGCTTGGCTCGATACGGGCACTTTCAATAGCCTCATGCAAGCAAGTCATTTCGTACAAGTAATTGAAGATCGACAAGGATTAAAAATTGGTTGTATTGAAGAGATTGCCTGGAGACAAGGCTTTATAAATGATCAAGAGCTCGAAAATATAGCCCAGCCCCTTGTTAAAAGTGGATATGGGGCTTACTTAATGAAACTTCTGAACCGCGAATTTTGATGCATCCTAGAGTTATTGCCTTACAAAAACTCTTTTCGGAATCGCTAAATAAAGAGCCCATAGAAGGTTCACCGGAAGAGTTATACGCCCCCATGGCCTACATTCTCTCTCTAGGCGGCAAGCGTTTGCGCCCCGTAATGGTGCTTTTGGGTGCAGAGCTTTTCGGTGGTAATGTCAAAGATGCCCTTCCTGCCGCTGAGGCAGTAGAGTGGTTCCACAACTTTAGCCTGCTGCACGACGATATCATGGACGATGCCCCGCTGCGAAGAGGCAAGGCTACCGTGCACGAAAAATGGAATACCAATATTGCCATCCTGAGCGGTGACGCTATGCTAGTTAAGTGCTACGATTTTTTATTGCGCCTACGGCGCGATGTGCAACCCGAGATTTTTAGCCTATTCAACAAAACGGCTATCGAAGTCTGCGAAGGACAACAGCTCGATATGAACTTCGAAGTGCGCGATGATGTGACGGTCGATGAATACCTTCACATGATTGAAAATAAAACCTCGGTTCTATTAGCCGCAGCTCTGAAAATGGGTGCACTCATAGCCAATGCCCCCGAAGAACAAGCGCAACACCTCTACGAATTTGGACTAAATGTAGGATTGGCCTTTCAACTTCAAGATGATTACCTCGACGTTTACGGCGATCAAAGCAAAGTAGGGAAACAAGTTGGCGGTGATATTATTAGCGATAAAAAAACCTACTTGTGGCTCATGGCTGAAGCGCAAGCCAACAGCGAACAGAAAACCGAATTGCATCGGTTTATTAATGTAAAAGATCGAAATTCAGAAAAAGTGACTTGCGTTACCGCGGTTTATAACGCGCTTGAAATACCGAAACAAGTGCGTGAAAAAATGGATGCTTACTTTAATGAAGCGATGAATCATTTGCGTATCATTGATACAAGTGAGGAACAAAAAGAACCCCTTCGACACCTGGCTGAAACACTGATGCAACGCGAACACTAATGTCGTTACCGCTCGATTTCGAAAAATACCGCCGTCAACTGAGCTATTTGCGCCGCACAGTGGAGCAGATTCAGAAAGATTTTCAAATTTTCGAAATTGATATCACATTTTCTGGCGATCCGGAAGCCGCATATGGTGAACTATCAGCACAGGTACAATCCATTATCGCAACTCTGTCTGCTGGGAATCCGGAGCGACTGATGAATTTGCTTTACCGAATCGATTTAAAAGAAACCGATTTGCGCCATGCCGTGAACGAACGAGCCGATTTTATTGAATACGTTACCCAGAAAATTCTAGAGCGCGAACTCCAAAAAGTGATCCTTCGTGATCATTTTAAAAACGCACAAGACAGTGAGGGCTTTTCAGAGACTCAGCTTCCCGACGGTTAATCGGGAAATGAAACTTTAAGTAGCCTATAATGTTTGTCTTATCGGATGTAGCCATTGGCTATAATTCGTACTTTTGACCCGTTTCACGCACGATAAATACCCATGGATCGATATTCCTTTTTAGGAGCTGCCCACACCCAATTTATAGATCAGCTTTACGAGCAATACCTCGAATCGCCCGATTCAGTAGAACCGAGCTGGCGCGCCTTTTTTCAAGGCTATGATTTTGCACAGGAACTCTACGACGGCTCTCCTTTAGAATATGCCGCGGATCAAGTTTCTTCTGGAGCAGCGAATAAGCAACTCGAGAATGAGTTCGCCGTCTTGAAACTAATAGAGGGTTACCGCACGCGTGGCCACCTTTTCACGAAAACGAATCCGGTTCGTGAACGAAGAAAATATTCTCCAACTCTTGAGTTAGTCAACTTCAACCTTTCCGAATCCGATTTACAATCGACCTTTCAAGCGGGACATGAAATTGGTTTAGGAGCAACCACTTTACAAGTGATCATTGATCACCTGGAGCAAGTCTATTGCCAATCAATTGGCGTTGAATACATGTATATCCGAAATCCGGAAGAGCGCAAATGGATTCAAGACTGGTTGCAAACAGGTTACAATACCCCTCAATTTTCGAAATCAAAGAAGATTGAGATTCTTGAAAAGTTAAACGAAGCCGTGGCATTTGAAGGCTTCCTTCACAGAAAATTTGTAGGTCAAAAACGATTTAGCCTTGAAGGAGTTGAATCGCTTATTCCCGCTTTGGATGCGGCGGTTGAACGCGGGGCCTCGCTCGGAGTGAAAGAATTTGTAATGGGCATGGCGCACCGTGGTCGACTGAATGTATTGGCTAATATATTCGGGAAAACCTACAAACAAATTTTCTCAGAATTCGAAAGCAAAGACTTCGAAGACGCACTTTTCGATGGAGATGTAAAATACCATTTAGGGTACACCACAAAACACAAAACGTCCGATAACTTGGAGGTTCTATTAAATCTGAGTCCAAACCCTTCGCACCTGGAAGCGGTAGACCCAGTGGTGGAAGGAATGGCCCGGGCAAAAATCAATAATGATTGGGACGAAGAAATCGGTAAAGTAGTACCCATCCTTATTCATGGGGATGCAGCCATAGCAGGACAAGGCGTTGTGTATGAAGTAATTCAAATGGCCAATCTAGATGGCTATAAAACAGGGGGTACTGTTCACATCGTCACGAATAACCAAGTTGGATTTACCACGAACTACACAGACGGACGCTCAAGTACCTACTGTACCGATGTTGCAAAAGTGACCTTAAGCCCAGTGCTTCACGTGAATTCCGATGATGTTGAGGCAGTAGTGCACGCTATTCACTTCGCGATGGACTACCGTCAAAAATTCAATAAAGACGTATTTATCGACCTACTCGGATATCGTAAGTACGGCCACAACGAAGGTGATGAGCCTCGTTTTACGCAGCCCAATTTATACAAGTACATCGCGAAACACCCGAATCCTCGCGAAATATATACGCGTAAATTAGTTGAAGAAGGAACCATTGATCGGTCCGTGTTGAGGGAAATGGAAGCGGATTTCAAAAAGCTTCTAGAAGGTGATTTTGATGAATCCAAACGCATAGAGAAAAACAAGATTACTCCTTTCATGGAGGAAGTATGGGAATCCTACACCTTCGCAAATAACGTAGAACAGATGTTTGCCGACGTGGATACAACATATGATTTGGCCAAGTTGAAAGACCTTGGTTTGGTTATTAGCTCGGAACCTGAAGGCAAGAAGCTCTACAAAAAGATGGTGAAGGTTCTGGGCGATCGCCGCAAAATGATCACCGAAACCAATCAGCTCGATTGGGGAATGGCCGAGTTATTGGCTTATTCTTCCCTCCTCACGGAGGGACATAACGTTCGTATTTCTGGGCAAGATGTGGAGCGAGGAACGTTCTCGCACCGTCATGCTATCATGAAAGTAGAAGAGTCGGAAGAAGAAATTTGCCTGTTGAATAACTTGGGCGTCGACCAAGGTCGCTTTGCCATTTACAATTCCCTACTGAGCGAATATGCGGTGATGGGATTCGATTACGGCTATTCTTTAGCAGCACCGGAAACCTTAGTCATTTGGGAAGCCCAATTCGGAGATTTCTCCAACGGCGCGCAAATCATGATCGATCAGTTCATCAGTGCGGCAGAAGACAAATGGAAAAATAGAAGCGGAATTGTCCTATTCCTTCCACACGGTTATGAAGGTCAGGGAGCCGAACATTCAAGCGCAAGACTTGAGCGTTTCTTGCAGCTTTGTGCGGAACTCAACATGATTGTTGCCTACCCAACCACTCCGGCAAACCATTTCCACCTTCTACGACGTCAGATGCGACGTACGTTTAGAAAACCACTCGTGGTTATGACGCCGAAGAGTTTGCTTCGTCATCCGCAAGCGACTAGCCATTTGGAGGAACTTTCGGAAGGACATTTCAAAACCGTTATTGACGATCCGGCCGCTAAGGCCGCGGAAGTAAATAAAGTAGTCTTTTGCACCGGTAAAATTTATTACGAATTACTTGCCGAAAAAGAAGAGCGGAAAGCTAACGACGTTGCCTTGGTTCGTATTGAGCAATTGTACCCGCTTCCGAAAGATGAAATTAAAGCCCTGCTCATTAAGTACAAAAATGCAAGCAAGCATATTTGGACTCAAGAAGAGCCGGCCAATATGGGTGCTTGGGGATTCCTTTTACAGCATTTCCCTGAGGAAGTGCGTCTGCAAAGGGTCAGTTTAAATGCGAGTGCCGCGCCTGCTACCGGGTCCAGCAAGCGCGCATTAAGTCGCCAACGCGCCATTATTGAACAAACATTTGATATTTAATTCGATCACAAAGAAATAAACGATCATGATCTTAGAAATGAAAGTCCCCAGTCCAGGGGAATCGATCTCCGAAGTAGAAATTGCCGCTTGGTTAGTAGAAGACGGCGACTATGTAGAAAAGGATCAGGCCATTGCGGAAGTCGATTCCGATAAGGCCACTTTGGAGCTTCCGGCGGAAGAAAGTGGAATCATTACTTTAAAAGCCGAAGAAGGTGATACCGTAGCCGTTGGCGCTGTGGTTTGCCTCATCGATCGTGATGGAGTAGCTCCCGAGGGTGCCGCTACCGCTCAAAAATCTGAAGAGAAAAAAGAAGAGGCTCCGAAACAAGAAGCCAAAAAGGAAGAAACCGCAAAGCCAGCTGCAAAGGCCGATACCTACGCTACGGGAACGCCTTCACCAGCAGCCAAAAAGCTTATGGATGAAAGCGGAGTATCCGGTGTAACGGGTACGGGAAAAGACGGCCGCATTACTAAAGACGACGTTGTAAAAGCAGTTGCCTCCATGGGTTCTCCAGGGCAAGGGGCACGTACTTCGGAATCGAAGCGGATGTCGAAATTGCGTCGGAGCCTAGCGGCTCGATTAGTATCCGTGAAAAACGAAACAGCCATGCTCACTACTTTCAACGAAGTAGATATGAGCGCCATTTTTGCCCTTCGCTCGGAATACAAAGAAGCATTTAAAGCGAAACACGGTGTGGGTCTCGGTTTCATGAGCTTTTTTACGAAAGCCGTTACCCGCGCTCTTGAGTTATTCCCAGACGTTAATTCAATGATCGATGGCGATCAGCAAATCGCATTTGACTATGCCGATATTTCGATCGCTGTAAGCGGCCCTAAAGGACTTATGGTGCCGGTGCTTCGCAATGCCGAGAACATGAGCTTCAGAGGCGTTGAAAGCGAAATTGGACGCCTTGCAGGTAAAGTACGCGACGGATCTATTTCCTTGGATGAAATGACCGGTGGAACCTTTACCATTACGAATGGGGGTGTTTTCGGTTCTATGCTCAGTACTCCGATCATTAACCCTCCACAAAGTGCCATCCTCGGGATGCACAACATCGTGGAACGCCCAATGGCGGTAAATGGGAAGGTAGAAATTAGACCCATCATGTACGTAGCCTTAAGCTATGATCATCGCATTATTGATGGGCGCGAATCGGTCGGATTCCTAGTAGCCGTGAAAGAGGCTCTTGAAAACCCAACGGAACATCTTCTTGGAGGTGAATCCAATGTGAAAAAAGCACTTGAGCTTTAAACAAAAAGCTGTTTTTAAATTGAAAAGACTCATGAATTATTCATGAGTCTTTTTTTTTGCTCTTTGCAGCTTGTTGTACCTTACTTTTTCTAAATCCAAAATGCCCTTCAATGAATCCGAAAATAAGAATGATTCGAATCGCTTGCCTATCTCAGTCTACTGCTGGCACCCCTATTCTCCTTTGCTCAAGACTCGGAGGTTAGTCCCGGCGAAATTCTCAAAGGAGAGTGGATTATTGATTTGCGACCGACGCCCGATTCCGAAGAATATTTTCAGACTTTTTCGATCTCTTCTGTGAAAGAGAATACACTAGAGGGCTCATTTTACGGTAGTTCGATTGAAAATGGCCTTTTGAATACCAAATGGGAGAAGCTCTATTTCGCTTTTAGTACAAAAGATAAAAGCAGTACTTATTATCACTCTGGGTATATGTTCAATGGAGTACTCTATGGTCAAACATACTGCCCAAAACGGAGTTTTACTGCACCTTGGACGGGGACAAAGAAATAATAGCCGTTTTAGGCTAATCGAAGGACTCCCGGTGCCATTTCTATGGGTACTTCACCTGCTTTAAATATCCGAGCTGTATGCGGTCCTTTCAATTCCGTTTGCTCTCCGCTCACGTGTAACCAACTCCCTTCTCGGATGCCCACAACAGGGAGATCGTTTACTTTGTGAAACTCATTAATACGCG